>NZ_JBHJYK010000018.1:0-128091 GCF_042269865.1 Streptomyces sp. NPDC055966
CACCAGCCCCACCCACCACACCCACAGCACCCTCGGCACCCGACACCGAACCCCCCGGCGCCTCCTCCACGATCACATGCGCATTCGTCCCGCTGGCGCCGAAGGAGGACACGCCCGCCCGACGGGGGCGTCCGGTGTCCGGCCAGGACCGCGTCTCCGTCAGCAGTCGTATCTCTCCGGTGGTCCAGTCGACGTGCGGGGACGGCGCGTCGACGTGGAGGGTGCGCGGCAGCACGCCGTGACGCATCGCCTGCACCATCTTGATGACGCCCGCCACACCCGCGGCGGCCTGCGTATGACCGATGTTGGACTTCACCGATCCCAGCCACAACGGCCGGTCGGCCGAACGTCCTTGCCCGTATGTGGCCAGCAGTGCCCGTGCTTCGATGGGGTCGCCGAGGGTGGTGCCGGTGCCGTGGCCCTCGACGGCGTCGACGTCGTCGGGGCTCAGGCCCGCGCTGCCGAGGGCCGTGCGAATGACGCGCTGCTGCGCCAGGCCGTTCGGCGCCGTCAGACCGTTGGACGCGCCGTCCTGGTTGATCGCCGAACCGCGGATCACCGCCAGCACCGGATGGCCGTTGCGTCGCGCGTCCGACAGCCGCTCCAGCAGCAGAAGTCCCACGCCCTCCGAGAATCCGGTGCCGTTGGCGGCGGCCGCGTACGCCTTGCAGCGGCCGTCGGCGGACAGGGCGCCCTGCCGGCTGAACTCGACGAGTGCGGCGGGCGTCGACATGACCGTCGCCCCGCCGGCCAGGGCCAGCGTGCACTCGCCCTGGCGCAGCGACTGCGCGGCCAGGTGCAGGGCGACCAGGGAGGACGAGCACGCCGTGTCCAGCGTGATGGCCGGTCCTTCGAGGCCGAGCGCGTACGCGATGCGCCCGGAGGCGATGCTGGCGGCGGCTCCGTTGCCGAGGTATCCCTCCAGGTTCTCGGGCGCGCGCTCGTAGAGTCCGGGCCCGTAGCCGCCGTGCATGACTCCGGCGAAGACGCCGGTCCGGCTGCCCTTGAGGGAGGACGGCGCGATGCCCGCGCGTTCGAAGGTCTCCCAGGCGGTCTCCAGCAGCAGCCGCTGCTGCGGATCCATCGCCAGCGCCTCACGCGGCGAGATCCCGAAGAACGCGGCGTCGAACCGGCTCACGTCCTCCAGGAACGCCCCCTGACGCGCGGACGACGTGCCGGCGCCGCCGGTTTCCTGGTCCAGGAGCCGGTCGAGGTCCCAGCCGCGCTCCGTCGGCAGCGGGCCGACGGCGTCCGTCTCGGCCATGAGCAGGTCCCACAGCTGCCCGGGAGAGTGCGCGCCCGCGGGGTATCGGCAGCCCATCGCGACGATGGCCACCGGCTCGTCCGGGTCGTGGCGTACCGGCGCCGCGTCGTCCACCGGGGGTGCGGTGTCGAGCAGTTCGCCCGCCAGATGGGCGGCCAGCGCGCTCACCGTCGGGTGGTCGTAGGCGAGGGCGGCCGACAGAGTGCGGCCGGTCGCGGCGGACAGGCGGTCGCGCAGGGCCACCGCGGCCAGCGAGGTGAAGCCGAGTTCGTGCAGGGCCCGGTCCGGGTCCACCTCCTGGGCGGAGCCAAATCCGAGGACCTCGGCCACGGCGGAGCGCACCAGGTCGAGCAGCGCCCTGCTCCCGGTCGGCAGCGCGACGTCCACGAGCGGCGCGGCCGCACCGGATTCCGTCGTGTCCGCGTCGGCGGGCGCCTGGGCGTCCGGCCTCAGGCCCACCGAGGGGTTCACGGTGAGCAGCGTGGCGGGCAGCTCGGCCAGTCGTGCGCGGGCGGTCTTCCCCGCCGCGTTGCGCGGGATCTCCGCGACCGTGTGGAACGTGTCGGGCACCTTGAAGTAGGAGAGCTCCCGGCGGCAGGTCTCCAGGAGGGTGCGCGGGTCGATGCCTTCGGGGCCCGGTACGAGATAGGCGACCGGGACCTCGCCGAGGACGTCGTGCGCCCGACCGGCCACGGCGGCGTCGGCCACGCCGGGCACCCGGACCAGGACCTCCTCGACCTCCCGGGGGTGGATGTTCTCCCCGCCTCGGATGATGAGTTCCTTGACCCGCCCGGTGATGGTGAGGTAGCCGGCCGGGTCCCGGCGGGCGAGATCACCGGTGCGGTACCAGCCGTCCTGGAGCACCTCCGCGGTCTCCTCGGGCTGGTTGTGGTAGCCGAGCATGAGGGCCGGGCTGTTGACCCACACCTCGCCCTCCTCGCCGCCGACGGCCTCTTCGCCCGTGCGGGGGTGCGTCAGGCGCAGGCCGAGTCCGGGCAGCGGCAGCCCGCAGGAGCCCGGGACATGAGGTCCGCCGGGGGCGTGCGTGGTGATCGCTCCGCCGGTCTCGGTGCTGCCGTAGCTGTCCAGGAGCCGGATGCCGAAGGTGGTCTCGAAGGCCTCGTGGAGCGACGCCGGGCAGGCGGAGCCGGCCACCATGCACACGCGGAGGTCCGGCAGACGGCCCGTGCCGCTCTCCCGGGCCACGTCCACCATGCGGTGGAACAGCGTCGGCACGGCGACCAGGAAGGTGGAGCGGTCCTCGCGTGCGGCGGTCAGGATCTCGTCGGGTGCCGCGCCCTGCATGATGTGTGCCGTGGCGCCGACGGCCAGTACGCCCAGCACGCCGATGTTGTGCGACACCGCGTGGAACAGCGGCATCGGCCACAGCACCCGGCTGTCGGCGGTCATGCCGAGAATGGGCGCGTTGCACACCGCGGTCGCCCACAGCGAGGCCCGCTGGGTCGACACCACCCCCTTGGGACGGCCCGTGGTGCCCGAGGTGTAGAGCATCCAGGCCGGTTCGTCGAGACCGAGGTCGTCGCGCGCCGCGCTGTCCGGCTCGGTGGTGGCGAGGGTGTCGAAGTCCGGGAGCCCGCCGGGCGCCCGGCCGGTTCCGGCCACGACGACGCCGACCGCCTCGCCGCGCCGGGCGATCCTGAGGACCTGCTCCGCCCCGGCGGCCGCGGTGACGACCAGGACGGCGCCGCTGTCGTCGATGTGGTGGGCGAGTTCGGCGTCCGTGGACTGCGGGTTGACGGGGACGCCGACGGCACCGGCGCGGGCGACGGCGACGTAACTCTCCACCATCTCGACGTTGTTGTGCATGCGCAGCAGTACCCGGTCGCCGCGCCGGACGCCCAGGTCCGCCAGGTGTCCGGCGAGTCGGCGCGTGCGTCGTTCCAGTTCCCCGTACGTCACGGAGCGCCGTGCGTCCCGGAACGCGGTCTTCTCCGGGGAGCGACGGGCATGGTGGGTGAGCAGCTCATGCAGCGGCCGGATCAGGTCAGTACGCAACGTGACGCTCACGCCTCTCGGTTTCCAATCGCGTGGGGAACGGAAGTGTGGTGCCGCCGACGAGCCGAACGGTCGTGCCGCGCACGGGCCTTCAACACGCCGCAGCATGGAATCGCAGCGTCAGTATCGCCACGACCTCGTTAGGGGTTTGCCTAGTACTGCGGCGCCGCGTACGGGCGTCCTCGGCCCGGCCCCGTTCCCGGACGAAGCGACGGTGAAACCGGTGTGTCGGTTCCCGTCAACTCCTAGGAGGACCCCCAGTCCCCGGCGGCCGAAAATACGCGGGCCCGGCTCCACGGTGGACCCGGTCCGGAGGCCAAAATGAGTCCTATCTCTCGACAACAGCACGGCTACCGCAGGGCGATGTCCGCCGGCGAGTGGCTCTACGCGGGCATGGCGCCCCGTCACTCCAACATGGTCCAGTTCGTGGTGGAGGGCGCGGGGACGATGGACGAGCGGCGGCTGGCCGACGCCGTGGCCCGTGCCTCGGAGGCCAGTCCCGGTACCAGACTGGTGCGTGACGGCCGCCACCTCGTCGACAGCGGTGTTCCGCCGCGTGTCCGGGTCATGGAGGCGGGCTCGTTCGACGCACGGCTGCTGGACGCGCCGGCGCTGCGGGACGTACTGCGCAGTCCGGGGTCCACGTTCGAGGTGCTCGTCTTCCCGGTCGGCACGCAGGGTCCGGACTGCGCGGAGGCGTCCGTCACCGTCGTCTTCCGGGCCTCGCACGGCGTCACGGACGCCCGTGGGCTGATGCTGTGGATCGAGGACGTGTTCCGGGTCCTGCGCGGCTCGGAGCCGTTGGGTGCGCCGTCCACCCTGAGCAGGGACGAGTTCCTCGAAGACCTGGACCTGCCCGGCGGACCGCCGCCGGTCCCCCGGAACGTCGGTGAACTGCTCTGGTCCTCGCCGCTGGGCCCGTTGCCGCGCAGGCCGTCCGGAATCATCTGGCGTCGGCGGTCGGTCGACGGAAGCCACCCGGCGGCGACGGCGAAGGTGGCCGCGGCGGTGGCCGCGGCGTACGGCCCGGACGGCAACGGCCGCTTCATGGTCCCCGTCGACCTGCGCCGGCACGCACCCGGGATCCGCTCGACGGCCTGGCTGTCACAGGCGTTCGTGCTGCCCGTCGATGCCGGGGACAGCTGGCAGGAGGTGCACGGACGCGCCCTCAAGGCGCTCGCCGACGGCGCGGAGCTGGCGGTGCGCACCGACCCGAAGATGCTGAAGACCCCGCTGCCGCTGATCCGGATGTTCACCTCGGCGGTCGACCGGACCGCGGTGCGGAAGAACCGGTACTCCGCGCTGTCCCACATCACGCATCTGGGCACCTACGACCTCGCCTCCTTCGACGCGGACGACTTCACGGCGACCGCCCTGTACGCGCTGGGCGGTACGGGCCCCGGGGCACCGCCCTCGATCGACATGGTCGAGAGCGGTGGCCGGACCGAGGTGACCCTGACATGGCAGGACGGGCCCGGTGTCGCGGAGCGCGCGGGGGCGCTGCTGGACGTGGTCGAGGAGGCCCTGTCGCCCCGGGCGAACCGGGTGTGGGCGGGTAACGACACCGCGCGCGAGCTGGTGTCGAGCGCCTCGGTGGTGCGGCGCTTCCGCGAGCAGGTGCGGCGCACGCCGGACCGTGTCGCGCTGAGCGGTCCCGAAGGGCCGGTGAATTACCGCGAGTTGAGCCGGCGGGCCGACGCGGTGGCCAGGGCGCTGCGGGACCGCGGCGTGGGTCCCGGGACGGTGGTGGGGCTGCTCGCGGATCGTTCGGCGGCGCTGGTGGCGGGCGTGTGGGGAGTCCTGCGGGCGGGTGCCTGCTATCTGCCGCTGGACGCGCAGCATCCGGACGCACGGTTGGCCGGCCTGTTGTCGGATGCGGGGGCGGCGTACTGCCTGGTGCAGGAGGCCCACGGGCAGCGGGCGGTCGTACCGGAGGGCTGTGAGCGGCTGGCGCTCGGCGAGCTGGCGGCGCCTGCCGGTCCGGAGGACGGCGACGAACCGCCGTTCGTGGACGTCGAGGTGTCCCCGGACGACCTGGCCTACGTGATCTACACCTCCGGCTCCACCGGCCGGCCCAAGGGTGTACAGATCGAGCACGGCAGCCTGACGCACTATGTCGAGTGGGCCACGCGGGAGTTCGGGGTGGCCGCGGACACCCGGTTGCCGTTGGTCACCTCTCCGTCGTTCGACGTCACGGGCACCTCGGTCTTCCTGCCGCTGCTGGCGGGCGGTGAGGTCGTCCTGATGCCGCAGGAACCGAGCCATCTGTCGCTGCGGCAGTTGCTGCAGACCTCCGGTGCCACCATGCTCAATCTGACACCGTCCCATCTGGACCTCATCGGACAGCTCGACATCGCGCCGGCCGGGTACCGCAGCGTGGTCGTGGTCGGTGAGCAACTGCGGGTGGAAGTCGCCGCGCGGGCCCAGGAGATGTTCGGGCCGCAGTGCCGGATCATCAATCTCTACGGTCCCACCGAGGCGACGATCGGCTGCACCACCCACACCTTCAGGGCCGGCGACGACACGGGCATCGCCGTACCGATCGGGCTGCCGGGCGACAACACCCGTGTGCATCTGCTGGACGCGGGGCGCCGTTTCGTGGCACCCGGGGAGGTCGGCGAGATGTACCTGGGCGGCGTGCAACTGGCCCGTGGATACCTGGGCCGTCCCGATCTGGACCGTGAACGCTTCGTCCGTCTCGCCGACGGCAGCCGGGTCTACCGGACCGGTGACCTCGCCCGCGTGATGCCCTCGGGCAGCCTGGAGTTCGTCGGGCGCATCGACGACCAGGTGAAGGTGCGAGGCCACCGGGTCGAGCCGGCCGAGGTGGCACGGACACTGGAGGACCATCCCGAGGTGACGCGGGCGGTGGTGATCGCCAAGGCCCGGCCGGGGAGTACGTCGAAGGCGTTGTACGCGTACGTGGTCACCGGCCTCGCGGCGGAGGAACGGGACTCCCTGACGGAGGAGTTGACGGCGTACGCCACGGAGCGTCTGCCTCGGTACATGGTTCCCGCGGCGATCACGGCGTTGTCCGAACTCCCCTACACGGTGAGCGGCAAGGTCGACACGAAGGCCCTTCCGGACGCCTTCGGGGAGGCTCCGGGGGCCGATGCGGACGCGGTCGCGGCTCCGCAGGGGCCCCTCGACCCGATGGAGGAGGCGGTGGCCGAGGTGTGGGCACGCACCCTCGGGGTGGAGCGCTCCCGGCTGGAGGGCCGCTCGGACTTCCACCGGCTGGGCGGGGACTCGCTGTCCCTGCTCACCATGATCGCCGGGGTGTGCAGGTCCGTGCTGGACGCCGAGGGAGAGGAAGCCTTCATGGCGGAGCTGGCGCGGATCGTGGGAGAGCCGACGCTGGATCAGGTGGTCGCCCTGTGCCGGAAGGTGACGTCGTCGCCGAACGCGGCTGAGCGCCCCTGATCCGCAGCGGCGGGCAAGGCTGTCGCGGTCATGCCGACTGCTCCTTCTCCGTGTCGGCGCGTTGGGCGGGGATGGCGCGGTCGTTCTGAAGGAGCCAGAGCTCGCGGAACAGGCCCGGTGTCGTGGTGAGTTCTTCGAAGGTTCCGGTCTGGATGATCCGGCCGTGGTCCAGGACGACGATCCTGTCGGCGATGGCCACGTTGGCGAGCCGGTGTGTCACGAGGACGACGGCGCGGTCCTCGGCGACTTCGCGCAGGCCGGTGAAGATCCGGTGTTCGGCGCGGGCGTCGAGGGCGCTGGTCGGTTCGTCCATGACCAGGAGTCCGGCTCGGCGGTGGAAGGCGCGGGCGATGGCGATGCGCTGCCACTGTCCGCCGGAGAGCTCGACGCCGCCGAACCATTCACGCGCGAGCAGGGTGTCGAGGCCGCTACGGAGGGTGTCGACGACTTCGTGGGCTCCGGCGCGTTCCGCGGCCTGGTGGACGGTCCGGTCGCCGCCGTGGGGCTGCCCGAGGGTGATGTTCTCACGGGCCGTGAGCGGCCAGTGCGCGAAGTCCTGGGGGACGACCGCGGTCTGCTGCCACAGGGCGTGGGGGTCGAACTCGCCGGTGTCGCGGCCGTCCCAGGTGACGCGGCCGCGGGTGGGCAGGTACAGGCCGGACAGGAGTTTGGACAGGGTGGTCTTGCCGGATCCGTTCTC
Source organism: Streptomyces sp. NPDC055966 (assembly GCF_042269865.1). Lineage (NCBI taxonomy): Bacteria > Bacillati > Actinomycetota > Actinomycetes > Kitasatosporales > Streptomycetaceae > Streptomyces > Streptomyces sp. NPDC055966. The sequence continues at coordinate 7,404 of NZ_JBHJYK010000018.1, forward strand.
GCCGACCAGGGCGAGGACTTCGCCGCGGCGGACCTCCAGGGTGACGCCGTCCAGTGCGGGCTTGTCGGCGCCGGGGTAGACGTAGGTGAGCTTCTCCGTCCTGACGGTGTCCGGGGAGGCGGGAGAGCGGGTTCCGCGGTTCATGCGGTGGCCGCCGGCTTCCTCGATGAAGTCGACCCAGTCGTCGAAGTACAGGCCGGTGCGGAAGAGCTGGGTGCCGTAGCCGACGAGGCCGCGCAGGGACGAGCCGACGGTGCGCAGGGCGAACACCGCGGTTCCGGCGGAGGCCACGGACATGTGGCCGGTCGCGAGGAGTGCCGCGAGCGCGCTCCAGACGACGAGGGAGCCGACGCCGCCCGCGAGGGCGCCGAGGAACTGGAAGCGGCCTCCCCGGTTGATGGCGTGGTCGGTGATGGTGTCCACGCGGGCGCCGATCTTCCGGTACAGGCCGAGGAGGAAGGGGGCCATGGTGCCGGCCCGGACCTGGTCGGCGGTCTCCTTGTCCACGATGTACCAGCGCAGGAGGGCGAGGATGCGCCGCTCGGACGACATGGCACGGCTGGCCTCGTAGGTGACCTGGGCGCTCTTCATGCTGGCGAGCCCTTGCGGGAGGACGGCCAGGAGGAGCAGCGGGAGGAGGACCGGGTGCAGGGCGGTCAGCACGCCGGCGGCGGCGATGATGGAGGCGAGGCAGGCCATGAGCTGCTGGGACTGGGTGATCAGGTCCTGGGCGAGTTCGGCGCCCCGGTCGGCGTTGTCCCACCTGTCGTTGAAGCCCGGCTGGTCGTAGGCGGTCAGCTCGGCCGCCACGGCCGCGTTCAGCATCTCCAGCTCGGCTTCGCGGGAGATCCGCGGGGAAAGCCGCCAGGACAGGTTCGTGATGGCGATGGCGAGGAGCGCCCGGGCGCCGGCCGCGACGGCGAGGGCGGTGATGGCCGGGACGGCGCTGGTGAGCCGGTCCTGGATGTGCCCGGAGGCGACCAGCGCGGTGATGGTGCTGGTCGTGGCGACCAGGCCGAACGCTTCCAGACCGGCAGAGAGTCCCTGGCAGGTGAGCAGGGAGACGACGGCCCGCCGGTCGATCTTCCAGGCGAGAGCCAGGGCGCGGCGCATGAGGTACGGCAGCCGCCGGGCCATCCCCCACGTGGTGACGGGGTGGCGGCGCAGGACGGTGAGCCGAGGTGACTCGAACCGGAGTTCCTCGGCCGGTTTGTCGGAGGAGGGTTCGTCGGAGGCGGGTTCGTCAGAATCACTGCCTGTGCTCAAGTCGGTCCTTCCGCCGGGGAGTTGGGCACCCAGAGTGCGCCATATCGGACTTCCCGGGAATGGCGCGGGCGCAAGATCCACTCGAACTCGTGAACCGCGCGGCGTGGCGACGTGCCCATCAGGCAAGATCCTTCATGCAAACATTTGATCTCTCCATGGGAAAGTCATTAAGGTCATGCTCCAGTCCTCGCTCAGGTGATCACTCAAGGCCGAAGGAGCTCACCCCTGTGGCGTCCCATCGTCGACCCAAGCAGCCGAGCCGCACCCGTGTGACCGTGCTGACCACCGCGGCCGCCGCTGCCGTCGCGCTCAGTGCGAACGCCGCCGATGCCGCGCCGCGCGAGAAGCTCGGCAAGGACGAGGTCAAGGCGAAGGTCGACAAGCTCTACGAGCAGGCGGAACAGGCCACCGAGAAGTACAACGGGGCCAAGGAGAAGCAGCAGAAGCTGCAGAAGGAGATCTCCACCCTCCAGGACGGTGTCGCGCGAGGCCAGCAGGATCTCAACAAGCTGCGCGACGGCCTGGGTTCGCTGGCCACGGCCCAGTACCGCTCCGGCGGCATCGACCCCTCGGTCCAGCTCTTCCTGTCCTCCGACCCGGACGACTTCCTCGACAAGGCCTCCACGCTCGACCAGTTGAGCGGCCAGCAGGTCGAGGCCCTGAAGAAGATCCAGGACAGACAGCGCGAACTCACCCAGGAGCGCGCCGAGGCCACCGAGAAGCTCAGGGACCTCGCCGCCACCCGCACCGAGCTGGGCGGCAAGAAGAAGGAAGTCCAGAGCAAGCTCGCGGCGGCACAGAAGCTGCTCAACACGCTGACCGCCAAGGAGAAGGCCGCGCTCGCCACCGAGCAGGCGCGGGCCGACCGCTCCGCCACCCAGCGCGTGGACCTCGGCGACGCCGGCTCCGCCTCCGGCCGCGCCTCCGCCGCCTTCGCAGCCGCCCAGAGCCAGCTCGGCAAGCCGTACGTCTACGGCGCCACCGGCACCGCCTCCTACGACTGCTCCGGCCTGACCTCGTGGGCCTACGCGCAGGCCGGCGTCTCCCTGCCACGCACCTCCGAGGCCCAGACCGGCGCCGGCACCCGCCTCACCCGTGGCCAGCTCCAGGTCGGCGATCTGGTCTTCTTCTTCAACGACCTGCACCACGTGGGCCTGTACGCGGGCAACGGCCAGATCCTGCACGCCCCCCGGACCGGCACGGTCGTCCGGTACGAGTCGATGGACACCATCGGCGGACCGTTCATGTTCGGCGTCCGCGTCTGAGCGGGCCGCCCGGCGGCGCGCTGAGTGTGCGTCACATCCCCGCTGCCCGGCTTTCGTCGGCTTACCTTCTGTGCCAGCACAGAAAGGTTTGTCGTGCGGGTCCTGTTCACCACGCTCGGTAGTCCCTCCCACGGCCGCGCCCAGTTGCCCCTGGCCCGGGCGCTCGCGGCGGCCGGCCACGACGTGCTCGTGGCCACCGCTCCGTCCCTCGTCCCGCTGTTCGCACAGGACGACGTCCGGGTGAGCACCTGTGTCGGCGAGTTCTCCGTGGGGTCCTTCATCACGGCGGACGTGCTCGCGTCGGCGTCCCAGAGCGGTCCGGAAGGAGAGGCGCGGCAGGATCTGCTGGAGCGGGCCCTGCTCCTGGCGATGTCCGGGCCGATGGCCAGGAGTCTCCTGGAGCGGATCCTGCCGGTGGCACGGGAGTTCCGCCCCGAGCTGATCCTGCGTGACGGCATGGACCTCGGCTCCTGCCTGATCGCGGAACATCTCAGCATCCCGCAGTTGCCCACCCCGTCGGGCGCCGGGAACGCCGTCGACCCCGCCCAGGTGCTGCCCCGCCTCAACGCCGTACGGCGGGAACAGGGGCTGCCCGCCCAGGAGGACCCGCTGTCGATCGTCCCCCACGGGCGCATCGACTACGTACCGGCGGCCTTCTCGTTCGCCCGGCACCTGCCCCCGTCGCGGGCGTACCGGCAGACCGTTGCCGTGGACCGCCACTCGGTCCTGCCGCGGTGGATCGCGGAACTGCCCACCGACCGCCCCCTGGTGTTCGCCGCGCTCGGCACCGCGCTCCCGATGATCCGGCAGCAGACGGCCGCCGCCCCCGCTCAGGAGCAGCCGCCGGTCCCGCTGCCCGACCCGGTGGTGACGCTGCGGTCGATGATCGGGGCGGCCGAGCGGCTGGAGGAGTGCACCGTCGTCGTCGCCGCCTCCGGCCTCCCGGCGGACACCGAGGGGCTGCCCGCGCATGTGCGCGTCACCGACCGGGTGCCGCAGCCCCTGCTGCTGGAGTGCGTCGACGCGTTCCTCACCCACGGCGGCTTCAACAGCGTCCGCGAGTCGCTGCGCACGGCCACCCCCATGGCGGTACTGCCGCAGTTCGGCGACCAGTTGGCCAACGCGCGCCGGGTGCAGGAGCTCGGGCTCGGCCGCACGGTCGACGACAGCACGCCGGACGGCATCGCCGCGGCCGTACGCGAGACGCTGACCGACGCGCACATCCGCGCCCGGACCCGCGAGGCCCGGCTGGCCATGCTGGCACTGCCGGAGATCGAGAACGCCGTCGACGACCTGAGGAAACTCGCCTGAGTTATTGACGCGAACATGGCCACGCCTTACGTTCTGAGCGACCTACCGAACCACGTTCGATATACCGATCATGACTGTTGTTCGTCCTCAAGGGCCCGCACCCCTCCTGGAGCACGCATGGCCACCTCCCGCCGTCAGTTCCTCGGCCTCACGGCCGCCACGCCCCTGGCCGTGACCGGTGCGCTGAGCCTCGGCGCCACAGCCGCGCAGGCGGCCGACCCGGCGTACGTGATGTGCTACTTCACCGAGTCGACCAGCCTCGGCGACGGCACGGACTACGGCCTCCACCTGGCCGTCAGCCAGGACGCGCTGGAATGGACACCGCTGAACCAGAACAACCCCGTCGTCACGCCCACCGAGGGCGACCTCGGCCTGCGCGACCCGTTCGTCCTGCGCAGGCAGGACGGCACGTTCGTCGTCCTCGCCACCGACCTGAAGGGCACCGACTGGAATTACGTCAGCCAGTACATCCACGTCTGGTACTCGACCGACCTGTGCACCTTCACCGGCTACCACCGGCTGAAGCTGCACGACATGAACACCCACGCCTGGGCGCCGGAGGCGTTCTGGGACGCGAGCCGGGGCCAGTACGCGGTGATCTACTCGGCCGTCGACGCCAGCGGCCACAACGTCATCATGGTGAACTACACCACCGACTTCCTGACCGCCTCCGCACCCCAGGTCTTCTTCGACCCGGGCTACGACGTCATCGACGGCGACATGGCGGTCGGCGTGGGCGGCGTCAACTACCTCTACTTCAAGAAGAACCAGACGCTGGTGGGCGCCCGCTCCACGTCCCTCGCCCCGGGGAGCTTCACGGAGTTCGGCACGGCCGTCGCGCACGGCGGCACCGAGGCACCGGAACTGGTCAAGTCCCCCACTTCCAGCACCTGGTACCTCTACGGGGACACCTACACCCCCAACGGCGTCTTCTACGTCTGGCAGTCCGGTGACCTGTCCACGGGCACGTGGACCGCACGCGACCAGAAGACCTACACCCAGCCGGTCAACTCCAAGCACTGCGGCATCCGCGCGATCACCTCGGCCGAGTACGCCAAGCTCCTGGCGTACTGGGGCACTCCGCAGTGGAACCGCCTCAAGTCGTACAACCACCCGGACCGTTACGTCCGTCACTCCGACTTCGTGGGCCGCATCGACGCCTACCCCATCGACCCGTATCTCGACTCGGAGTGGAGGCTGGTCCCCGGTCTCGCGGACCCGGCAGGCGTCTCCTTCCAGTCGGTCAACTACCCGACGCGCTACCTGCGCCACTACGACTACCAGCTCCGACTCGACGTCGGCGACGGCACGTCCACGTTCGCCGGGGACGCGACCTTCTACCGCACACCGGGCTTGGCGGACGCGAGCTGGGCCTCGTTCCGGTCGTACAACAACCCGACCCGCCACATCCGCCACTTCGACTACGTCCTGCGCATCGACCCGATCTCCACGGCCGAGGACCAGCAGGACGCGACCTTTCGGGTCGGGTACTGAGCCCGCACTCGCACGCGGGCGGCGGTGTCACTCCGGAAAGTCGATGGAGCGGATCTCCTCGATGACGTGGTAGCCGGCGCTGGTGTACAGGTTCATCGCCACCTCGTTGCCGCCCCACACGGTGAACATCAGCGCCGCGTCGCCGCCCGCGAGCGTCGCCCGCTCGCCGACCGCCATCGCGGCCCGGCCGTATCCCTTGCCGCGATGCTCCTCCCGGACGTGCAGCGAGTATCCGTAGGTGACTCCCGGCAGATGACCGTGCCTCAGCCAGCCGGTGCCGATCGTCTCGCCTTCCGCTTCGAGCACCAGGAACGTGTTGTCGGGCGTCGCCAGTCCCTCGGGAATCAGCTTGGCGAAGTCGCGGCCGGACTTCCGCTCGGCCTCTTCCGCGCCCAGGGTCCCCGAGCGGACGATGTCACCGGCGTAGGAGGCCTTCTCGGCGGCGAGCCAGCCGGGATACTCGTCCTGCGTCATCGGTCGCGCGCCGACGCCGTCGAGGAGTTCCGGCGGGGTGTCGATGCGGCGCACCCTGAGCTGGCCGCGCACGCCGTAACCGTCGAACAGGTCGCACGCGGGTTCGGCGAGCGGGACGTCCAGCCGGCGCGCGCCGCGCTGTGCGCACCACCCTTCGGCCCAGTCCCGGGCCGCCTGCTCGTACCCCCGGCCGGCATGGTGCGGGTCCACGCGGAGGTCGCAGATGCGGCCCGCGAGCTCGCCCCTGCTGTCGGCCACGAGCACGGCGACGTGTCCCACCCGGATCCCGGCGTCCGTGATCTCGGCGACGGTCCAGTCGCCGATGTCGGCACATACGCCGTCGAGCATCCGCTCCCCCGCGGCCGCGTCGAGCCCGACCGCCGTGTAGGAGGCGCGTCGCCGTCGTTCGAAGTCCTGTCGCCATTGCGTGGTGTCGCCGAGCACGCCGAATTCCGTCACGTGAGCACAGTAGTCAGGTTGTCATGGACCTGTGCGGGCATTTTTCGGTGCCGGGCCGTGGGCGTGCTGCCGCTCGGCCACCGACGCGGCGTGCTCGCGCACATGGTCGAGGAACCGCGCGCAACTCGGCGGAAGCGTGCGCGAGGTCAGCCGGGCGATGCCGATGTCCCTGGCGCTGTGCACATCGGTGACCCGCAGATACGAGGGCGCGTCCGCGGGAACGGCGGCGTGCGGACGCGGCACGAGAGCGACGCCGAGCCCGGCGCCGACCAGTCCCCGCAGGGTCGCCACCTCGTCGCCCTCGAAGCCCACGTGCGGGGTGAACCCCGCTGTGCGGCACAGCGTTTCGGTGACGGCACGCAGGCCCTGCTCGTGCCGCAGCATGATGAACGGCTCGTCGGCGACCTCGGCCAGCCGGGCCCGCCGGCGCCTCGCCAACCGGTGTCCCGGGGGTACGGCCAGCCACAGCGGTTCGACCAGCAGACGCCGCCAGGTGATCAGCGGATGGCCGGGGTCACCGGCGGTGAGGAGCAGGTCGGCGGTTCCGTCCAGCAGGATCTGGACGAGCACGCCCTCGCCGGCCTGGCGCAGTTCGAAGCGCGCGTGGGGGAAGCGTTCCCGGAAGCCGGTGATCAGCGGCGGCAGCAGCCAGGTGCCCAGGGAGTGCAGGAACGCCAGCGGGATCAGGCCCGATTCCGGGGACACGGTCTCGTGGACCGTGCGCAGCCCCCGGTCCAGTTGCTCCAGCGCGGCGTCCGCGTGCTGCCGGAAGGCCCGGCCGGCCGTGGTCAGCCGCAGGACGCGGCCCACTTGCTGGAACAGCTCGGCCCCGACCTCGTGTTCCAGACGTCTCAGTGCCCGTGAGAGGGCCGGCTGTGTCAGGTGCGCCTCCGCCGCGGCCTGCGTCACCGTCGCACCGTCGGCCACCGCGACGAAACACCGCAGTACCTGCACGTCCATGCGACCCATGCTACTGATGCATGGTTCCGCTCACATCAAGGCATTGGACGCATGGAACCGTCGTCGCCATCCTGGGAGAGGACGCGACGGCCGGCCGACGGGAACGGGTGACGACATGAGCGACGCAGCGGCCGGGCACCTCGGTCCCGGCACCGCCGGGACGACCGGCCGGTTGCTCGCTCCGCTCGTCCTGCTGACCCTGCTCAGCGGGGTGATCGACGCCGTCGGCCTGCTCGGTCCGGGCCATGTGTTCGTGGCCAACATGACCGGCAACCTGGTCCTCGTGGGCCTGGGTCTCGCCGGCTCGCCCGGCTCCTCGCCCGTGGGCGCCCTGGCGGCGCTCGGCGGATTCCTCCTCGGAGCCCTGCTGGTCCGGCACGGGGCGCCGCGCCGCGCCGGCCACCGGACGCTGCTGGGCGGGTGCGCGGCGCTGGAGGCCGCTCTGCTCACCGTGGCAACGCTCGCCCGGTCCTGCGGAGCCGGTCCCGAGCCCGCGCTCGTCCCGGTCCTCGTGTGCGCCGTGGCACTGGGGATGCAGAACGCCGTCGTCAGGCGGATCGGCGTACCGGGAGTCACCACCACGGTCATGACCAGCGCCCTGACCGCCCTGATCGCCAACCGCCCGGAAGAACGCGCCTCGTCGACGACCCGGCGGCAGGCCCTCAGCATTCTCACCCTGGTCGGCGGCGCCGCGCTGGGCGCGGCCGCCGTCCGGCTGGCCGGCCCGCGGTGGACGCTGACCCTGGTGACCGCGCTCGCCGTCGCCGCCGCACTCGCGTGCGCACGGCGCGGTCCCGCGCCCGTCCGGGCTCCGCGCCAGAGGGACCGCATCGCTCTGGAGGGATGAGCGGGCGCCGCGCCGGGTGCGGGAGAGCCCGCTGTTCGCCGAGTGCCCGCGGGACGCCGGTGTGCCCGCAGCGGTGACGCCGCCGTCGCGGCGGTGCGGACGGCCGCGCTGCGCGCGATGTCCAAACTGCGGCTCATCGCGCGGCCGGAGGCCGTGTGCGCCTCCTGGACGGTTCGCCGCAGTGCCCGGTACCGCGTCTGCTGCATCCCGGCCGTCGTGTCCGGGCCGAGCGCTCCCCCACCCGTCGTAGGCGTGCGCCGCCCGACGGCCCGTCCCGCGTCGGGGCGACGCCGCGCCACGACGGCCGGTCCGACTTCCGTGCTCCCGTGCCTCCTTGTGTGCGCACTTGCCAGCCCAGCTGATGGGTCGTCAGGAAATCGGGCGGTGGCACGCGGCGGCGCACTGGATCGCGTGAGCTCTGCGCGCCTTGTGAGCGCCCGGGCGGCACTGCCGTACTGCCTACAGCCCGTCGGACCGACCGGCGGGCGGGAACCGCAGTGGAGAGGAAGGCCTATGACCGCACGACGGCCCCAACGCCGCACCGTGCCCCCACGGCTCCTGCCGTCGCTCCGCACCGCCCTCGCCCTCGGCAGCTTCGGCATCGTTCTGCCGCTCCTCGCACCGGCCGCCGGCCACGCGGCCTCCGGCACCGCGTGGGACCGGGTCGCCGGCTGCGAGAGCGGCGGAGACTGGAGCATCAACACCGGCAACGGGTTCTACGGCGGGTTGCAGTTCACCCGGTCGACCTGGGCGGCATACGGCGGGACCGCGTACGCGCCGCGGGCCGATCTGGCGAGCCGGGCGGAGCAGATCAACGTGGCGGAAGCGGTCCTCGCCCAGCAGGGGCCGGGGGCATGGCCGGTCTGCTCGGTACGGGCGAACCTCACGCGGAGCAGCGGGCGGAGTGCGCCGGTCGCACGCCCCGCCACTCCCCTGCGCACCGCCGCTCACCCGCGCACCGCCCCCGAGTCCCGCCCGCACACCGCGACCGGCCACCGCTCCGGTGCCTCCTACACCGTGCACGAGGGCGACACCCTGTCCGCAGTCGCGCAGCGGGCGGCCGTCCCCGGCGGCTGGCACCGGCTGTACGACACCAACCGGAACGTCATCGGCCCGGACCCGGACCTGATCCGTCCGGGACAGCGACTCGCGCTGCCCGCCGCCGACTAGCGGGTCCGTCCACCGACCGGCACGCCCGTGCGGCCGGGCGAGGAGCGGCACCCCTCGCCCGGCCGGCCGGGCCCGCGGGTTCGGCGCCGTCGCGTCAGATCACCGCGTCGGCGAACATGAAGGCGGCCACCGCCAGCAGCACCACGGCGAAGATCCGCCGCAGAGTCCCGCCCTTCACCTTCGCTCCCAGGCGTCTGCCGTCCCACGCCCCGAGGATCGCGGCGCCCGCGAAGGGGCCGACGACCGCCCAGTCGAGGCGGTCCACGGTGCCGCCGCGCAGGCCCAGCGCCGCCAGGGAGTTGACGGTGATGACCAACAGACTGGTGCCCACCGCCTCGCGCATGCGCAGGCCGAGCACGCCCACGAGGGCCGGCACGGCGAGGAAACCTCCGCCGACCCCGAGGACGCCGGTCACCGTGCCGAGTCCGGCGCCGGCCGCCGCCGCGCGCCCGGCCCTGATCTCCCGTCCGGCGCCGTCCTGCGCCGCGGGTCGCAGCATGCGGACCGCCGCGACGGCCGCGACCAGCGCGAAGCCGGCCGACAGCACACCCGCGGGGAGGTGCCCGGCGAGCACGGAGCCCAGCATCGCCGGGCCGACACCTGCCGCCGCGAAGAGCAGCCCCGTGCCCCAGCGGACATGACCGTCCCGGGCGTGCGCGGTCAGTGCGGTGCCCGAGGTGAGGGCCACGATCACGAGTCCGGCGGTGGTGGCCGCCACCGGGGTGAAGCCGAGCAGGTAGATCAGGGCGGGTACGGCCAGGACGCTGCCACCGCCGCCGAGCGCGCCCAGCGCCAGCCCGATCACGGCGCCGGCCACGAGGGCGAGGATCAGGGCACTCACGCGACCGTGCCGCGCAGGCCTCGCGCGTCCACCACCGGAAGCCCGGCCTCCGCCCAGTCCCGCATGCCGCCGATGACGTCGACGGCCTCGACGCCGTGGGTGCCCAGCAGTTCGGCGGCCTGCCGCGAGCGGTTGCCCGAGCGGCAGATGACGATCAGGCACCGCCCCCGGACCTCGTACGGCAGCGGCCTGCCCTCGTAGAGCGCGGTGAGGGACAGGTGGACGGCTCCCGGGACATGGCCCGCGTGCCATTCGTCCGGTTCCCGGACGTCCAGCAGGACGGGCGTGTCGGCGTCGTCGCACGCCGTGTCCCGCACGGCGTGTCCGGTGCGTTCGGCCGCTTCCTGCACGGTGATCCGGCCTGTAGCGGAAGTAGGTGACTCCATGGGGGGCGCTCCTCGCCTCTCGTGCGGATCGGGATGTCGGGCGGGCTCAGGCGGTGCGGAGGGGGAGCCCGGTCGCCCCGGCCGTGTCGAAGGTGTCGTCGACCGCGACGACGGCACGGCCTGCCGCGTCGAGCAGCGAGGCAGCGATGGCGGCGCGCATGCCGCCCGCGCAGTGCACCCAGACCTCGCCGGCCGGCACCTCGCCGAGGCGGCGGTGCAGGGTGTGCAGCGGGATGTGGACCGAGCCCTCGATGAATCCGGCGGCCCGCTCCCGGTCACGGCGGACGTCCAGTACGACCGTGCCCTCGGCCGGGTGCCGTGCGGCGAGGTCCGCGAAGCGGGCGCGGGGGAAGGCGGCCAGGGCCTCGCCGTCGGTCGTCCAGGCCGACGGGTCTCCGGTGGCGGCGGCAGCCGGTCGGTCGATGCCGACGCGCACCAACTCTCGCTGGGCGCCAGCCAGTTGCTCGGGCGACTCCGCCAGGAGTGTGACCGGCCTGCCCCAGGGGATCAACCAGGCCAGATAGGTGGCGAGTTGACCCTCGGCCTCGAAGTTGTAGGTGCCGGCGACATGCCCTTCGGCGAACGCGACGCGGTTGCGCAGGTCGACCACCCACTCCCCGGCGGCCAGCCGTGCCGCGATCTCCCCGGCGTCGGCGACGGCGGGCGGGGTGAGGTCGACGGGTGCCGGTCCGGCGGAGTTGGCGGGGCCCATGTGCGCGTAGTACGCGGGGACGTCGTCGAGTCCCGCGAGCATGCGGGGGACGAAGGTGTCGGCGTCCTCGGTGAGTGCCTCGTTGGACGCCTTCTCCTTGCCGATGGTCGTCTCGCTCCCGCCGGCCCGTCCGGCGGAGCAGAAGCTGCCGAATCCGTGCGTCGGCAACACGGCGGTGGTGTCGGGCAGTTCGGCGGCGAGGCGGTGGGCGGAGGCGTGCTGGGCGCGGGCCAGGTGTCCGGTGAGGCGGGGCTCGACCAGGTCGGGGCGGCCGACGGTGCCGATCAGCAGCGAGCCTCCCGTGAACACCGCGACCGCCGTGCCGCGTTCCTCCAGGACGTAGGCGGTGTGGTGCGGGGTGTGTCCGGGGGTCGCGAGGGCCCGGAGGGCGAGGTCCGTGTCGAGGACCGTGCGGTCGCCGTCGTGCACGGGTATGCGCGCGAAGGACACACCGGCCCCGGCCGGCACGAGATAGGCGGCGCCGGTGAGCCGGGCGAGTGCCAGGCCGCCGGTGACGTAGTCGTTGTGGAGGTGGGTCTCGACCACATGGGAGATCCGCACGCCCCTGCGGGCCGCGGCCTCCAGCACCCGGTCGGCGTCGCGCGGCGGGTCGACGGCCACGGCCGTGCGCCGGCCGCCCGCCAGATAGCTGCGGTTGCCGAGCCTGGCCACCTCGATCGTGTCGACGAAGAACATGTCAGGCATTCCCTCCACGCGGACCCACCGTCAACTGGTGTGCGGCGACGGCTGATTCGCCGCGCGGCACCGTTCCGTCACCGCACCGCATCGAGCCGCCGTGCGCTCCGGGCCGGGCGGGTGAACCGGGATCCCACGGGGTCGAGGCGGTAGCCGGCCCGGGCGTCGAACTGCGCGAGGACGCTGAAGCGGTCGGCGCGGATCAGCGTGGTGCGCCACTCGACGGTGCGGCCGTGGGTGCGGCCGAGCCGCTGGATGGAGAACGCGGCCACGCCCTCGGGAAGGTCGAGCAGCCGTCGCTCGGCGGGAGTCGGGACGACCGCGTGGATGCGCTCCTCGCCGCCGACGAGCCGGATGCCGCACCGCTCGGCGAGTTCGTCGTAGAGCCCCGTGTGACCGAAGTCGGCGTCGAGCAGCGCGCGGGCGTCCGCGGCGAGCAGCCACACCTTGTCGTGGGCCAGCGGTTCCCCGTCGGCGAGGCGGATGCGCTCCAGATACAGCAGGGGTGTGGACTCCTCCATGCCCAGCCGCACCGCCACATGGGCGTCGGCGCGGACGTCGAGGGTCCGGACGATGCTGCGCTGTTCGAGCCCGGCCGCCTCGACGGAGGCGAACAGGCTGTAGAGGGCGCCGAGGGGCTGCTCGATGCCGGCCTCGCCCACCGGCCGCTGCCGTCGCCCTCGCGCGGCGGTGACCAGGCCTTCCTCCCGCAGCTCGCGCAGCGCCGCGCGAATGGTGTGCCGGCTCACCCCGTACCGCGCGGCCAGTTCGTTCTCGCCGGGGAAGGAGTCGACGAACTCCCCCTGCGCCAGACGGCCCCTCAGGTCGTCCCGCACATGCCGCCACAGCGGAGTCCCGCCCCGGCTCGCCGAGGCAGTGGGGTCCTCACCCATGCCGCTCACCACCCATGCCCTTCACCCGCGATCACCGTTCTTGTGTACGTACATTCGGAAAGCTAATGTACGTACATTAACTCGGACGGACGCACGAGGGAAGGCGCACATGACGATCGACGCTCACCACAGGGTCCTGATCGTGGGCGGCGGGAGCGCCGGCATCAGCGTCGCGGCCCGCCTGCGGCGCGGCGGTGTCGACGGCATCGGGCTGGTCGAGCCGTCGGCGACGCACTACTACCAGCCGCTGTGGACGCTGGTCGGCGGAGGCCGGGCCGGCGCCCGGACCAGCGCCCGCCCGCAGCGGTCCGTGCTGCCGCGAGGCGTCTCCTGGATCCGCGGCCGCGCGGAGAGCGTCGACCCCGGGCAGCGGACGGTCGGTACCTCCGACGGCAGGACCCTCGGCTACGACCGGCTCGTCGTCTGCCCCGGCATCCAGCTCGACTGGGACCGGGTGCCCGGGATGGCCGAGGCCGTCACGACACCGCACACCTCCAGCAACTACACGTACGAACTGGCTCCCAAGACCTGGGAGTTGATCCGCTCGATGCGCTCGGGCACCGCCGTGTTCACCATGCCGGCGGGCCCGATCAAGTGCGGTGGAGCGCCACAGAAGATCGCCTACCTCGCCGCGGACCACTGGCGCGAGCAGGGAGTCCTGAAGGACATACGGGTGGTGCTCGTGCTGCCCACGCCGGGCATGTTCGGGGTTCCCGTGTTCTCGAGGGAACTGGAGCGGGTCGCGGCCCGCTACGGCATCGAGGTGCGCACGAACAGCGAGCTGACCGAGGTGGATCCGGACGGCCGCGCCGCCGTCGTCGTCGACCACGCGTCCGGTGCCAGGGACTCGATCCGCTTCGACATGATGCACCTGGTGCCGCCGCAGTCGGCGCCCGACTGGCTCAAGGCGACGCCGCTGGCCGATCCGGCCGATCCCGCCGGGTACGTGGAGATCGACAGGCACACCCTGCGCCATGTGCGCCACCCCGAGATCTTCGCCCTCGGTGACGCCGGCTCCTCGCCCAACTCCAAGACCGGGGCCGCGATCCGCAAGCAGGCACCGGTCGTCGCGCGCAACGTCGCCGCGAGCCTGGCGGGCACGGGCGCGCTGCCCGCGTCGTACGACGGATACTCGTCCTGCCCGATCACCACGTCACGGCACAGCATGCTGCTCGCCGAGTTCGACTACACGCTGCGGCCCCGTCCCACCTTCCCCCTCCTCGACACGACCCGCGAGCGCCGGGACATGTGGTACCTCAAGCGGTACGGACTGCCGTTCCTCTACTGGAACCTGATGCTGCGCGGCCTCGCCTGACTTTCGGCCCGCCTGCCCTGCCCTACGCGACCGCCTCCGCGCCGATGACCTCGTCGGTGACCCACCGGGCGACACCCACCGGGTACGGCGCCGGCAGGCCGAGGACGATGTGCCGGAAGCCGGCGTCGAGGGCCTCGGCGACGGCGTCGCGGGTGGTGTCGGGGCGGTCGTAGGAGACGGGCAGGTGCATCGAGCGGGTGATCGTGGCCGGGTCGCGGCCGATCTCGGCGCACGCGCGGTCCAGCAGGGCGCTGCGCCGGACGGCGTCGGCGATGTCACCGCCGGGGATGTTCCAGGCGTCGGCGTGCTCGGCGACCACGCGGAGGGTCGCGGCCGAGCGGCCGCCGAGGAGGATCGGCGGGTGGGGGCGCTGGACCGGCTTGGGGTTGGCGAAGGCTCCGGTGAGCCGGTGCTGGGTGCCGTGGAAGTCGAAGGGTGCGGGCTCGGTCCACAGGCGGCGGATCAGCGCGCAGGCCTCGGCGAGGCTTTCGACGGCGTCCGCCGTGTCCTGGAAGGGCAGGCCGTGTGCCGGATACTCGCGCCGGGCCTCGGGCGGGTTCGGCCGTGAGCCGACGCCGATGCCGAAGTCCAGCCGTCCGCCGGAGACGACGTCGACCGTCGTGGCGATCTTGGCCAGCATCGCGGGCGGCCGGAAGCGGTTGCTGGTCACCAGGAGGCCGAGCCGCAGCCACCGCGTCTGCGCGGCCAGGGCGGCGAGCAGGGTCCAGCCTTCGAGGATCGGGCCGTCCGGGTCGCCGGCGATCGGCATGAGGTGGTCGAACAGCCAGGCGTGCTCGATCTCGGGGATGGCGTCCGCCTCGCGCCAGACCCGCAGGACGTCGTCGTACGTCACCTGCATCGGCGCGGTCATGATCCCGAAGCGGGGCCGGGGGGTGGGTGTCATGAGTGTGCCTCTTCGGTCGTCTGCGGGTCAGCGGCGCCGGCGCAGGGCCGGGTCGAGCAGCGCGGGCGGGGTGTCGGACTTCTCGTCCGGGGCCAGATCGGTACCCGGGGCGACGATCGCGTCGACGGCGTCGAGCACGTCGGGCGGCAACACGGTGTCGGCTGCGGCGAGTTGGGCGTGCAGGTGGTCCAGGGTGCGCGGGCCGACGAGGGCGCTGGTCACGGCGGGATGCGCGGTGACGAAGCCGAGCGCGAGCTGGATCAGGGTCAGACCGGCCTCGTCGGCGACCTTCACCAGCTTCTCGACGGCCTCCAGCCTGGCCCGGTTGGCGGGGATCGTGGTGTCGAAGCGCCGGGGCAGGAAGGTCGCGCGGTGGGTGCTGACGTCCCGGCCCGCGCGGACGGCGCCCGACAGCCAGCCCGAGGCCAGCGGACTCCAGACCAGCACCCCGAGCCCGTACTCCTCGGCCGCCGGCAGCACATGGGCCTCGATGCCGCGCTGGAGGACGGAATAGCTGGGCTGTTCGGTGACGTAACGGCTCAGGCGATGGTCGCGGGCGGCCCACTGGGCCTGCACGATGCGGTACGCCGGGAAGGTCGAGGAGCCGAAGTAGCGGATCTTTCCCGCGCGTTGCAGGTCGGTCAGGGCCGACAGCGTCTCCTCGTCGCTGCTGTCCGGGTCCCAGCGGTGGATCTGGTAGAGGTCGACGTGGTCCACACCGAGCCGGCGCAGGCTGTTGTCCAGCGCGGTGACCAGCCAGCGGCGCGAGCCGCCCCGGTGGTTGCGCTCGTCGCCCATCGGCAGGGCCGCCTTCGTGGCCAGCACGATGTCGTCACGGCGGCCGGCGAGGGCCTTGCCGACCATCTCCTCCGACTCTCCGGCGCTGTACACGTCGGCGGTGTCGATGACGTTGATCCCGGCATCGAGGGCGGTGTCGACGAGGGCGGTGACCTCGTCCTGGGTGGTGCGCCCCATCGCGCCGAAGTTCATCGCGCCGAGTGCGAGGGTGCTGACCTGTACGCCGGTGCGGCCCAGGGTGCGGTACTGCATGACCGTTCTCCTCAACAGGGAGGGTGCCGGGCGGCAGGGCACGACTTGGCTGCCGGCCGCCGCTCTGACACCATGAGCAAACGGAACCGTGTTCCGGTAATGACGATACGGAACACGGTTCCGCTTAGCAAGGCGAGCAGGCGCACAGGCCGGCAGCGGAGGAGCGACGCGGTGAACGACGGCAGCCACGAGGACGCGGAGCGCGGGACCCCGCCCCCGCGCGCGGAGGACGCCCGGCGCACGGGCACCCAGCGCAAG
The DNA here is from genome assembly GCF_042269865.1 of Streptomyces sp. NPDC055966. Classification (NCBI taxonomy): domain Bacteria; kingdom Bacillati; phylum Actinomycetota; class Actinomycetes; order Kitasatosporales; family Streptomycetaceae; genus Streptomyces; species Streptomyces sp. NPDC055966. Next base: position 23,705 of record NZ_JBHJYK010000018.1, read on the forward strand.
GACGCCCTGCGCAACAAGGAGACGTTGCTCGACGCGGCGGCGCAGGTGTTCGTCACCTCGGGCGTCGACGCGCCGGTCCGTGACATCGCGGCGCGGGCCGGGGTCGGGCTCGGCACGATCTACCGGCACTTCCCGACCCGCGCGGAGCTCATCATCGCCGTCTACCGGCACCAGGTGGAGAGCCTCGCCGAGGCCGGTCCGCGCCTGCTGGCGGCCGCCGGGAGTCCGCACGCCGCGCTCGGCCGCTGGATCGGCCTCTTCGTGGACTTCCTGGTCACCAAGCACGGCCTCGCCGCCGTCCTCCAGTCCGACAACACCGGCTTCGAGGCGCTGCACTCCTACTTCCTCGACCGCCTCCTGCCGGTCTGCGCCGAGCTGCTCGACGCCGCGGCCGCGGCCGGCGAGATCCGGCCGGGCCTGACGGCCTACCAACTCATGCGCGGCGTCGGCAACCTCTGCGTCGGCGCGGAGAGCGACACGCGCTACGACGCCCGCCGTCTGGTCGCACTCCTGGTCGCGGGCCTGCGCGGCGACGCCGTGCCTCAGGCGTAGTGCCGGTAGACCGCCTGCGCCACACACACCGGCTTGGGGCTGCCCTCGGCCTCGACGGTGAAGGTCAGCAGCATCTGGACGCCGCCGCCCTTGACCTCCGCCACGGAGTCGACGACGCCGTGCAGCCGGATCTTCGCGCCGACCGGCACAGGGCCGGGGAAACGGACCTTCTCCAGGCCGTAGTTGACGCTCATCGAGATGCCGGTGATGCGCAGCAGGTCGCCGAAGAGCGGGATGATCAGGGAGAGGGTGAGATAGCCGTGGGCGATGGGCCCGCCGAAGGGGCCCGTCTTCGCCCGCTCCGGGTCGGTGTGGATCCACTGGTGGTCACCGGTCGCGTCGGCGAAGGTGTCGACGCGCTCCTGGGTGATCTCCAGCCAGTCGGTACGGCCGAGGTCACGGCCGGCGAGGGCGAGGAGTTCTTCGAGACCGCGTGCTTCGGTGGGCATGGGGGTGCTGCCTTTCCTGGGTACTGGTCGGATCAGGACTGGGCGTAGGAGGCCCGTACGGCGGCCTTGACGATCTTTCCCGAGGCCGTACGGGGCAGACTCTCGGCGAGGGTCACCGTCTGCGGGATCTTGTACTTGGCCAGCAGGGTCCGTGCGTGGGCGAGGATCTCGCCGACGTCGGCGCGGGCCCCGGGGTCCAGGACCAGGACCGCGTGGCCGACCTCGCCCCAGACCTCGTGCGGCACACCGACGACCGCGCACTCGCGGACGGCGGGGTGGGTCAGCAGGGCGGCCTCCACCTCGGCCGGGTACACGTTCTCGCCGCCCGAGACGAACATGTCCTTGACCCGGTCGACGATGTAGGCATATCCGTCGTCGTCGGTGCGTGCCACGTCACCGGTGCGCAGCCAGCCGTCGTCGGTGAGGGCGGCCGCGGTGTCCTGCGGGCGGTTCCAGTAACCGGCCATGACGTTCGGGCCGTCGACGAGGATCTCGCCCCGCTCCCCCGGCCGCGCCGCACGGCCGTCGGGGAGCACCACGCGCGCGTCGGTGAAGAAGTGCGGCACACCCGCGGAGCCCGCCTTCGCCGAGGTCTGCTCACGGTCCAGGAAGAGGACGCCGGGGGACGCCTCGGTCATCCCGTAGCCCTGGCTGAAGGCCAGCCCGCGCGCGAGGTAGGTGTCGATGGTGCGGGCGGGCACCGGCGCGCCGCCGCAGGTCAGGGTGCGCAGGCTGGACAGGTCCGTCGTCGTCCACCGGGGACGCGCGGCCAGGGCGTCGTACATCGTGGGCACCCCGAACAGGTACGTCACGCGCCGGCGCTCGACCACCTCCAGCACCCGCTCGGCGTCGAAGGCGCCCATCAGGACGACCCGGCCGCCCTTGAGGAGGGTGGGCAGACACGTCATGTTCAGCGCGGCGGTGTGGAACAGCGGGGCGACGACCAGGGTGACCTCGTCGCCGGCCAGGTCGCTGTCGACGAGGACGTTGACGCTGTTCCAGGTGATGTTGGCGTGGGTCAGGACGGCGCCCTTGGGACGGCCGGTGGTCCCCGAGGTGTACATGATCATGCAGGGGTCGTCCGGGGCCACGGCCTCGTCCAGCGGGTCGGCCGCGGCACCGGCGAGCAGGTCGTCGTACCCGAGGGCGCCGGGAGCGGCCGGGCCGAGAGTGATGCGGTGGCGCACCCCGGTGTCCGCGGCCGCCGTGGCAGCCGTGTCGCCGAGCTCGGTGTCGTGCACCAGGACCGTGCTTCCGGAGTCGGTGAGCTGGTACGCCAACTCCGCTGCCGCGAGGCGGGTGTTGAGGGGGACGAAGACGGCGCCGAGCACGCCCGCCGCGAACAGTGTCTCCAGGTGGGCGGGGTGGTTGCGGCCCAGGTGGGCGACGCGGTCGCCGCGCGCGACCCCGAGGGAGCGCAGCACGTGGGCGAGACGCAGGACCCGTTGGTGCAGCGCCTGGTAGGTGATCTCGTCGTCCTCGTGGACGATCGCGATCCGGTCCGGGGTCTTGCGGGCCCGGCGGGCGGGCCAGGATCCGATGCCTCGGTTCAACACGGCGTCTCCCTCAGTCCTTGAGCAGGCCGAGCAGTCGGGCGGCGTTCTCCTTGAGGATCCTGGGCCTGACCTCGGGCCTGATGTCAAGGGCGGCGAAGTCGGCGAGCCACCGGTCGGGCGTGATCACGGGGTAGTCGGAGCCGAAGAGCACCTTGTCCTTCAGCAGGGTGTTCGCGTAGCGCACCAGCTGCGGCGGGAAGTACTTCGGCGACCAGCCCGACAGGTCGATGTAGACGTGCGGTTTGTGCGTGGCGACCGCCAGTGCCTCGTCCTGCCAGGGGAACGACGGGTGCGCGAGGATGATCCGCAGCTCGGGGAAGTCCACGGCGACGTCGTCGACGAGCATCGGGTCGGAGTGCTTCAGCCGGATGCCGCCGCCACCGGGGACGCCGGCGCCGATGCCGGTCTGGCCGGTGTGGAACAGGGCCGGTACGCCGAGTTCCTCGATGGCCTCGTACAGCGGGTAGGCCATCCGGTCGTCGGGCGAGAAGCCCTGGAGGCTGGGGTGGAACTTGAAGCCGCGCACCCCGTACTCCGTCACCAGGCGCCGGGCCTCCCGTACGCCGGCGCGGCCCTTGTGCGGGTCGACGCTCGCGAACGGGAGGAGGACGTCGGCGTGGGCCGCGCAGCTCTCGGCGATCTCCTCGTTGGCGATGCGGGGACGGCCGGTGGCGTGCTCGGCGTCGACGGTGAACACCACGGCGGCCATGCGGCGTTCACGGTAGTGGGCGGCCATCTCCTCGACGGTGGGCTGCCGGTGGCCGTGCGCCTTGAAGTACGCGGCGGAGGCGCCGAGGAGTTCGGGGCTGAGCGAGGCGTGGCCGTCCTTGGACACCTCGGCGTGGGTGTGGACGTCGATGGCGGTCAGCGCACCGACATCGATCGTCGCACGGTGCCTGTCACCCATGTCATGCCTCCGGTACCTGGGGAGCGGGGATGCCGTAGGTCTCGGGCTCGGCGCCCACGCCGGCGTGCCAGCGCTCGGCGATGGCGTCGGCGCTCCAGCCGCCGTCGGCGAAGTCGACGGACTTCTCCCGGGGGTGGGCCCACAGGGCCAGCCGGTCGCCGCCGATGCCGATGGCCTGCCCGGTGACGTCCTCGGCGGCGTCCGACGCGAGGTAGGTGATCAGGCTCGCGACGTCCTCGACGGTGCCGAGGCCCTCGTCCCGGCGCAGCCAGGCGGGCAGCGGGGCGCCGGTGCGCTCGGACTCCTCGATGAGCGGTGCGAAGGCGGGGATGGTCTTGGTCATCTCGGTGGCCGCGACCGGGACGACGGCGTTGACGGTGATCCGGGCCCGGGCCAGCTCCAGGGCCCAGGTGCGGGCCATCGCGACGATGCCGGCCTTGGCGGCGGCGTAGTTGGTCTGGCCGAAGTTGCCGCGCTGGCCGGCCGGGGAGGAGATGAGGACGATACGGCCGCCGGTGCCCTGCTCGCGCATGCGCACCGCGGCGGCGCGCGCGCAGGTGAAGGTGCCGCGCAGATGCACCGTGACGACGGCGTCGAAGTCGTCGTCCGTCATCTTCCACAGCACCCGGTCGCGGAGGATGCCGGCGTTGGTGACGAGGACGTCGAGCCGCCCGAACTCCGTCACGGCGGTCTCGACGAGCCGCTCGGCTGCCTCGCTGTCCCCCACCGCCGCCACGACGCCCACGGCGGTGCCGCCCGCTGCGGTGATGCCGTCCACGGCGGCGTCGACGGCGCCGGGGTCGAGGTCGTTGACGACGACGCGGGCCCCGGCCGCGGCGAGGGCCCGGGCGTAGGCCAGACCGAGCCCACGACCGCTGCCGGTGACGACGGCGACCTTGCCGTGCAGATCCATGAATGCGCCTCTTCCTTGGGAACGGTCGGCCTTCCTGGAGTCCGGTCGAACAGATCGACAGGAATCCTGTTGGTTGCGCCAGTGTTCTCTTCCGACAGGAATCCTGTCAATGGCTTAGGCTGGCCGCTGCGACTCGGATCGGCATCGGGGAAGGCACCGGAAAGGCACGGCATGACGCGACCGACGAAACCCGCGACGGCACAAGCCACGGGGGAAGCGGGCCCCCGGGAGGCGGGCCCTGCCGAGGCGGGCCCGTCCGTCCTCTACCTGCTCAAGCGCACCGAACTCGTGGTCCGTGCCCGGCTGGAGGAACTGGTCAGGCCGGCCGGCATCACCGCGCTGCAGTACACCGCCCTCACCGTGCTGGACCGGCACGACGGCGTCTCCGCCGCCCGGTTGGCCCGGGACTCCTTCGTCACGGCCCAGTCCATGGCCGACATGGTCCGCGCCCTGGAGGCCCGCGATCTGATCCGCCGTGAGCCGAATCCCCGCAACCGCCGGGAGAAGGTCATCCTCCTCACCGAGTCGGGCCGCGACCTCCTGAGCGCCTACGCCGAACCGGCCCGCGAACTCGAACACCGCATGCTCCAGGACCTGACGCCGCAGGAGGTCACCCACTTCCGCGAGGCCCTCAAGAGCGCGCACCGGGCGCTGTCGTGACCGTCCGAGCCCGGCCCGCCGCCGGACGAGCCTGAGCGGTTCACGCCCCGTACACCCGGCCGGTCGACGGAAGTTGACGGTCCGTCGGCCGTCCGACACCGGGCCTAACCGGATTCGGCCGTGCACGCTGTGACGCGCGGGGCCGCGGGCTTATGGTGAGCCGTCACCTGCGGCCGCCCTGAGGGGAACTGATGTTGCTCGGGACCAGATTCGTCCGTTACGCCACCGGCTGCGCGGCAGCCCTGCTGATCAGTGCCGGACTCACCACGACGGCATCCGCCGACAGCACCACGGCCGGCCCCAACCCGGTCGCCGAACAGCTCGACGCCTACTGGAGCCCGGCCCGGATGGCCGCCGCCCTGCCCGCCGACGTCCTCAAGGGCGCCGAGGGCGGTGCGGCGGCGCACTCCGCGTCCCCCGCGGTGGACGGGCCGCAGCCGGGCGAGTACATCCCGCCGAGCCGGAGCTTCGACGGCATCCCACAGGCGGGCACCTTCTTCTGGACCGACGCCACCGGGACCGGCCGCACCTGCAGCGGCTCGGTCGTGCGCAGTCCCGGGCGCGACCTCGTGCTGAGCGCCGGACACTGTCTGAAGGGGTACGCCGGCACCTCGCCGAAGCGGCACCTGGCCTTCGTCCCGCAATACCACGACACACAAAAGCCCTTCGGGGTCTTCCCGGTGCGCACCAACGGCGTCTATGTGTCGCAGGAGTACTACGACCTGGGCGAGCACGCCGGAGCCGCGTACGACTTCGCCTTCGCCGTCACCGAACCCAACGAGGACGGAACCCTGCTCCAGGACGCGGTCGGCGGCGTACGGCTGCTCACCGGGACCGGCTACTACCACGCCCCGGTGCGGATGATCGGCTACCCGGCGGGGGCCGAGAAGCCGCTGGAGTGCTGGAGCTGGACCACCCGGTGGGACAGCGACGACCCGGCCGACCCGGGCACCTTCCCGCGCATCGCCTGCGACGCCTTCGTGGGCGGGACCAGCGGCGGCCCCATGCTGCTTCCCCTGCCGGACGGCTGGGCCGTCATCGGCGTGATCGGCGGCTATCACACGGGCGGCAACACGCCCCAGGTCTCCTACAGCGCCTACTTCGGCACCGCCACCCGGGCCCTGTACGACGCGGCGGTCAGCGGTGCCGCGCCGGCGGGCCCGCGACCCGCCGCCGGCTGAGCCCCGCCTCCCCGGAAAGTGCCCGCGCGGCCACGGCCAAAAGCCCGTCACCGTGGCACGATGGTGATGACATTCACCCTATATGAGGGGGTGCGCGCCATGGCCGTGTCCGATGCGACGCCTGGTCCGAAGACCCAGCGGCCCGGGCTGCGGCGCGAGATCGGGTTCGTCGGGCTGATCTGGGCCTCGGAGGGCTCGATCATCGGATCGGGCTGGCTGTTCGGCGCGCAGGGGGCGTTGGCGGCGGCCGGACCGGCGGCGATCATCTCGTGGGCCATCGGCGGTGTCGCGATCCTGATCCTGGCGCTGGTGCATGCGGAGCTGGGCGGCATGTACCCGGTGTCGGGCGGCACCGCCCGCTTCCCGCACTACGCGTTCGGCGGTGCCGCCGGGGCCTCCTTCGGCTGGTTCTCCTGGCTCCAGGCGGCCACGGTGGCGCCGATCGAGGTGCTGGCGATGATCACCTACGCCCAGCACTACTCCTGGGCGAGCGGCTGGGAGAAGGTCAGGAGCGGCGAGCACGTCCTCACCCCGCCCGGTATCGCCATCGCGGTCGGGCTGATGGCCGTCATCACGGCGATCAACTTCCTCAGCATCCGGCTGCTCGCCCGCACCAACAGCGCGGCGACGTGGTGGAAGGTCGGCATCCCGCTGCTGACCATCTTCGTGTTCGCCGTCGCCCAGTTCCACACCGCCAACTTCACCGCGGCCGACGGCTTCGACCCGTACGGCGCCAAGGGCATCCTGTCCGCCGTCTCCACCAGCGGCATCATCTTCGCGCTGCTGGGTTTCGAGCAGGCCGACCAGCTCGCCGGCGAGAGCGCCAACCCCAAGCGGGACATCCCGCGTGCCGTGATCGGCTCGATCATCCTCGGCATCCTCATCTACGTCGGACTCCAGGTCGTGTTCCTCGCCGCGCTGCCCGCCTCCCAGATCGGCGGCCACTGGGCCACTTCGGCGTTCACCGCCCTGAGCGGGCCGTTCGCCCAGGTCGCGACGCTCATCAGCCTCGGCTGGCTGGCCGCGGTCCTGTATCTGGACGCCGTGATCTCCCCTGCCGGCACGGGTCTGATCTACATCACCGGCTCCTCCCGGGTCTCCTACGGCCTGAGCCGCAACGGCTACGTGCCCTCCGCCTTCGAGGCCACCAACCGGCGCGGCGTCCCCTGGGTCGGACTGATCGCCGCGTTCGTGACCGGCTGCGTCTGCTTCCTGCCGTTCCCCAGCTGGCGTTCCCTCGTCGGACTCATCACCAGCGCGAGCGTGCTGATGTACGCCGGCGCGCCACTGTCCTTCGGGGTGTTCCGCAACCGTCTGCCGCAGACCCACCGCCCGTACCGGCTACCGGGCGGCAGCTGGATGTCACCTCTGGCCTTCGTCGTCGCCAACCTGCTGATCCTGTGGTCGGGTTGGACCACCGACTGGAAGCTGGGCGTCGCCATCCTCCTCGGCTACGTCATCCTGATCGCCAACCGTGTGTTCAGGATGAACCCCATCACGCCCCAACTGGACCTGCGCGCCGCCCAGTGGCTGCCGGTCTACCTGGTCGGGATGGGTCTCATCGTCTACCTCAGCGACTTCGGACCGCTCAAGCACCCCTGGTTCCCGCTGTGGTGGGACATCGGTGTGACCGCCGCCTTCAGCCTCGTCGTCTACTACTGGGCGCTGGCGGTGGCCCTGCCGGCCGAGCAGATCCAGCACATGATCGACCAGGTCGTGGTCCCGGAGGAAGAGGAGATCCTCTGACCCCGGCCCGGCCTCACCCCAACCGGAACTTCTGGGCCGCCGAGCCGTTGCAGTCCCAGATCCGCAGCCGGCTGCCGTTCGCCGTCGCCCCGTCCGGCGCGTCCAGACACCGCCCCGACTGAGGATTCAACAACGAACCGTCCGCCTGCTGCACCCACTTCTGCCCACCCACCCCGTCGCAGTCCCACAACTCCACCTGCGTCCCGGCAGCCGTCCCGTTGCCATTGATGTCCAGGCAGCGGCCCAGGGTGCTCAGGGATCCGTCCGCACGGCGGTACCAGTGCTGGTCGACCGCCCAGGACTGGCAGCCCCAGAGCTGGACGGCCGCGCCGTCGGTGCCAGTGTCGTCGCCGGCGACGTCCACACACGCACCGCCCGGGCCCGTGACGGGGGCTCCTCCGTCGACCGAGAACTTCTGGGCCGCCGAGCCGTTGCAGTCCCAGATCCGCAGCCGGGTGCCGTTCGCCGTCGCCCCGTCCGGCGCGTCCAGACACCGCCCCGACTGAGGATTCAACAACGAACCGTCCGCCTGCTGCACCCACTTCTGCCCACCCACGCCATTGCAGTCCCACAACTCCACCTGCGTCCCGGCAGCCGTCCCGTTGCCATTGATGTCCAGGCAGCGGCCGATGGTGGCGAGGCTGCCGTCGGCGCGGTGGGTCCAGTGCTGGTCCTCGGCCCAGGACTGGCAGCCCCAGAGTTGGACGGCCGTGCCGTCGGTGCCGGTGTCGTCGCCGGCCACGTCGACGCAGGTGCCGCCCGGGCCGGTGATGGTGCCCTGGGGGCCGTTGGGGACGTTCGTCTCGCCCGCGTAGCCGACGGAGACGACGTTCGCCTGGACCGCGTTCTCGGCGGCGTCGCTCGGGTAGCCGGCGACCATCACGCCCTCGAAGAAGGTGCCCATGTTCCAGTTGCTGTTGTCGCCGCCCGTGCCGAGGATGATCCCGCCCTCCTGGTGCATGGGCCGATAGCCGCCGCGGGTGGGCAGGGAGCCGTCCCACCAGGTCGTCAACCCGCCCGCCTGTGCGTCGCCGCCCTTGAGCGCGTACCGGGTCTGCCCGTCGTTCTTCAGCACCGCGGTGACGTAGGTGCTGCCGTTGCCCCGGTTGGCCGTGTTGGAGCCGTTGTCGCCCTGGAACATGCCGTTCTCCAGGTCGGCCTCGGCCCAGGGGCCGGAGCCGGTGCACGGTGCGAAGTAGCAGGTGGTCGCGAGGCTCACCGCGTCCATGTGGCCGTTGCCGGTGTCGGCCGGGGTGCTCTCGGCGTTGCCGTAGTCGAAGCAGCACGCGGAGCCCACGTGGGTGCCGCTGGCCACCATGTACGCGCCCTCCGGCCGGCCGTCGACCGCGACGCCGGAGGCGGCTCCGGTGGAGCGGTAGCCGACTCCCGGCGAGATCCACACGCCGTACACCTTGTGACCGCCGGCGGTGACGGCGATCTCGGCGGCGTCCGCGCCCCGGTCCGCGCCCATCCCTGAGGTGCCCGCCGGACCCGGCGTCAGGTCGTTGTGGCGTGCGGTCTGGTCGTAGATCCGCGTGACGGCACACGTGGTGTCGGCGCAGAACCGGTCCTGCTGCGCCGCGTCGGCGTAACCGCCCGGCGCCAGCAGGCCGATGTCGGCGCCGGCGCCGTCGGAGGCGCGGGTGACCCGCTACAGCGGGCCGTCATAGGCGGAGAAGAGCGCGCGCACGGTGCTGTGCGCGGCGACGCAGGGCGTACCGGCGCCGCCGTAGATGTCGCACGGCAGTTGGGCGCCGGCGGCCCGCGAGGTGCCGGGCAGGCCGAGCGCGGCGCCCAGGACGAGCGCGACGACGGCCAGGAACGACGCGAGCGGTCTCGGTCCTCTGCGGTTTCCGCGCATGCTGGGCTCCTCCCTGCGACGGCCGTTGCGGAAGCTACGCACGCCGATGACCCGCGTCAAGATTTGTTGCCTTTTGCCTTATGAGAAGCTCCGGGATTGAGTCAATGTGTGCGGTGGGCACGAAACATGACGTCACGTCAGTCGCGCGTCCTTGACAGCAGGGACGGAAGGCGCCAGCTTTCGGGACAACGTTGTCGAAGGGACACGGTCACGATGACTCGATCCACCCGACTCAGAGCAGACGGCAGAACTCGCCTGTTCCCGGCCCGCGTTCTGCCGCCCTTCCGACTCCCGTCCGTACTGGCCGTCGGCGCCCTCGTGGTGGGCGTCGCCGCAGCTCCCGCGCACGCCGCCGCGGGCGCGCCCCGGCTGGTCGCCGACCCCGCCTCCCTCGTGAACCCCTTCATCGGGACCTCGAACGCCGCGGACGACTTCCCCGGCGCCGACACCCCGTTCGGGATGGTCCAGTGGAGCCCCGACACCCCGCACAAGCCGGACGGCGGCGGCTACGAGTACAACGACTCGGCCATCACCGGCTTCGGCCTCACCCACATCGCCGGACCGGGGTGCCGGGCGGGCGGCGACATCCCGGTCCTGCCGACCCTCGGCACGGTGGACGCCCGCGCCACGGACAGCTTCTCGCACGCCCACGAGTCCGCCTCCCCGGGCTCGTACACGGTGTCGCTGGACAACGGCGTCAAGACGGAGCTGACCGCGACCACCCGCAGCGGCATGGCGCGCTTCACCTTCCCGGCCACCAGCCAGGCGAACCTCCTGTTCAAACTGACGAACAGTCAAAACGGTGACACCGCAGCCCAGTTCCACGTGGTGAACAGCAAGGAAGTGCGCGGCAGCGTCACGAGCGGCAACTTCTGCGGCGAGGGCAACTCCTACACCGTCTACTTCGACATGGTCTTCGACCAGCCGTTCAAGCACAGCGGCACCGCCCCGGCCGCCGCCGCGCCCACCACGCCGCGCACCGACGTCCCGGCCGGCACCCCCGAGGCGCCGAACAAGCCCGTGCTGCACGGCGTCGTCCCCGGCCCGGCCCACTCCTTCGCCAAAGCCGCGAGCGGCACCGACGGCTACGTCACATTCGACACCTCCGCCCACCGCACCGTTCAGGCCAAGGTCGGCATCTCGTACGTGTCGGCCGCCGGCGCGGTAGGCAACCGCACGGCGGAGAACCCCGGCTGGAGCTTCGCCACGGTGCGCGACGCGGCGCACACCTCCTGGAAGTCGCTCCTCGGCCGGGTGCGGATCGCGGGCGGCACGGCGGCCTGGCAGACCGTCTTCTACACGGCGCTCTACCACGCCCTGCTGCACCCGAACGTCATCAGCGACACCGACCGCCACTACCCCGGCTTCGACGGCAAGCCCCACACCGTCGACAAGGGACACACCGCCGCCTACGCCAACTACTCCGGCTGGGACGTCTACCGCTCGCAGGCCCAGCTCGAAGCCCTGATCGCGCCGAAGGCCGCCTCCGACACCGCGCAGTCGATGGTCGACGACTACCGCCAGACCGGGCTGTTCCCCAAGTGGTCGGAGAACAACGGCGAGACGTACGTGATGGTCGGCGACCCCGCGGACGAGATCATCGCCGACTACTACGCCTTCGGCGCCCGCGGCTTCGACACCGCCGCCGCCCTCAACGGTCTGATCGCGGAGGCCACCACGGCCAACAACAACCGCCCGGGCCTCAACTACCTGGAACAGACCGGCCGGTTGCCCAGCAACGGCAAGTACGGCTGCTGCAACTTCTACGGCCCCGCGTCCACCACGCTGGAGTACGACTCGGCGGACTTCGCCCTGTCCGCGCTCGCCGGAGCCCTCGGCCACGGCGCCGACCAGCAGCGTTTCGCGAACCGGGCCCAGGACTGGCAGAACCTGTTCCACTACGGCAGCGGCTTCGTCCAGCCGCGCGACGCCTCGGGCACCTGGACCTCGGGCTTCTCACCGACCTCGGGCAAGAACTTCGTCGAGGGCGACTCCTGGCAGTACACGCCGATGGTGCCGTTCAACGTGCGCGGCCTGGCCACCGCCATGGGCGGCGACGCGGCGCTGGCGAAGTTCCTGGACCAGGACCTGTCCTCGCTGACCGGGGCCGGCGGCTACACCAACCTGGGCAACGAGCCCAGCCTCAACATCCCCTGGGAGTACGACTACATCGGCCGGCCGTACCGGACGCAGGCGGTGGTCCGGCAGGTCCAGGACCAGATCTGGACCGACAGCCCGTCGGGCCTGGCCGGCAACGACGACCTGGGCGAGATGAGCTCGTGGTACGTGTGGTCCGCCCTCGGCATGTACCCCGAGACCCCGGGCACCGCCGATCTGGCCCTCGGCAGCCCGCTGTTCACCCAGGCCGTGATCACCCTGCCGTCCGGCCACACCCTCACGGTCAACGGAACCGGTGCCGCCGACGACGCCCCCTACGTCCAGTCGGCCACCTGGAACGGCACTGCGTGGAACGCGGCGCACGCACCCGACGGCGCCCTCACCGGCGGCGGCACCCTCACGTATGTGCTGGGCACCTCCGCCAACACCTCGTGGGCGTCGGACGCATCCGCCGCGCCGCGCTCCTACCCCGGCGCGCCGTCGTACACCGACGTGGGCACCTCCGCAGACACCGCGGCCGGCTCGGCGAACTTCGACGGCGCGGGCTTCAGCTACTCGGCGCGCGCCCTGGCCGGACAGGGTGTCACCCCGGGCGCGAAGGTCGCGGCCGGCGGGGTCACCTTCGCCTGGCCGAAGGCGGCGGCCGGCGCCGCGGACAACTACGTGGCGAACGGGCAGACGGTACGGGTGTCGGGCTCCGGCGCCATCTCCTTCCTGGGCGCCGCCAACAACGGCCCGGCCTCCGGCACCGCGACCGTGACGTACACGGACGGCACGACCCAGTCGGTGCCCCTGGCCTTCTCCGACTGGACGCTGGCGGCGGGCAGCGCCTCGCCGCTCGCGGACAACACCATCGCGGTGACCACGTCCTACCGCAACCAGACCGGCACGTCGTCCGACCCCACCACGACCTACGTGTTCGCCACCAAGCCGGTGGCGCTGGCCGCGGGCAGGACGGTCGCCGCCGTGCGGCTGCCGTCCGACGTCGCCTCCGGCGGGCTGCACGTCTTCGCGATCGGCTTCGGCACCGGCTGAGCCGTCCGGAACATGCCGCCCGGTGGAGCAATGGCCGGGATTCCGGGGCACGACCCGCCAGGCTGGAGGGCTGTCGAGGTCGTGTGACACAGGAGTCCGGGTGCGAGAACCACGTAGGCCGAACCGTCAGGTGTGCCGTCCCTCCGAAGAGACGGCACACCGCGGGGCCGAAGCCGGATCGTCCGTGCCCCGGAGCGACGGATGAGCCGGGAACCCGCCGACCGGGAGTCGGACAGCTTCGGCGACCCGCGGACTCGGCTGCCGACGGCTCCCCTGTGGCTGCGCTGGCTGCCGGTCCTGTGGGTGGCGGCTTTACTGGCCGTGGAGCCCGTGACGCCGGTTGACTGGCCGGTGAGCTACGCGCTGATCGCCGTACCCCTGCTCGCGGCCTTCGCCTACGGTCCCGTCGGCGTCGCCGTGGCCACGGTGTTCTCCGTGGTCTTCGAGGGGGTGCTGGCCGGCACCCCGTGCTGCGCGGGCCGGTCCGTCGGCTATCTGTGGGACCGGCACTACGTCGCCTCCTACATCTGTACGGCCCTGGTGGGCGCCCTCGGCACGGTCCTGGCCGCCCACCGGATCCGGCGCGAGCGCACCCTCGCCGACGTCCGGTTCGTGGCCGACATCGCGCAGCGCGTCCTGCTGCGGCCGGTGCCGCACCGGATCGGGCACCTTCAGCTGGAGAGCCTCTACCTCTCGGCCGCCGCGGAGGCCCGGATCGGCGGTGACCTCTTCGAGGCCGTCCCCACCGGCTTCGGGGTCCGCCTGCTCATCGGAGACGTGCGCGGCAAGGGACTGCTCGCGGTGGAGACCGCCGCCACCCTGCTCGGCGCGTTCCGCGAGGCCGCGTACGAGGAACCCGACCTGGCCACGCTCGCCGCCCGGATGGAGACGAGCATGGCCCGCAGGGCGGAGCGGCTCGGCGGGGACGAGACCGTCGAGCGGTTCGTCACCGCGGTCTTCGCCGAGATCCCGGCCGACGGCGGACTCGTCTACGTCGTCAACTGCGGCCATCCGCCGCCGCTGTGCCTGCGGGCCGGCGAGGTGGGCGAGCTGGACAGCGGGCGGTCGGCGCCGCCGCTGAACGTCGGCATGCTGGTCCCGAACCCGTACCACGTCGACGTCTACCCGTTCTGGCCCGGCGATCAGCTGCTGCTGTACACCGACGGTGTCACGGAGACCCGGGACGCGTCGGGCAGGTTCTATCCCCTGGCCGAGCGCGTGCGCTCCTGGGGCCCGCTGCCGCCCGTGGAGTTGCTCGCGCGCCTCCACGACGACCTGCTCGCCTACGGGCACCACGGCCTCCAGGACGACACCGCGGCCCTCGCGGTGTGCCTGCTGCCGGGCGAGCCGCCGACGACGGCCCCGCCGCCGACGGCCGAGTGAGCGTCAGAAGGCGGTGTGGGCGAACCAGTTGTCGAGGACCGCGGTCGGTCCCGAGACGTCGTAGCCCGGCTCCTGGTACGAGCGGCGGCCGTAGAGGAGCAGCAGGAGGCCGGCAGCCGGGGCGCGCACGACCGCCGTCGCCTCGGCGTCCTCCCGCGGCACCGGGCGGAACCCGTCCGGGTCCAGGCGCACCCGCCACTCCTCGCCGGTGTCCGTGCTCACGAACGCGAGCGTCTCGCCGTCGCCGCGCAGCTTGGTCACACCGGGGGCGAAGAGGCCCGCGTAGGGCAGGTTGACCAGGAACTCGTCCACGCCGTCCGCCGCGAGGGCCGGCTCGATGTCCGCCTCCGCACCCGCCCGACCGCCCACGGCCTGCTCCGCGTCGACCCGGTGCACCAGCGTCTCGAAGAGCATCCGGCGCGCCCAGAACCCCGCGCGGCGGTCCGCGCCCCAGACCCACATCGGCGCCTCGGGGTCGGTGTCCCGCAGGACGGCCGCGACGGCCTGCTCCCCGGCGGCCACCCAGCCGGGCCACTCCCGCTCGTCCTCGGGTAGCCCCAGCTCCACGTCGCGGCTGCGCGGCGGCTCCTGCACGCGCTGGGTCAGCAGCGCGGCGAACCAGCGCTGGAGGGAGCCCACGTGCCGGGTGAGGTCGGCGAGCGTCCAGCCGGGGCAGGCCGGCACGGCGCTCGCGAGGTCGGCGTCCTCGACCGCCGCGGCGAAACGCAGGGTCTCGCGGGCGACGGCCTCGCGGTAGGTGTCGTACGGCAGGGGGTGTCCCTGCCCGCTGGTCGCTGCCATCGGCTGCCGCCGTCCTGTTCTGTTCTCGGTACGGATGTCCGGTACGGATGTCCGGTACGGATGTCGCGTCGGCGACAGTCTGGCGCCTGGAGTCCACTCCAAGGCAAATCACGGGTCAGGGGGCGGATCGGGGAGGGGATCCGGGATGTCCTGTTCGGCCCAGATGATCTTGCCCTGGTCCGTGTAGCGGGCGCCCCAGCGCAGGGCGAGCTGGGCGACCAGGAAGAGCCCGCGGCCGCCCTCGTCGGTGCTGCGGGCGTGCCGCAGCCGGGGCGCGGTGCTGCTGGCGTCGGAGACCTCGCAGGTGAGGCGGGCGTCGTGGAGCAGCCGGAGGCGGATGGGCGGTGCGGCGTAGCGGATGGCGTTGGTGACGAGTTCGCTCACCACGAGCTCGGTCGTCAGGGCCAGCTCCTCCAGGCCCCAGTCGCGCATCTGCCGGATGGCCCGGGCGCGCAGGTCGCCGACGGCGGCCGGGTCGGGCGGCACCTCCCAGGAGGCGACCCGGTCCGCGCCGAGGACGTGGGTGCGGGTGAGCAGGAGCGCGATGTCGTCGGGCTGGGGCACGGGCACGAGCTGCCGCACGGCGGACGCGCACAGCGCGCCCAGGTCGTCCCCGGTGCGGGCGAGGACCGCGCACAGGCGGGCCATGCCCCGCTCCACGTCGTGGTCGGGGCCCTCGATGAGGCCGTCGGTGTAGAGCCCGAGCAGGCTGTTCTCGGCCAGTTCGATCTCGGTGGCCTCGAACGACATGCCGCCCAGCCCGAGCGGAGGCCCGGCGGGGATCTCCGGGAAGCCGGCCTCGCCGTCGGGGGTGACGACCACGGGCGGCGGGTGCCCGGCCCGGGCCATCGTGCAGCGTCGGCTGACCGGGTCGTAGACGGCGTAGAGGCAGGTCGCGCCGATGAAGGTGGTCGTGGAGCGGGCCGCCGCGCCGGCGGCGGTCTCCGCGTCGCTCAGCCGGAGCACCAGGTCGTCGAGGTGGGCGAGCACTTCGTCGGGGGGCATCTCCATCTCGGCGAGGGTCTGCACCGCCGTCCGGAGCCGGCCCATGCTGGCCGCCGCGGTGATGCCGTGGCCGACCACGTCGCCGACGACGAGGCCCACCCGGGCGCCGGACAGCGGGATCACGTCGAACCAGTCGCCGCCGACGCCGCCGGACAGGTCCGCCGGCAGATAGGTGGAGGCCACGTCGAGTGCGGTGCCGCCGGACAGCGTCGGGGGCAGCAGGCTGCGCTGGAGCGTGACGGCCGCGGTGTGTTCCCTGGTGTAGCGGCGGGCGTTGTCCACGCACACCGCCGCACGGGCCACCAGCTCGCGGGCGACCAGGACGTCGTCGGGGCCGAAGGAGACCGGGTTGAGGGTGCGGGCGAAGGTGGTGAGGCCGAGGACGGTGTTGCGGGCCCGCATCGGCGCGGCGATGAGCGAGTGCAGGCCGTACTGCCGGATCCGCTCCGCCCGCAGGGGCTCCCGGGTGACCCACTGCTCGTCGGCGGGGTCGAGGACCGGGATGAGCAGCGGTTCGCCGTCGATCAGCAGGTTCGCGTCGTACGGCGGCGGGACGAAGTCGACGGTGTCGCCGACCTGGGCGACGGCCTCGGGGCAGCCCTCGCGCACCGAGCGCATCGCCGCGCGGCACATCAGCGGCTTGGCGGGCGCGGGGCCGGCGTCGGGCAGCCAGGCGCCGTGGCCCTCGGTGCTGAGCACGGGCTCCAGCAGGTCGACCACGACGAAGTCGGCGAAGCGGGGGACGGCGAAGTCGGCGAGTTCCTCTGCGGTGGCCACCACGTCGAGCGTCCGGCCGATGCTCGTGCCGGCCTCGCTGACCAGCGTCAGCAACTGCCGGGCGTGCCAGCGCTCGGTGACGTCCTGGACCATGTAGCAGACGCCGGTGATGGCGGCGTCGGCGTCGACGAGGGGGAAGAACGAGGTCGAGTAGGCGTGCCGGCGGTGCGGATCGGCCCAGCTCCAGCCCTCGTACTCGTAGTCGGTGACCGGCAGTCCCGTCGCGAACACCTTGCGCATCAGCCCCTCCAGGGCCTCTGCCTGAAGTCCCGGGAGCAGCTCGTTCAGGCGCCGTCCCAGCCGCTCCTCACGGGGCACCCCGCCGAAGTGCTCCAGGGTGTCGTTCAGCCACACGTAGCGCAGCTCGCGGTCCATGACGGCCATGCCGACCGGGGAGCGGGTGAGGAAACCGTCGAGGACGGACTGGCCCATGGTCCACTGCCGGTGCCGTTCCCGCGCCGACACCAGGAAGCACGCGTCCGCGCCCACCCGGAAGGAGGCGGAGACGCGCAGCTCGACGTCGAAGGCGCGGCCGTCCCGGTGGCGTACGGTGATCCGCCCGCTCCAGCCGTTTCCGGCGAGGCACCGCTCCACGATGCCGGCGAGCCGGGCCGGGTCCTCGGGCATGGCCAGCAAGGGCGCGGCGGAGCGCCCGACGACCTCCCGTTCCGGGTAGCCGAGCAGTGCCGTCGCGCAGCGGGTCCAGCCGACCACGACGCCGTGTTCCGAGATCACCGCGGTCGCGTCGGTGGACGCGTCGAACAGATCGCCCGGTCTCACCGCCGGCGATGCGGCGCCGCCCTGTCGCGCTGGTTCCATCGATTCCACCCTTACACCACTATGAGCGTGCTTGTCCGCCGGTGTGCAGGCAACCGGTGGACAGCGGGGGCCGGCTGCCCCGGCCGGCGCGGACGATCTCCACCGAGGCGCCGGGCGGGGCGACGCCTGTCCCGCACACGGCCCGCCTCGCTCGCGGAGGTCCGTACGGAGGCGGAGCGGCCCGGCGCCGACGCGGACCACACCGCGCTCTCCGAGGCCTTCGGCGGTGAGTTCCCGCCGTCGCCGCAGGGCGCGGCACGGCTGCGGCGCACCGGGGAGGGCGGCGGTGACCCGCGACGCGGCCGACGGCTGTGCCGGCGGGGCCGTCCGCTCGGCGCCCGCCGGGGGCACCGCGGAGGCGGTGGGCGTCGGCACCGTCCCGGCGCGCCGGGGCCGGGGCGTCGCCGCCGCGGTCACCCACGACCCGGCCGCGCCCCCGCTCGGCCGGGGCACGCGGTCGGTGTGGCCGGAGTACTCGGGCGGCGGCTCGCGCCGCGTGTACGGGAGGGTCGGCTTCCGGCTGGGCGGCACCCGGCTGTACGTGTCGCTGGAAGTGTGACCCCGAGCCCCCGCGTGCTGCGGTCAGGTCGCCGGCCGGCCCGCGCGGTAGAGGTCGCGCAGGAGCGCGATCTCGGCGCCGTGGTGCAGGACTTCCTGGTTGACCCACCACACGATGTCGAGGAACGGCTCCTCCGCGTCGCTGCCGTACGGGTAGCCGCAGTACCCCACCGTGTCCAGGGCCGCGTCGTCCGCGCCCAGCAGGGCCTGACGCCAGGCGGCGGCGCCGTCCGCGAAGGCCGCGACGGCCCCGGCGGCGTCCCCGTCGACGGGATGCTCCTCCCGGGTCGCCGAGCGGCTTCCGGCGGTGTGGTCGGTGCGGAGGGCCAGCATTTCGGTGAGATGGCTCAGGCGCCAGGCGAGGGTCGTGACCGGCGGCGGCCACGGATGCGGGTAGGCCGCGGCATCCCGCCCCCAGGTGCCGCCGCCCGCCAGGAGGGTCGCGCGGGGTCCGGGCCCGTCCGCGCGCCGGCGGACGGACCAGCAGCCGGGGACGGGTTCCCAGAAGTACTCCTCGTCGGTGAGGGGTTCGACCCGGGTGTCCGTGCCGTCGCCGCTGTCCATGACGGGTCCGGTCAGCCGGCGCAGGAGCCGCTCGCGGGCGAAGTCGAACTGGTCGAGCAGCGGCCGCAGTCGGGGCGGTGGTGTCGTCATCAGTGCCTCCTCGTGGGACGGACCGGCGCCGGGCCGCGGGCGTACCGGTCGGTGGCCGCCACCACCGCCTCGGCCACGCCCGCCGCCCCGGCGTTGTGCCCGGTGTCGCCCACGATCACCAACTCGCTGTCGGGCCAGGCGTGATGGAGCCGCCAGACGATGCCGAGGAGGTTGCCGAAGTCGAGTTCGCCCTGGACGAGCGTGCCGGGGATGCCCTTGAGCAGGTGCGCGTCGCGCAGGATCACACCGTCGCCGCTCGCGGCCTCGCCCCCGCCCGCACCCCCGCCGAGGAAGTGGCCGTTGCCCCAGTAGTGCGTGACGGTGCGGGCGAACCCCATGCGGAACACGGGGTCTTCGTAGCGGGTGACCGAGCGCGGCGGTGCGGGGATCACGGCCGTCTCCCAGTCGGTCCAGGCCCGTGCGGCGCGCTCCCGCACCTCGGGGTCGGGCGATTCGAGCAGCCGGTTGTAGGCGGCGGCGAGGTTGCCGTCGCGCTCGCCCTCGGGCACCGCGGACCGGAACCGTTCGAAGGCCTCGGGGAAGATCCGGCCGAGCCCCCGGGTCAACAGCTCGACCTCGGCGTCCGATCCGGTGGCGACCCCGGTCAGCACGAGTTCCGAGACGACGCCCGGGTGGGTCTGGGCGTAGCGCAGTCCGAGCACCGACCCGAAGGAGACACCCCACACGAGCCACCGGTCGATGCCCAGGTGACGGCGCAACTCCTCAAGATCGGTGATGAGTTGGCCCGTCGTGTTGACACTCATGTCGGTGTCGGGGCGGCTCGCGTGCGGGATCGAGCGGCCGCTGCCGCGCTGGTCGAGCAGGACGATCCGGTAGGCGGCCGGGTCGAACAGCCGCCGGAAGTACGGGGTGCTGCCGGACCCGGGGCCGCCGTGCAGGACGACGGCGGGCTTGCCGTCGGGGTTGCCGCAGGTCTCCCAGTGGACGTGGTTGCCGTCGCCCACGTCGAGCATGCCGTTCTCGTACGGTTCGAGCTCCGGATACAGAGGCATCCGGGCACCGTAGCGCAGGCGGGAGCGTGCCGCTCGGGGATATACGCTCGGTCCGCTCTGTCGCGGAAGCGCCCCGGAATTGTCCGTGATCGGTAACAGAGGGATCCCGTGATCAACCCGGCCCGTCCTGACAGGTGCACAGGAACTCGGCGGTACGACACGGAAACAGAACAGGGGCGGACATGGCGCGGCACAACGGGCGGGGTTGGTACGGCCGGATGATCGCAGCGGCGGTCGGCGTGACCGCGGTCGCCGCCGCCACCTCGGTGTGGACCGCGCAGGCCGGTCAGTCGTCGGGCGGCAGCGCGGCGGCGGCGCCGGGTGCCTCGGCGCGGCACACCGCACCGACGTCGGTCACCGTGTCCCCCGACATCGCCCACGCCTCGGACGGCGGCGCGCACGCGGTCAACATCACCATCGACGACGGTCCGGACCCGGTGTGGACCCCGCAGGTGCTCCAAGTGCTGCGCGAGAACGGGGTGAAGGCGACGTTCTGCATGATCGGCCCGCAGGCGCAGGCGCACCCGGACCTGGTCCGCCAGGTGGTGGCGGCCGGGCACCGGCTGTGCGACCACACGGTGTCGCACGACACCACGATGGACAAGAAGTCCGAGGCCTACCAGTCGCAGCAGATCCTGGACGCCGAGCAGCAGATCACCAAGGCGTCCGGTGGCGTCCGGCCGATGTACTACCGGGCCCCGGGCGGTGCGTTCACGCCGTACAGCCGGGAGCTCGCCGCCGCGCACGGGATGCGGCCGCTCGGCTGGAACGTGGACTCCAAGGACTTCGAGCGGCCGGGCACCCAGACCATCGTGGCCACCGTCCGCGGCGAGCTGTCCAACGGCCCGACGATCCTGTTCCACGACGCGGGCGGCGAGCGCTCGCAGACCGTGGCCGCGCTGCGCATCCTGCTGCCGCAGCTGAAGCAGCAGGGCTACTCCTTCGGCTTCCCGGTCCGCTGAACGGGCCGCTGGACGGGCCGCTGGACGGGCCGCTGGACGGGCCGCCGTAGCGGGCGGCCACGCCCGATGGCCTGCGATCACGTCCGGGAACACCCTGGTGAACCCAGGGCGAAATCTTGGCCACCGATTCCTGGGTGCGGCTGTTCGGATCCGGAGCGACGCCTACCATGAGGCCACTGCACACGTCGTTCCGGAAAGGCTCGCCATGCCGTTGCCTCGCCTCGGCACGCGGTCCGTTCGTCTCCGGACGGCACCCGTCGTGTTCGTCGCCCTCTCCGTGGCCCTCGCGGGCACGGCCCTGGCGCTGTCCCCCGGGGACGGGCCCGGCGGCGGCCACACCGGCGCCGACGCGACCCGGCACACCGTGATCGACGTGTCGCAGAGCCACTGCGGCAGGGGCTGGACCCGGCCCGGGCCCGGGGTGCGCACCTTCGATCTGCACAACTCCTCCGACGGCGCCGCCGAGGTCTATCTCGAAGATCCGGCCAGCCATGCGGTGTACGGCGAGGTGGAGGGCATCGGGCCCGGCACGACACGGCAGTTGACCGTGCGGCTGGGCAAGGGGGCGTACGCGTTCAAGTGCGTCCCGGACGACGCCGACGCGGTCACCGGGCCCACCGTGCACATCGCTTCGGGGCAGCGCGGCCCGGGTGCGGCCCCGGTCACCGAACACGACCTCATCCCGCCCGCCCTCGCCTACCAGAAGTGGGTCGGCGGCGGACTCGACGACGTCGTCCGGCTGACCACGCGGCTGCAGCGGGACATCGACGGCGGCGACCTCGCCACCGCCCGCACGGACTGGCTGCCCGCACATCTGGAGTACGAGCGCCTCGGGGCCGCCTACGACGCATTCGGGGACGCGGACGCGCAGGTCAACGGCACGGACGCGGGGCTCGCCGGCGGGGTGCACGACAAGGGATTCGCCGGGTTCCACCGGATCGAGTACGGGCTGTGGCACGGCGAGTCGGCCGACGGGCTGCGCGCCCCGGCGACGGCGCTGGTCAAGGCCGTGACGGGGCTGCGCGACACTTGGTCGCAGACCCGGATGGACCCGGCCCAACTGGGGCTGCGCGCGCACGAGATCCTGGAGAACACCGTGCAGTTCGAGCTGACCGGCCGCACCGACTACGGCAGCGGCAGCAACCTCGCCACCGCCCGCGCCAACCTCGACGGCACCCGCGAGGTGCTGTCCCGGCTGCGCCCGCTGCTGACCACCCGGTACGCCGATCTGCCGGGCCTGGACAAGGAGTTGGACCGGGCCCAGCACACCCTCGACGGCTTCCGGAAGGGTGACGGCTGGACCTCGCTCGACGAACTGACCCGCGCCCAGCGGGAGCAGGGCGACGCGGTCCTCGGAGATCTGGTGGAGCGACTGGCGTCGGTGGCCACCCTGTGCGACCCGCGGAGGACCGTGTGAGCGGCGACGGACGACCCGACGGCCTGGCCCGGCGCGGCTTCCTGCGGGGTGCCGCCCTGGCGGGGGCCGGTCTCGCCACGAGTGCCGCGGCCGCACCGGAGACCACCGCCGCCACGCCGGACGCGATCGCTCCCTTCCACGGGGTGCACCAGGCATCGGCGATCGCCGCCCCGCGCCGTACCAGCGTCTTCGCGTCCCTGGACGTGACCGCCGAGTCGCGCGCCGAACTCGCCGACGTGCTGCGCACATTGACCGACCGGGCCCGCTTCCTCACCGCCGGCGGAACACCGGCGCCCGTCGGCATCACCGGTCCGCCCGCCGACTCGGGGGTCCTCGGTGACCGACTGCCCGCAGGCCGGCTGGCCGTCACCGTGGGCGTCGGCGCCTCGCTCTTCGACGACCGGTACGGGCTCGCGGCCCGCAGGCCCCGGCGGCTGACCGCGATGCCCGCCTTCCCGGACGACGACCTCCGGGCGGACTGGTGCCACGGCGACCTCAGCCTGCACCTGCACGCCGACGACCCGGACACCACGCTGCACGCGCTGCGGGACATCGCCCGGCACACCCGGGGCGCTCTCCAGGTGCGCTGGCGGCTGGACGGCTTCAGCAGTCCGCCCCGCCCGTCGGGCACCCCGCGCAACCTGCTGGGCTTCAAGGACGGCACCGCCAACCCGGACGCCACGAGCGCCCGGGAGATGAACCGGCTGATCTGGGTCGGCACGGGCGCGGGCGAGCCGGAGTGGGCGGTCGGCGGCAGCTATCAGGTGGTGCGGCTGATCCGCATGCTGGTGGAGTTCTGGGACCGGGTCTCGCTAGGCGAGCAGGAGCGGATGTTCGGCCGCGCCCGGGTCTCCGGCGCACCGCTGGACGGCGACCACGAGCACGACACACCGAAGTACGCGGACGACCCCAAGGGTGACGTCATCCCGCTGGACGCGCACATCCGCCTGGCCAACCCGCGCACACCCGCCACCGCCGACCAGCGCCTGCTGCGCCGTGCCTACAACTACGACCGGGGCATGGACGCCAACGGCAACCTCGACATGGGCCTGCTGTTCTGCTGCTACCAGCAGGACCTCAAGCGGCAGTTCGAGACCGTGCAACACCGGCTGGCGGGCGAGCCGTTGACGGACTACATCAAGCCGTTCGGCGGCGGCTACTTCTTCGCCCTGCCCGGCGTACGGGACGCGGCCGACTGGTACGGACGGGCCCTGCTCGGCTGAACCCGCCGCGCTCCGCCCGGCCGAACCTGTCCGGACAACTTGGCGGCCCGTAGGGTCAACACACAGTCAAGTTTTGCCCCAACATCCATGACTCGGTGTTCACTCGCAGGCCATCATGGCTCCGCCGGCGCGCCGCGCGACAGGCACAGCATCCGTGCTCGTACGACGTACAGACGTTCTGTCCGGAGGGGTTGACCATCATGGCCAGCAGAGGAAGACGAGCCGCTATGCGGAGCCTGGGAGCGCTCGCGGGCGCCGCCGCGCTCACCGTGCTCGGCAGCAACGCGCCCGGTTGGGCCGCGGCGCCCGAGACGCACGGCGGGCATTCCTCGACCGCCACGCCGATCAAGCACGTGGTCGTGCTGTTCGACGAGAACATCTCGTTCGACCACTACTTCGCGACCTACCCGAAGGCCGCCAACACCGACGGCACCAAGTTCACGGCGTCGAAGAACACCCCCAAGGACATCGACACCCTTGCCCACGCGGGTCTGCTGACGAAGAACCCGAACCAGTACGCACCGAAGCGGCTCTCGCCGTCGCAGGCGATGACCTGCGACCAGAACCACTCGTACGGGGCCGAGCAGTACGCGTACAACGGCGGCAAGGCCGACCAGTTCGTGCAGAACACCGAGGTCGACAAGTGCAGCGGCGGCCTGTTCGGCGAGCCGGGCCTGGCGATGGACTACTACGACGGCAACACCGTCACCGGCCTGTGGAACTACGCCCAGCACTACGCGCTGAGCGACCGGTCCTACAGCTCGAACTACGGCCCGTCCACGCCGGGTGCCCTGAACCTGATCTCGGGCAACACGCACGGCGCGGTCTCCATCGACCCCAAGACCGGGCAGCAGACCGCGAAGCCGGACGCGTACGCCATCCAGTCGCCCGACGCCAAGGGTGTCGGCACGGTCATCAACGACCCCGACCCGGCCTGGGACGACTGCTCCGGCAAGGACCACACGAGCACCAACGCGCTGGCGTCGCTGCAGGGCAGGAACATCGGTGACCTGCTCAACGGCAAGAAGGTGACCTGGGGCTGGTTCCAGGGCGGCTTCCGTCCCTCGACCGCGTGGAACGGCGCGTCCGGCTCGTACGCGAAGTGCGACACCACGCACACCAACGTGGGCGGCGCGGCCGTGTCGGACTACAGCCCGCACCACAACCCGTTCTCGTACTACAAGTCGACGGCCAACCCGCACCACCTGGCGCCGAAGTCCGTCTCCGAGATCGGCCACAACGGTCAGGCCAACCACAACTACGACCTGACCGACTTCTCCGCCGCGCTCAAGGCGGGCAAGCTCCCGTCCGTCAGCTTCCTGAAGGCCGGCGAGTACCAGGACGGCCACGCCGGCTACTCGGACCCGACCGACGAGCAGCACTTCCTGGTCAACGAGATCAACGCGATCCAGAGCTCGCCGCAGTGGAAGTCCACCGCGATCGTGGTCGCCTACGACGACTCCGACGGCTGGTACGACCACGCCTACGTCACCCCGAAGAACGGCTCGACGGACTCCGCGACCGCCTCCAACGGCAAGGCGACCGACAGCCCCGCCTGCCAGAAGGGCCCGAAGGCCGCCGGCGGTTACGCCGACCGCTGCGGCCCCGGCACCCGGCAGCCGCTGCTCGTCGTCTCGCCGTACAGCAAGGTGAACAAGGTCGACCACACGCTGACCGACCAGGCGTCCATCACCCGCTTCATCGAGGACAACTGGAAGACCGGCCGCATCGGTGACCACTCCTTCGACGCCACGGCGGGCTCCCTGTCCGGCATGTTCGACTTCCGGCACCCGAACGACAAGCAGGTGCTGCTGAACTCCGACGGGTCGGTCAAGCACGTCGGCCCGGTCCGGTACGTCGCCCCGGTGAGCACCAGCATCACCCCGGGCCCGGCGATGCAGAACGCCGCCGCCACGACGGACGCCTCCGGCTTCCCGACCCTCCCGGTCGGCCTCGGCGTGGGCGCCCTGCTGGCCGCGGGCGCGACCGGCACGTACCTGACGCTGCGCCGCAAGCAGCGCGCCTGATCCATCGCATGACGACGCGCCCCCGGTCGGTGACCGGGGGCGCGTCCGCATACCGGCGGCCGAGCGGGAAAATGGCTGGCCATGGGGCGTTCGTGCTGGTGGGATGGTGTGGTGACGATGCGACAACGGCGTTCGGTCACCGTCGACCGGGGAGCCTACGCGGACGCGGTGACTCCGTGGGAGCAGGAGCCCTGGCGGGCCTCGGCGCTCGACTGGGTGAAGGAGCGGCTCGCCGAGCGAGGGCTGCGGGTGAGCGGTGACCTCGCGGTGCGGCTGCGACCGTGGTCGGTGCTGGTGCGGGTGCCCGTCGACGGGCGTGGTGCCGAGGGGCCGGGCGCGGTCTGGTTCAAGGCCAATCCGCCGGCCAGTGCCTTCGAGGGCCCGCTGACGGCCGCGCTGGCCCGCTGGGTGCCGGAGCACGTGCTGGAGCCGCTGGCGGTCGACGCCGGGCGCGCGTGGGTGCTGCTGCCCGACGGGGGCGAGCTGCTGCGGACCGCGCTGTCCCGGGCCGCGGTCGAACCGCTCGTCTGGGAGCGGCTGTTGGGCCAGTACGCGCGCATGCAGCGGGCGCTGGTCCCGTACGCGGGCGAGATCGAGCGACTGGGAGTGCCCTGCGCCCGGACCGCCGCTCTGCCCGAGGTCTTCGACCGGCTGCTCGCCGGGGCGTCGGCGCTGGAACCGCAGGCGCGCGCCCGGCTGGAGCGGCTGCGGCCCCGCCTCGCGCACTGGTGTGCCGAACTCGCGTCCCTCGGCATCGAGGACACCCTCGACCACGCGGACCTGCACGACGGCCAGCTCTTCCGGCCCGCGCCGGACCGGTTCACCTTCTTCGACTGGGGCGACGCGGCCGTCTCGCACCCGTTCTGCAGCCTGCGGATCCCCGCCGAGAAGGCGATGGCGCGGTACGGCCCGGACGTCCTGCCGCGGCTGCTCGACGCCTATCTGGAGCCGTGGGCGGGGCCCGGCCGCACCCCGGCGGACCTGCGGCGCGCGGCCCGGCTCGGGTGGCGGCTGAGCGCCCTGAGCCGTGCCGCGTCCTGGGGCCGGGTCTTCCCCGGCCCGTCGGGCCCGCCCCCGGTCGCCGCCCAGGGCGCGCAGTCCTTGCTGGAACTCCTCAACGAGCCGCCGTTCCCGGCACGTTGACCGGCCACCCCGTCAACGCGGGACGGCCTGCTCCAGGGTCCCGCCGCGAGCCGGACCCGCGCCTGCCCTCGCCCACGCCCCGCCCACGGCGGACACTGGACCGTATGACCCGCACTCCCGTGCCCGCGGCTCCCCCGCCCGGCCGCCGGGCCGTACTCGTGTCCCTGGCCGGCATCGCGGTCGCGGGCTGCTCCCGTCACACGCCGCAGCCTGCGTCCCGCACGGCGCGGCAGTCCGGCACACCGGCACCGTCGGCATCGCGGCCCGCGCCCGCCTCCTCGTCCCCGTCACCCGCCTCGGCCTCCTCCGCTCTGCCGCACACCACACCCTGGCGTCCGACCTCGGCCGAGGTGCAGCCGGCGGCCAAGCTGCGGGCCGTACAACTGGTGGAGGCCATCGGCGCCTGGGCCGCCGGGCGGGGCGGAGCGGCGGCGGCCCGGGCGCGGGTCGCGGCGCTCGGGCTGCCGAGCGGACTCGTCGGGCAGGCCGGCCCGCTGCTGCCGACGGCCGACCAGGCGGCCCTTCAGGTCGTGGACGCCCAGTACGGCGGGATCCTCTCCCGGTCCGCCAGTGTGCTGGTGGTCTGCCGGCAGTGGACCCGGCACGGCGGCACGGTGCGGGCCGGCGGGACGACGCTCGACGTGCGGCTCTCCGCGTCCGGGGGTGCCTGGACGGTCGACGCGCTGCATCCGGCGCGGCCCGGACCTGCGGCCCGCTCACTGGCCTCGGACGTCCGCGCGGCGCTGGCCGACGACCGGATCGTGCTGCCGCCCGCCGCCGCGGCCGACCTGCGCAGCGGTCAGGTGCACAGCAGCGTGGCGCAGGCGATGCTCGCGCTGGCGCGGACGTACCGGCTGGAGGTGAGCGTGGTCCGCTCCGGGCATCCGCTGGACGTGTTCGGCACCGGCCGGCCCAGCGACCATCCGCGCGGGCGGGCCTTCGACGTGTGGCGCATCGACGGGCACGCGGTCGTCGACCCGGCGACCCCGCGCTCCCTGATCGAGCGGTTCATGCGGGACGCGGCCGCCGCCGGGTCGTACAACGTGGGCGGCCCGGTGCTGTTGTCCGGCGGCGGCGCCGACCAGTTCTTCAGCGACGCCACCCACCACGACCACGTGCACGTCGGCTTCCGTACCTGACGGGACCTGCCGTCACCCGTACGGACGCACCCGGCCCCGGCGTTCCCGCGTCGGCGCCGCCCTGCGGTTGCGCCGGACGGGTGAGCTCCCGGACGCTGGAGCACGGATGTATCGGACGTATCCGGCACAGACGTATCCGGCACGGGCGCATCCGGGAGGTGACGTGGCCCTGGAACCCGGCCCCACACCCGCGCGCGACGGCTCCGGTCTCGGCCGCCGGAGCTTCCTGACCGTGTGCGCGGGCCTCGGCCTCGGCACAGCCGCCGCGTGCACGGCCGCACCTCCGCACACGCGCCCCGGCGCCTCCCCCGGCGGACGACTGCGCCCCGAGTCGGAGCGGGACGCGCCGGGTACGGCCGACTGGCGGCTGGGCTCGACGGGCCCGGCGGACGCGGTGGCCGGGTACGCGGACCGGGTGAGCGTGACCCCGGGCGAGACCTTCGCGCTGCATGTGTCGACCACCGCCGCGTCGTTCCGGGTGTCCGCGTTCCGGGTCGGCTGGTACGGCGGCCGGCAGGCCCGCCGGATCTGGGCGTCGCGGCGCATCCCCGGCCGTGCCCGGCCGGCCCCGCGCGTCCTGCCCGCCACCCGCACCGTGCGCGCGGACTGGCCGGCGGCACTGACCGTGGACACCACGGGCTGGCCGGAGGGCGCGTATCTGCTGCGGCTGGAGGCGGACACCGGCCACCAGCGGTACGTGCCGCTGATCGTCCGCTCCACCGAGGGTGCGGGCCGTACGGTCCTGCTGCACGCGCCGGCGACCTGGCAGGCGTACAACCGCTGGGGCGGCAGCAGTCTGTACGCCGGTGCGTCCGGGGCGTACGCCACGCGGTCCCTCGCGGTGAGCTTCGACCGGCCCTACGACGCCGACGGCGCCGAGAAGTTCCTGGTGTACGAGCGGGCGCTGGTGGTGCTGGCCGAGCGGCTGGGCGTCCCGCTCGCCTACAGCACGGGCATCGACGTCCACCGGGATCCGGGCGTGCTGCGAGGCGCGCACGCGGTCGTCTGCCTGGGGCACGACGAGTACTGGACGCCCGAGCAGCGGGCCCATGTCACCGCGGCCCGGGACGCGGGGACCAACATCGCCTTCCTCGGCGCCAACACGTGTTTCCGGCGGATCCGGCTCGCGGCGGGGGACGGGGCGGACGACCGTACGGTGGTCTGCTACAAGTCCGACTGCCGCGCCGATCCCCTCTACGGCTCGCGGCCGGCGCTGGTCACCACCGACTACCGCCTGCCGCCCGCGCCCGACCCCGAGTCCTCGCTGACCGGGGTGCTCTACGAGGGCTATCCGGTCGACGCGCCCTATGCGGTCCGGGCCGCCGACCACTGGCTGTACGAGGGCACCGGTGTGCGCTCCGGCGAGGGCTTCGCGCATCTCGTCGGCGTCGAGTACGACCGGGTGACGCCCGGCGCACCGACGCCCGGCCCGCTGGAGATCACCGCGCACTCGCCGCTGGTGTGCGGCGGGCGGCCCAGCCACAGCGACTCGGCCTACTACACGACCGCCGCCGGGTCGGGTGTGTTCGCGACCGGGACCATGCGCTGGGTGGAGGGCCTGGTGGCCGGGACCGGCGTGCTCGGCGGCGACCACGGGATGGACGGCCGCACCCGGGACTTCGTCACCCGCACCACGGAGAACCTCCTGCGCACGTTCGCCCGTGGACCGGCGGCCCGGCACGCCCCGCGGCCGCGGGCCAACGTGCGTGCGGTGTACGACACCTGACGTGACGTCAGGCAGAACTGCTCAGCCGGTCGCGATGCCCTGTCCGCCCGACCGCATGTGCTCCCTGCGGGCGTTGTTGTAGGCCCGCAGGTGAAGCTTGGCCACGGCACAGGCGGCACCGTCGGCCTGGCACTGACGGCACGTCCGCACGTGCTGCTCATAGGTGAGGCGCGCGTTTTCCAGCGCTTCGTGGGAAGAGGACATGGAGATCTCCGGGCAGGGCGCGTCACGCGGGACGACGCCTGGTTGACTGACGAGTAACACCGGAGCCAAGGTGATCATGTTACTGGCGGTACTGGGAAACTCGCCGGTAACCACGCTCGCGAAGCGCCCTCAGCCGTCCTCGCGCAGCGCCCGCGCGTGGTTCAGGAACGCCGTCAGCCCCACCTCGAAGGCACGGTCGGCACGGCCCTCGCCCACCGCGGCGAGCACCTGCGCGAGGCGCGGGGTCGGCGCGTGGTCCGTCAGCTCCCACATGGTCTCCGGCGCGGCGAGGTCGAGGGCGGAGCCCAGCACCAGGTTCTCCAGGGCGATGATCAGCGGCATGATCTGCGCATGGCCGAAACCGGCCGCGAGCAGCAGGCTCACCGCACGCTCGTACTGCGCGAGGACCCGGGGCGCACGGACCGGCGAGGTCATGAGCAGCGGGATGGCCCGGGGGTGCGCGGCGAAGGCGGCGCGGTAGGAGCGGGCCCAGGCCTCCAGGGCCCCGTCCCACGGAGTCAGCTCCAGGGTGCCCGGATCGATCGCCGAAGCGACGCGCTCGCGCAGCAGTTCCACTATGCCGTCGCGGCCGTCCACATGGTGGTACACCGAGCCGGTCTGGGCGCCGAGCCGACGGGCGATCTGCGGGACGCTGAAGTCGCCGCTCTCGTCGATCAGTTGGAGCGCCGTCGTGGTGATGCGCTCGCGGTCGAGGAGCGGTGTGCGCGGCCGTCCCATGGTCGTCGTCTCTCCCTGAGGTCCGCCCGGGGTCTTCCCGGATGCCCAACGGCAGGTTACATTGCGAAAACCGAAAGCCTTTAGGTTTACGGCTCCGGGCGCCCGCCATCCCTCTCGGGCACCGGGAGACGCCGGCGCGCCCCGCCCACCCCGTCGCGCCCGCCGGCGCCCGCGAACCCGGACGCCCCACCACCGGGACCCCCTCCCCTCCGCCGCCAGAAGGGCTCCCCCGCATGTCCGTGTCCACCTCGGAACTCCCGGAGGACCTCCCCGAGGAGCGGGCGCCGTCCGGCGCGCCCGGCCTCCGGCCCGGTTCCCTCGGCACCGCCGACATCGCCTTCTTCGTCGTCTCCGCCGCCGCGCCCCTGACCGTCATGGCCGGGGTCGCCCCGCTCGCGATCCTGCTCGGCGGGATCGGCGCGCCCGTCGGCTACCTGCTCGCCGGGCTCACCCTCGCCGTCTTCGCCGTCGGCTTCACCACCATGAGCCGCCATGTGACCAGCGGCGGCGCCTTCTACGCCTACATCACCCGGGGCCTCGGCCGGCCGGCCGGCATCGGCGCCGCCCTCCTCGCGCTGATCGGCTACAACGGCATGGAGATCGGCGTCTACGGCCTGCTCGCCACCACGGCCCGCGACACCCTGCACACCCTCACCGGCGCCGACGTGCCCTGGCTGCCGGTCTCGCTGGCCGGGCTCCTGCTCATCGGCTACGGCGGCTACCGCTCGATCGACTTCGGGGCGAAGGTGCTCGGCGTGCTGCTCGTCGCCGAGACCGGCATACTCGTGCTGCTCGCGGGCGGGGTGCTGGTGAAGGGCGGCGCGCACGGGCTGTCCCCGGCGTCGCTGGCGCCGTCGCACGTGCTGGTGCCCGGGATGGCGGCCGTACTCGCCTTCGCCTTCGCGGCGTTCACCGGCTTCGAGTCGACCGTGATCTACCGCCGCGAGGCCCGCGACCCCGGGCGCACCGTCCCGCGCGCCACCTACCTCGCCGTCGGATTCCTCGGTCTGTTCTACGCGTTCGTCGTCTGGATCGCCGTCCAGGCCTTCGGCGACGACCAGGTCGTACGCGCTGCCGGGAAGGACCCGGCCGGGCTGTTCTTCACCGCGATCACCACCTATGTGGGCGGCTGGGCCGCCGACCTGATGCACGTCTTCATCGTCACCAGCGTCATCGCCTCCCTGCTCGCCTTCCACAACGCCATCAACCGCTACGCCCTCGCCCTCGCCGAGGAGGGCGTCCTGCCACGCCGGCTCGGCCTGATCCACCCCCGGCACCGCTCCCCCTACCTCGCCGGTCTCGCCCAGACCGTGCTCGGCGCGGTGGTCGTGCTCGCGTTCTGGGCGGCGCACGCCGACCCGTACCAGCAACTGCTCCTGTGGGTGAACACCCCGGGAATGATCGGCCTGTTGCTGCTCCAGTTGCTGGCGGCGCTCGCGGTGCCCTGCTACTTCCGGCGGGTGCGCCACACGGAGGGCAGGGTGCGCACGGTCGTGGCACCGGTGCTCGCCGCCGTGCTGCTGGCGACCGCGATCACGCTGGTCGTGGCCCACATCGACCTGTTCACCGGCGCCTCCCCGGCGGTGAACACCCTCCTCGTCGTCCTGGCACCGGCCGTCTTCCTGCTCGGCCTGCCGCTGGCCCGGTGGCTGCGCCGGCACCGCCCGGACGTGTACGCGCGGTTCGCCGCCGAACCCGCCGACTGACCCCCACCACCGTCAACACCCGCCATCCGTAATGGAGTTGTCACCATGCCCGCTGCCGACCTCGTCCTCACCGGCGCCCAGGTCCGCACCCTCGATCCCGCCCGCCCCACCGCCCGCGCGGTCGCCGTGCGCGACGGGGTGATCACCGCGGTCGGCGAGGCGGCCGACGTACGGGACTGGCGCGGGCCCGGCACCGAGGTCGTCGACCTGCACGGTGCGCACCTCGTGCCCGGTCTGGTCGACGCGCACAGCCATCCGGTGTGGGGGCTGGACATGGCGACGGGTGTGGACCTGTCCGGTGTGACGGACCTGGCCGGGCTGCGCGCGGCGCTGGCGCGGGCCGAGCGGATCGGGGGCTGGGTCCTCGGGTACGGCCTCGACCACAACGCGTTCGAGGGCCGCCCGGTCCATCACGACCTGATCGCGGACGTCCTCGACGGCGCCCCGGCCTTCGTCCGCCTCTACGACGGCCACTCGGCGCTCGCCAGTGCCGCCGCGCTGGCCGCCGCCGGGGTGACCGGTCCGCGCGCCTTCGCCCAGCACGCGGAGGTGGTGTGCGACGCGACGGGACGGCCCACCGGCCATCTGGTCGAGCATGCCGCGATGGACCTGGTGGCGGACCGCGCGCCCCTGCCGTCGCACGCCGAACGGCGGTTCCGGCTGCTGGAGTTGCTGTCCGCCATGGCCGCGACCGGACTCACCGGCGCCCATGTGATGGACGGCGGCGACCTCGACCTGGTCGAGGCGGTGGCGCGCGAGACGGTGCTGCCGCTGCGGCTGCGGTTCGCGCCGTGGTGCATGCCGGGTGCCGACGCCGACGCGCTGCGGGAGCTGGTGCGGCTCCAGGGGCGGGGCGGGCGGCACTGGCGGGTCGGCGGGGTCAAGTTCTTCATGGACGGCACCGTCGAGGGCGGCACGGCGTGGCTGGAGCACCCCGACTGCCACGGGCAGGGCACCGCCGCGTTCTGGCCGGACCCGCGGGCCTACGCCGAGGCCGTCCGCACCGTGCACGCGGCCGGTGTGCGCACGGCCACGCACGCCATCGGGGACGCCGCCGTACGGCATGTCCTGGACACCGTCGCCTCCCTCGGGCCGGGCGGGTACGGCGCCCACCGGATCGAGCACGTCGAGACCGCTCCCGACGAACTCCTGCCCCGCTTCGCCGCGTTGGGGGTGGCGGCCTCGCTCCAGCCACCGCACACCGGATACACGCGCGACGACGGCACCGACGAGTGGTCCCGCAGGCTGGGCGGCGAACGGGCCGGGCGCGCCTGGCGGCTGCGGGACCTGCGCGAGGCGGGCGCCACCCTCGCCCTCGGCTCGGACTGGCCCATCGCGCACCACGACGTCCGCGCCGTCCTGGCCACCGCCCGCCGGCCGAAGGGCGCCGCGGCGCACCGGCCCGGCCTGACCCCGCTGCAGGCGCTGGAGGGCTGCACCAGCCACGCGGCAGCGGCGGCCGGGGAGTCGGACGTCGCCGGCCGGATCGCACCCGGCTGCCGGGCCGACCTCACCGCGCTGGCCGTGGACCCCGTACGGGCCCCCGGCGACGAGCTGGCCGCGGCCCCGGTCGCACTGACGGTGACCGGCGGGCATGTGGTGCACCGGGGCGGGTGAGGAAGGGCCGGCCCGACCCGTCCGGCGTCGACGCACCGGCGACGACCCGACTAAGATCGGAAGTGGCATCGCGTGCCGGTCACCGACCGGGTGAGGCATGGAGGTGTCAGGACATGCCCTGGAGGCATTCCTTGTCCGTCGAGTTGAACCACACCATCGTCCACGCCTGGGACAACCGGGAGTCCGCCGAGTTCTTCACCGAGCTGCTCGGCCTGGAGATCGCGGGAGAGTGGGGCCCGTTCGTCGCGGTGGCCCTGAGCAACGGCGTCACGCTGGACTTCGCCAGCGTCCCCGAGGGCCAGATCGCCACGCAGCACTACGCCTTCCTCGTCTCGGAGGAGGAGTTCGAGGCCGCGTACCAGAAGATCAGGGAACGCGGCATCGAGCACTACGCCGACCCGCACCGGCAGAAGCCGAACGCGATCAACCACAACGACGGCGGCCGCGGCGTCTACTTCATGGATCCCGCCGGTCACGCCATGGAGCTGATCACCGTCCCCTACGGGGGCTGGCCGAAGGCGTGACCGGGCCCACCGTCACCCGCCGAACGCCTCCTTCCTGATCATGTCGAGGAGGCGCGGGGTGCCCTCGGTGGTGCGGACGTCGAGAAACGCCCGCACATGCTCCCCGGCGACGGCCTCGCGCACCAGCGCGTGCGCGAGGTCCGCCCGGGAGGTGAACCGTCCGGGCAGCCGGGCGGGCGCCAGCCGGTAGTCGCTCACCGCGTCGGTGTCGAAGAGACCAGCGGGCCGCAGCACCGTCCAGTCGCGGTCGCTCGCCCCGACGATCTTCTCCATCCGGCGCATGTCGTCGTAGACCGTGCGCCCGACGACCCGGGCGAAGAAGGGCTCCAGCACCTTCCGGAAGAAGACTCCCTCACCGGGCGCCGGCACGTCGAACATGATGGTGGAGGAGACGCACACCAGACGGCGGACGCCGTGCAGGGTCATGGCCCGGGTGATGTGCGTGAGGCCCGCCGAGTACACGGTGACCGGTGCCCGGCCGTACGGGACGCCGAGGGCGGAGATCACTCCGTCCTGCCCCGCGACGACGCGCTCCACCGCCGTTGCGTCCAGGACGTCGGCGGCCTCGATCCGCAGCCGGGGCCCGCCGGGCGGGAAGGCGTCGGGGTGCCGGGTCACGGCGGTGACGGTGTGACCTGCGGCGGTCGCCTGCGCGGTGACCTGCCTCCCGGTCGGCCCGTTCGCGCCGAAGACGACGATTTTCATGGGCTTCTCCTCGCTGCGGGGTGCTGCTGCCGTGGACCGAGAGGGCCCGGACGGCGGCGGGTGTGACAGCCCCGGCGCGGGATGAGACCTACGGCACACGACCGCCCCGCGATGTCACACTCCGGGGACCGCGGCCCTCTGGGTGGGGAGAGTCGTCGCGAGGGCGACGTGAGGACGTGAGGAGAGGGGGACGCCATGGCCGACCGGCGGACGCCCGCGGGGACGGACACCGCCACGCAGGCCTTCCTCGACCACCGTGAGCTGCTGTTCGCGGTGGCGTACAACATGCTGGGCACCGTCGCCGACACCGAGGACGTGCTCCAGGAGACCTGGCTGTCCTGGGCGGGCCGGACGGGCGGCAGGGACAGCGGGGAGGGCGGGCAGACAGCGGAGATCACGCATCCGCGCGCCTATCTGGTGCGGATCGCCGTGCGGCACGCGCTCGCGCGGCGGGCCCGGATCGCCCGGCGGCGCGAGGCCTACGTCGGCCCGTGGCTGCCCGAACCCCTGCTCACGGACGGCCCCGGCAGCCCGGCGGCCGGTGCGGACGCCGCCGAAGAGGCCGTGCGCACCGAGTCGGTCTCGCTGGCGATGCTGGTCGTGCTGGAGACCCTGACCCCGCTGGAACGCGCCGTGTTCGTCCTGCACGAGGTGTTCGGCTACCCGCACCCCGAGATCGCGGACATCCTCGGCCGCAGCCCCGCGGCCGTACGGCAGCTCGCGCACCGCGCCCGTACCCGGGTGCGCGCCCGGCGCCCCCGCTACGAGGTCCGTCCCCGGGTCCGGCGGCAGGCAGCGCAGCGGTTCGTCGCCGCGGCGCTCGGCGGTGATCTGGGAGCGCTGCTGGAGATCCTCGCGCCCGAGGCCACCCTGTGGACGGACGGCGGCGGCAAGGCGCAGGCGGCACCCCGCCCGATCCGCGGCCGGGACAAGGTGGCCCGCGCCCTGACCGGCTATGCCGCGCGCTCGGCGGCGGGACTGGAGTTCCGTCACCGGGACGTCAACGGCGACGCGGCCGTGGTGGTGTTCGAGGACGGCTCCCCGCACGCGGTCATGGTCATGGACCTCGACCCGGACGGCGAACGGGTCCGCGCGGTCTACCTCGTCACCAACCCGGACAAGCTGCCGGCCGTGCCGCCGGACGGGACACCTCTGCGGCCGTAGCGCCGTTACGGCGTCACGACCTTGCCGCCGAAGGTCACCACGAGGTGGCCGTCCGAGGCGAAGGACCAGCCGAGGGACCCGGAGTACGAGGAGCAGCGGGAGCCGTTCGTCCCGCTGTAGAACTGGTTGGAGCTGTCGGAGTCGCCGGAGATCTCGTCGTTCGAGCCGCTGACGGCGAAGCGGCACGAGGTGTTGCTCCGGAACACCGAAGTCCCCTTGTCGAAGGAGAAGTTGCGCTCGGTGTTGTCGATGCTCGCATTGCCGGAAATCGCCATCGTGCCCGGGTTGCCGTTGTAGGTGAACCCGTGGTGGCCGTTCCGGTAGGCGATGTCGTGCCGCACGACGTGATCGACCGCGATGCCGCCGCCGAGCTTGTAGCCGTTGCGGTCGCCGTTGGGGTTCGTGGTGCCGTCGGTGAGCGTCCCGTTGCCGTACGACAGGGAGTACTCGATGGTCACCGGGCCGATGGCACCGGTGTCGTTCTTGGTGTAGAGGTCCCGGCCGTCGTCGATGTTGTTGTGGGAGACGTCGTAGCGGAAGACGTTCCCGGTGCCGGTGGTGAGCTTGGAGGCGAAGCCGTCGGCGTTCTCGCCGGTGGAGTCCATGTTGTCGTGCGACTCCGAGCTGACGACCAGGTTGTTCGACGGCCACTGGCTGCTCGGTGTGCTTGAGCCGATCCGGCCGAGCTGAAGGCCCGTGTCCCGGTTGTAGGCGGTCACCACCCGCTCGATGACGTTGTTGCTGCCGCCGACGTAGATCCCGTTGTCCCCGGCGTGCTCGACCGTGAGGCCGTAGAGGTGCCAGTAGTTCGCGTTGAGCTGGATCCCGCGGTTCGACGAACTCGCGCTCTGGCCCGAGAAGTTGAGCACCGGGGTCTCCCCCGGGTAGGCGGACAGCGTGGTGCGGGCACCGGAGGTGCCGTTGCTCCCGGCCGGGATCGTGACCGTGGAGGAGTAGCTGTACGTGCCCCCGCGCAGGTAGATCGTGCCACCGGCGGCGATCCGGCCCATGGCCGAGGTGAGCGTGGTCGGCGCCGACTGGGTGCCGGCCGCGCTGTCGGTGCCGCTCGGCGACACGTAGAGCACGGTGGCGGCACCGGCGGCTTGCGCACCGGTGGTCGCTGCCTGTGGCGTGGTACCGGAGAACGCGGCGAGCGTGCCGGCGAGCAGACCGGCGCACGCGGCGGCTGGCCTGAGTTGCATCGGCTTGTCTCCTCAAGTCTGCCTAGGCAGTACGGGATTCGGGCGAACCGAGGGGGTGAACTCCGCTGCCGGGCTGGCATCGTGAAGGCAGGGGGGAAAGCGCTTTCCCCGTCCCGCCTTCACGACGCCAGAGAGCAGCCATGCATGCGTCGACGGTCATGTACATGATTTAAATTCACATGACAGAACGGCATGTGCGAGGAGCGGCGGCCGCCGCGGCTACTCGCCCGGGGCGAGCGCGCCGGCCAGGATGCGTGCCGCCTCGGCGACGAGCGCGTCGTCCGCCGGAGCGTCCTGAGCGCTCTTGGCCGACAGTACGGTCAGCAGCAGCGGGGTCCCGCGGGTCGTCCAGGCCACGCCGATGTCGTTGGCGGTGCCGTAGTCACCGGTGCCGGTCTTGTCCGCGAGGACCCAGTCGCGCGGGAGCCCCGCGCCGAACCGCGCGCCGCTGGTGGTGTTGCCCTTCAGCCAGCCGACGAGCCGCGCCCGGTCGGCCCGCGCGAGCGCGCGGCCGAGCGTCAGCCGTGCGAAGCTGCCGCAGAGCGCCTCGGCGGTCGTGGTGTCGCGCAGGTCGCCGGGGATCGCGCTACCCAGGTCCGTCTCCCACCGGTCGAGCCGGCTCACCTCGTCGCCGAGCGAGCGGAAGAAGCGGGTGAGTCCGGCCGGACCGCCGATCTCGCGCAGCAGCAGGTTGCCCGCCGCGTTGTCGCTGTACTGGATCGCCGCCGCGCACAGGTCCGCGACCGTCATGCCCGTGTCCACGTGCTCGGCGGTGCGCGGCGAGTTGGGCAGGATGTCGTGCGGGGGATAGTGGACCACCTTGTCCGGCGGGGCGCAGTCGCCGTGGTCGCGCAGGACGGCCGCGGCGGCGAACGCCTTGAACGTGGAACACATCGCGAACCGCTCCCCCGCCCGGTACGACACCGTCCGACCGGTGCGCAGGTTGCGGGCGAACACCCCGAGCCGGGCACCGTGCCGTTGTTCCAGTTCGCTCAACTCGGCCTGACGATCGACTTGTTGGGCACGGGGCGCCGCCGACGCGGCGGGGGCGGAGAGGGCGCCGGCCGTCACGGCGGCAGTGGTGACGGCGACGCCCGCCCTGAACAGGCCGCGCCGGGCCAGGGTGTGCAGGTGGTCGGGGTGGTCGGGGCGGGTCATGGGAACAGTCCTCCCGGTCGAGCCGTCGCCGGCTTCCTGGATCTTCGACGGGGACAGCGAAACAGCCGGACAGCACTCATGTCCAAGAGGGAACTTTGAACACCTCATGCCTTATTGATATGAGTGCGGGATGGATCTCCTGGCGCATCTGGACGCGTACGTCGCGACGGCGGACGAGGCGAGCTTCTCCCGGGCGGCCGACCGGCTCGGCATCGCCCAGCCCCTGCTCAGCCGCCGTATCAAGACGCTGGAGGACCACTTCGGCGGCCTGCTGTTCGACCGCTCCCGGCGCCAGATCACCACCACCGAGCTGGGGGTGCTGCTGCTGCCGTACGCGCGTGACGTACTGGACCGGGCCCAGCGGCTGCGGCAGGTCGCCGAGACGGCCGGGCGGGGCCGGGTGCGCGCCGTCGGGGTGCCCGCGCACTGCGCCCCGGCGGCACTGGCCCGCGCCATCCGGGCCGGCGCCGAGCGCGGAGTGACCTTCGGCGTACGTGAACTGCCGCCTCAGGAAAGGCTGTCGGGCCTGTCCGACGGTTCGCTCGCCTACGCGCTGGTGCGGGTGCCGCCGGAACAGGGCGCGCTGCGGGTGCCGCTGGGGGTGGCCGCGGCGCCGGACGCCGCGGATCTGCCCCTCGGGGGCTCCCGGCGCGTGCTCCATCTGGAGGAGCTGCGGCCGCGCCGTGCCCGCGGCGGCCGGCCTGTCGCCGCGTCGCCGGTGCTGACCCTGCCGGAGGACCAAGTGCCGTACCACGAGGACCGGTTGGAGCGTGCCGTGGCCCGGGCTGGCCTGCCTCCGGGCCGGTTGCGGCCGGCCGGGTCCGCGGCCGCCGCGCTCGCCGAGACCCTGGCGGACCGGGCGCTGCTGCTGTGCGCCGAGCCGTTCGCGCGGCAGAACGGGGCCGACTGGATGCCGCTGGCCGACCGGTCGCTGCACCGGGGCTACGAGATGGCCGCGGCCGCGGAGCGGGGCGGTTCGGCGGCGGTGCCGGGCTGGCTGGCGGGGCTGCTGGCAGCGGCCGTGGGGGCCACCGGTGACGGGGCGGGCGGGCCGCGGTCCGGGCTCGCCACGGCGGATGACCTCCCGGTGCGGCTGGCGGCACGCGGATGAGCGCGGCGGTGGTGTACGTGGGCGACGGCGGCGCGCTGACGGACGTGGCCGAGGCCATCGCCGCGGACTGGGCGGCGCTCGGTGTACGGGGTTCGTTCCTCGCCCGCAATCTCGACACAGGCGACCAACTCGGTTTCGACGTACAGGAGTTGACGCCGCTGGCGTCCGTGGTGAAGGTCCCGCTCGCGCTCGTCGTGCTGGACCGGATCGCGGCCGGGGACCTCGACCCCGGACACCCGGTGACTCTCGACCCGGCCCGCACCAGCGTCGGCCCCACCGGGCTGGCGGCGTTCCGGTACCCGGCGACGGTGGCCGTCGGCGACCTGCTGTTGTCGATGCTGTCGGTGAGCGACAACGCCGCCGCGGACGCCCTGCTCGATCTGGTGCCGGTGGCGGAGGTGGACGCGCGGCTGCGCGCCTGGGGGTGCGGGGAGCTGCGGATGCGGCACCGGATGAACCACATGTACGAGTGCGCGGCGGGCGCCGCCGGCAACGACTTCTCCCTCGCGCTGGAGCTGGCGGTCCGGGACGACGGCACGGACCGGCAGACCATCGAGACCCTGGACCCGGCCCGTGCCAACGCCGGCTCCGCGGCGGCGCTCGTGGAGCTGCTGCGGCGCGTCTGGTGCGACGAGATCTCCGCTCCCGCGGCGACGGCGGAGTTGCGGCGGCTGATGGGGTTGCAGGTCTTCACCCAGCGGCTGGCGAGCGAGTTGCGGGCGGACACGTTGCGGTGGAGCGGGAAGACCGGGACGTTTCTCCATCTGCGGCACGAGATCGGGGTGGTGGAGGCGGCGTCGGGGGACCGGGTGGCGATCGCGGCCCTCTCGCGCGCCGGGCGTCGGGCGGGTGTCGCCGCGGACGTCGACTGGGCGATCGGTGTCGCGGGCAGGACGGCGTTCGAGGCGCTGCGGGGGTGAGAGGGCAAGGCGGGTGAGGGGTGCGGTCCGCGACAGCGCCGTCGGTGCGCCGGGGACCGTTCACGACAGCAGTCGTTGTTCCTTCGCCACGGCCACCGCCCCCGCCCTCGTGTCCACGCCCAGCTTGTCGTAGATGCGGCGCAGGTGGGTCTTGACCGTGGCCTCGCTGATGTAGAGGGCCTTGGCGATGGCGTGGTTGGGCAGACCCTGGGAGAGGTGGGCGAGGATGTCGCGTTCGCGCGGGGTGAGCGCGGGGCGGGGGTTGCGCAGGCGGGACATGACGCGGTCGGCCACGGGCGGGGAGAGGGCCGGGCGGCCCTGGGCCGCCGCGTGGATCGCTGTGAAGAGGTCCTCGGCGCGTTCCGCCTTGAGGAGGTAGCCGGTGGCGCCCGCCTCGACGGCGCGGGTGACGTCGGCGTCGGTGTCGTAGGTGGTGAGGACCAGCACGTGCGGGGCGGGGGTGAGGGTGCGCAGGCGGCGGGTGGTCTCCACGCCGTCGATGCCCGCGCCGAGTTGCAGGTCCATCAGGACGACGTCGGGAGTGGTCCTGCGGGCCAGGGCGAGGGCTTCCTCGCCGCTGCCCGCCTCGCCCACGACCTCGATGCCGGGGGCGCTGTGCAGCAGGGCCAGCAGCCCGGCGCGTACGACGGCGTGGTCGTCGCAGACGAGGATGCGGACCGGCGCCGGGGCGGCCGGCTGCGGGCGGGTGGTCATCGGGGCTCCAGGGGGATCGCCGCCGACAGGACGGTGCCCTCGCCCGGTGCCGACTCGATGGTGAGGGTGCCGCCCAGCTGGCGCAGGCGGGCGCGGATGGCGGGCAGGCCGTGGCCGCGCTGTTCGTCCGTCGTGGCTTCGCGGATCGCCCGCCCGTGCGGGTCGAAGCCCTGGCCGTCGTCCGTGACGTCCAGGACGATCTCGTCGTCCAGGCAGGTCAGCGTGAGGGTGGCGGTCGTGGCGTGCGCGTGTTCGCGGACGTTGGCGAGGGCGCCCTGGGCGATGCGCAGCAGGGCCGACTCGACGGGGGCGGGGAGCGGGTCGGGCGGGGTGCCCTCGCTCTGGACACGGACGGTGAGCGCGCGGGTCGTCTCGCGCTCGGCGACGGCGCGCAGGGCCTGGAGCAGGCCGCCGCCCTCCGCGAGGTCGGCCGGGGTGAGGTCGTGGACGAAGCGGCGCGCCTCGGCGAGGCTGCGTTCGGCGATCGCCGCCGCCGTACGGACGTGGTCCCGGGCGGTGCCGGGCGCGGTGTCCCACAGCCGGTCGGCGGCCTGGAGCAGCATCCGCTGGCTGGACAGGCCCTGGGCGAGGGTGTCGTGGATCTCGCGGGCGAGCCGTTCGCGTTCGGCGAGGGTGCCCTCGCGCCGCTCGGTGGCGGCGAGGTCGCGCCGGGTGCGGACCAGGTCGTCGATCAGGGCGTCCCGGCGGGCGGCCTGGCGCTGCATGACGACGAACACGGTCGCGGCGATGGCCGCCACGGCCGGCGGTGCGAGCAGCACGTTCGGGTCGGGCCAGCCGGCCAGGCTGAGCTGGGCGGCCACCGCGAGGGCCGTCAGCAGCGCCACCAGCGAGAGCGCGGCGCGCGGCGGGAGGGTGCGCAGGCCGGTGTAGAACAGCGGGACCGCGCACCAGGCGAAGCTCGGCGCCAGGACGACGAGGAGGGCCCACGTCGCGACGACGAGCGCGAGCCAGGTCAGCCGGCGCGGGGTGGGGCGGGTGCCGAGGGCGGGACCGAGGACGTAGAGCACCGCCAGCAGCACGGACAGGGCGATGATCCAGGGGGTGTGGGGCCCTTCGGCGTGCCGGGCCAGGTACCGGGCGAGGGAGGCGGCCAGCAGCACGAAGAACGCCGTGTGCATGACGACGGTGAGGGCACGGGTGTCGTCCCGCTCGGGTACGGGGGCTGCCGATGCCTCTCCGGTCACCTGCCGACACCTCCCTGGACACCGCTCTGAACTGGGCAAACACCTTCCATTGTTCCCTGGTCCTGCGCATGCGGGGTCATCCGATCGGATGACCCCGGGGACGACCGGTCCGGCGACGGGGTGCGGGCGGCTCCGGGCCGAGGATCGATGGCGGAAGCGGTTGCGGACCTGGTCCGGACCCGGTTCCCCCGACTCACCCGCACAGGAAGGTTGCTCGTCATGTCCAGCCGCAGGAAGCCCTCCCGCCGTACCCGTGTCCTCGTCGGCGGTACCGCTCTCGCCGTGATCGGCGCGGGCGTCGTCGGTACGGTCGCCGCCAACGCCGCCGACTCCACCGGCACCGCCTCCGCCGCCTCCGCCGCCGCTCCGGTGGCGGTCCGCGGCGGGGACCTCACCCGGAGCACGCATCTGACGCTGGCCGCGGCCGAGAAGGCGGCGCGGGCCGCGCTGGACGCCGCAGCGAAGGAGGGCCGGCAGGTCTCC
Source organism: Streptomyces sp. NPDC055966 (assembly GCF_042269865.1). Classification (NCBI taxonomy): domain Bacteria; kingdom Bacillati; phylum Actinomycetota; class Actinomycetes; order Kitasatosporales; family Streptomycetaceae; genus Streptomyces; species Streptomyces sp. NPDC055966. The sequence continues at coordinate 66,781 of NZ_JBHJYK010000018.1, forward strand.
GTGGCCGTCGTCGACCGCAACGGCAACGCCCTGGTCACCCTGCGCGGGGACGGGGCGGGCCCGCAGTCGTACGAGTCCGCCGAGCGCAAGGCGTACACCGCCGTGTCCTGGAACGCGCCCACCTCGGAGCTGGCCAGGCGGCTGGAGCAGGCGCCGACGCTGAAGGACATCCCGGGCACGCTGTTCCTCGCGGGCGGCGCCCCGGTGACCGCCGAGGGTGTCCCGGTCGCGGGCATCGGGGTCGCGGGGGCGCCGTCCGGTGATCTGGACGAGCGGTACGCGCAGGCGGGCGTGGCGGTCCTCGGCCGCTGACGCACCGGGAAACGGACGGGACGTCCGGGTCCGCCCTGATGGGCGGGCCCGGACGTCCCGTCGCGCTGTTCAGGCGAGCCGGATCAGCCTCAGACGAGGTCGTACCGGTCCGCGTTCATGACCTTGACCCACGCGGCGACGAAGTCCTTGACGAACTTCTCCTTCGCGTCGTCGCTGGCGTACACCTCGGCGACGGCCCGCAGCTCGGAGTTCGAGCCGAAGACCAGGTCGGCGCGGGTGCCGGTCCACTTGACGGCGCCGGAGGCGTCGCGGCCCTCGAACTCGTCCTGCGCGGAGGAGGTCGACTTCCACTCGGTGTCCAGGTCGAGCAGGTTGACGAAGAAGTCGTTCGTCAGCGTGCCCGGCCGGTCGGTGAAGACACCGTGCTTGGAGCCGTTGTGGTTGGCGCCGAGGACGCGCAGACCGCCGACGAGGACGGTCAGCTCGGGCGCGCTCAGCCGGAGCAGGTTCGCCTTGTCCACCAGCAGGAACTCGGCCGGCAGGCGGTTGCCCTTGCCGACGTAGTTGCGGAAGCCGTCGGCGGCCGGCTCCAGCGCGGCGAACGACTCGACGTCCGTCTGCTCCTGCGAGGCGTCGACACGGCCCGCCGTGAACGGCACCTCGATCTCGACACCGCCGTCCTTGGCCGCCTTCTCGACGGCCGCGGAGCCCGCGAGCACGACCAGGTCGGCCAGCGAGACCTGCTTGCCGCCCTTGGTGTTGAAGGACTCCTGGACGCCCTCCAGGACGCGCAGCACGTGGGCCAGCTCGTCCGGGTTGTTGACCTCCCAGTTCCGCTGCGGCTCCAGGCGGATGCGGCCGCCGTTGGCGCCGCCGCGCTTGTCGCTGCCGCGGAAGGAGGAGGCAGCCGCCCAGGCGGCGGAGACCAGCTGCGAGACCGTGAGGTCCGAGCCGAGGATCTCCTCCTTGAGGGAGGCGACGTCCGCGGCGTCGATCGGCTCACCGGTGCGCTGCGGCAGCGGGTCCTGCCACAGCAGCTCCTCGCCGGGCACCTCCGGGCCGAGGTAGCGGACGATCGGGCCCATGTCGCGGTGCGTCAGCTTGTACCAGGCGCGGGCGAAGGCGTCCGCGAACTCCTCGGGGTTCTCGTAGAAGCGGCGCGAGATCGGCTCGTAGATCGGGTCGAAGCGCAGCGACAGGTCGGTGGTGAGCATCGTCGGACGCTGCTTCTTCGACGCGTCGAACGCGTTCGGGACGATCGCCTCGGCGTCCTTGGCCACCCACTGGTTGGCGCCGGCCGGGCTCTGCGTCAGCTCGTACTCGTACTCGAAGAGGTTCTTGAAGAAGTTGTTGCTCCACTGGGTCGGCGTCTCGGTCCAGGTGACCTCCAGGCCACTGGTGATCGCGTCCTTGCCGACGCCCGTGCCGTAGCTGGACTTCCAGCCGAGGCCCATCTGCTCCAGCGGGGCGGCCTCGGGGTCGGCGCCGACGTTGTCCGCCGGGCCGGCTCCGTGAGTCTTGCCGAAGGTGTGGCCACCGGCGATGAGGGCGACGGTCTCCTCGTCGTTCATCGCCATCCGGCGGAAGGTCTCACGGATGTCGCGGGCCGCGGCGATCGGGTCCGGGTTGCCGTTCGGGCCCTCGGGGTTGACGTAGATCAGGCCCATCTGGACGGCGGCGAGCGGGTTCTCCAGCTCGCGGTCGCCGCTGTAGCGCTTGTCGTCCAGCCAGACGGTCTCGGGACCCCAGTAGACGTCCTCGTCGGGCTCCCACTCGTCGACGCGGCCGCCGGCGAAGCCGAAGGTCTTGAAGCCCATCGTCTCCAGCGCCACATTGCCCGTGAGGATCATCAGGTCGGCCCAGGAAATGGACTTGCCGTACTTCTTCTTGACCGGCCACAGCAGACGGCGGGCCTTGTCCAGGCTCGCGTTGTCCGGCCAGCTGTTGATCGGGGCGAAGCGCTGCTGGCCGCCGCCGGCACCGCCGCGGCCGTCGCTGATGCGGTACGTACCGGCGCTGTGCCAGGCCATACGGATCATGAGCGGGCCGTAGTTGCCGAAGTCGGCGGGCCACCAGTCCTGCGAGGTGGTGAGCACCTCCGCGATGTCACGCTTCACCGCGGCGAGGTCCAGGGAGTTGAAGGCCTCGCGGTAGTCGAAGTCCTCGCCGAGCGGGTTGGCCACGGCCGGGTTCTTGGCAAGGATCTTCAGGTTGAGCCGCTCCGGCCACCACTGGCGGTTGCCACCGCCCTGGGTCGGGTGCGCGGCGCGGCCATGGGCGACCGGGCAGCCGCCCTCCGCCTTCGCGTCTGCGACGTTGGCGTCGATGTTCTCAGTCATGGCATTCCTTCCGAACTGTGCGGAACTCGGTGCTCAGGAACTGCGGCCGGTGGAACAGTCGGGGCAGGTGCCCCAGTAGACGACCTCGGCCTCCTCGATGGCGAAGCCGCTGTCGTCGGCGGCGGTCAGACAGGGCGCGTCGCCGACGGCGCAGTCGACGTCGACGACGGCACCGCACGACCGGCACACGATGTGATGGTGGTTGTCACCCACACGCCCCTCGAACCGGGCCGGGTGTCCGGCCGGCTCGATACGGCGGACCAGACCCGCCGCGGTCAGGGCGTGAAGAGCCTCGTAGACGGCTTGCAGGGAGATGTGGCCAACGCGGGCACGGACCCCGGAGGCGATCGCCTCGACGCCGAGGTGGTCGCCGTCCCGGACGGTCTCCAGCAGCGCGACGCGGGCTGCCGTCACGCGCAGGCCGGCACCGCGGAGCTCCTCGGCGGTGGTCGGGGTCGGGGAGGCGGTCATGAGGCCGAACCTACCCTCAAAAACACGAAGGGTTCAAGAAAACGAGCAGTGCAATTTTGGTTGCGCTCCGCAGACCGCCGGTCACCTGGGCGTCAGCCGCCGTCGCGCCTGCCTTCGCGGTCCTTCTCGCGTTTGCTTTCGCGTCGCTCTTCGGGCCGGCATGTGCACCGACACAGGCGCGAAGGAGGGTGGCGCGAACATGCACATGACGCCGCCCGGCGCGGCGGGCTGGGGCGGTCCGGGGGCCGGTCGGGGGCATGCCCGCATCATCCGGCCCCGGATCACCCAGGGCCGGACGGCAAGCCGGGACATCGCCCGAACGGGTGAGCCGGGACCGCGCGGGTCGACGCCCGGACGGGCCGGTACGTGGCCCGCCGCTGCCGGTACGAGGTCCACCGCCACCCGCGCGAGGTCAGGTGCCGCCGGTGCGAGGTCAGGCCCCGGCGGTACGGCGGTGCCCTGCCCCGGCGTACCCGTAGCGGCGGGCCAGGGCGTGGAAGGCCTCCTTCGGTTCCCAGTGCCAGCCGGAGGCGGGGTCGTCCGGGCGGTCCTTGACGGTCCTGGTGATCGCGTAACTCGCCAGGTCCAGGTCATGACGCGGATCGCCCGGACGGTGCGGCAGGTCGGGAGTCACGAACTCGAAGGCCATCGCCGCGTACAGGCCCAACGACTCGAAGACGTCGAGGAGTTGGGTGAGGTAGGCGGCCTGGGTTCGCTCGCTGCGGACCAGGTCGCCCTTGATCTCCGGCGGCACCTTGGCGCGGTCCACGATGTCCCACCCCATGCCACCGGCCTTCGGCGCCCCGACGTACGCACAGGTCCCGAACTCGGTGACGGCCACCGGCTTGCCCCACCGCGTATAGCGGCTCAACTCCCGCACGTAGTCGGCCCGGTGGGGGAAGTACGAGTAGTAGTCGATGCCCACGACGTCGAAGAGGCGCCAGTCGACCTGGTCGTCCTGTGCGGCGGCGTAGGCGAGCCGGCCGCGGAACACGGACCGGCCGACCTCGGCCGCCCGCGCCGTGAAGCGGTCCAGACGGCGCTGCATCGCCACGGGGTCCACCGTGCCGTCGAGCAGGTTGCGGATGCGTTCGTAGACGTCGGCGCCCGGGACGATGCCGGGCACGAACAGCCAGAACTCGCAGCCCACACTGAGGTCGACGGCGGCGCCCTGCCGGCGCAGCCGCTCCGCGAACCGGCCGGTCTCGGCCAGGTGTTCCAGGATGTCCCGCTCGGGCACGTCACCGAGGGTCGGCTGGAGCCAGACCCGCAGACCCCGTTCCGCCGCCTCGGCGGCCGTGGCCGTCAGGCGCTCCACTCCGTCCCCGGTGACGTCCACGGTGTCGGCGTGCAGCTCGTCCCTGATCGCCCGGATGTCCTTGCGCATACGGGCCGCACTGAACGCCGTACCCGGCGTCTCGCTCTCCCCCACGGTGTACACGACGCCCCGGTGGCGCAGTCCGCGCCGCGCGTCGCGGGCCGGGCGGTCCTCGGCGGCCCGGGCCGGAGCCGACGGCAGCGCGGCCGCGGCCAGCCCCGCGGACGCCATACCGGCCAGGAACTGTGCGCGCTTGATCCCCTTGGTCCTCTGCATACGGCCACCCTGCCGGGCGACACCCCGTCGGCACCGTCCGCCGACGGTCTACGGCACGGGGTCCAAGGATGGTGGTCCGACACCGAAAGTCGCAGGCGGCGGCCTGGCTCACTCCGCACTGCGCATGATCTGCACGGGCGAGACGGCGACACAGAAGACGATCACGCGGATGGCGGCCCGCTGGTCCCCCGCACGACGAGCTTGGCATCCAACTCGGCCTCCCGGCCGGGCAGTTCCGTCCTCTCCAGCCGCTCCACGGCGAACCGGACCGCGTGTTCGACCATCAGACCGGCGCCCTGTCGTACGGTCGTCAGGCCGATCGGCATCAGAAGGAATGACCATGACATCGACGCGGGCCGGATCGGGCAGCCGCTGATCGTGCACTGCGCCCACCGCAATCCGACCGTTCCGCAGTCCTACACCTCCGGCATGGCCGCCCTGGACACGGCGGTGCACGAGGTGGACGTGCTGCGCCGGCCGCTGGACGACGAGATCGTCTCCGCTCAGGTGGTCACCCCGCGCGCCACGAGCAAGCGGTTCGAGCACCTGAAGGACCCGCAGATCATGTTGTTCGAGACCGTCAAGGGCGTTCGTATCGATCTGGAGGTCTTCGTCAGCTGCCGGTACGGATACGACATGCAGTGCGAGGCGGTCGGTGAGGAGGGTCTGATGCGGCTGCCCGACCCGGCCGCGGTCGGGGTGCGCACGGCCGGACAGCACAGCACCGAGGTGCTGACGGACTGGGTCGGGCGGTTCGTGGACGCGTTCGACACCGAGTTCCGCGCGTGGATCGCGGGCGTGGCCGCGGGCGACGAGCGCACCGGGCCCTCGGCCTGGGACGGCTACGCCGCCACCGCGATCACCCCGGCGACCGTCGAGGCCCTCCGGTCGGGCCGTGTCGTCGCCACGGATCTCAGGCACCGTCCCGCGTTCTACGGAGGTGCCGCGTGAAGATCGCCATCGACCCGTACATGTTCCGCGCCCTGCCGATCGACGACATGGTGCGCACGGTGGCCGAACTCGGCTACGAGTCCATCGAGTTGTCCCCGCGTGCCGACTTCATGCTGTTCTTCCTGCATCCGCGGGCGGACGCCGAGCGGATCGCGGAGCTGAGGACGGCCCTGCGCACGCACGGCGTCGAGCTGTCCTCGGTGCTGCCGCTGTACAGATGGTCCTCGCCGGAGGAGACGGAGCGGCAGGCGGCGGTCCGCCACTGGAAGCGGATGATCGAGATCACCGCGGACCTCGGCTGCCCGCTGATGAACCCGGAGTTCAACGGCCGTCCCGACCGGGCCGCGGAGAGCGAGGCGGCGTTCGGCGCTCGCCGGAGGAGCTGCTGCCGCTGTTCGAGCGTGAGGGGATCGCGCTGAACCTGGAGGCTCACCCGGACGACTTCCGCGAGGAGAACGCCCCGGCGGTCGACCTGGTCCGTGCGATCAACAAGCCGTGGGTGAACCATCTGTACTGCGCCCCGCACTCCTTCCATCTGCCGGGGGCGGACCCGACGGCGGACATCGCGGCGATGGTGCGCTTCGCGGGCGACCGGCTGGAGCACGTGCACATCGCGGACTCCTTCCACCACGAGGGCTCCAGCCTGCGCGAGCTGAAGTTCGACGGTGTGGCCACGGCCTGCGTGTTCGCCGGGGAGGAGCGGGCCCGTGAGTCCTCGGCGTTCATGCTTGAGCGAATCAGAAAGGAACTGCGCGTGTAGTTTCTCCTGCGTAATTCCTTCCTAGAAATTACCTTCCTGTAAAGCGGCCCGCGGGACGACACGGGCCGCTTTCCCGTTACCGATCATTGCATTGATTATGCGGAGATTTCGGGCACCCGGTATCAACTCGTATATACCAATTGTGACGATCAATACAGTACGGCGTGTCGTCACCCGTAGGGATGCACGGGTCCGGCCGTCCGTGGCATACAGAGGGGTGCGTCGTTCGGCAACGGTGTGATGTTTGCCATGTGACGCACATGATCGGAGGTGAACGGGCAACGTTCCCCTTCATGCCCCACGCCAATCCTCTGCGGCAGGTGATTCGATGACCACGGCGACGACCCGGACGATCCGGACGACGCCGCACTCCCCTGACGGCGAGAGCGCCGCCAGGGACTCCCCTCGCGCCGCCAACACCTCACTGCCGTCCCTGACGGGACTGCGGTGGATGGCGGCGCTGCTCGTGTTCGGACTGCACGTGAACAACTTCGGCTACTTCGGTGGCACCGGCGGCAGCCTGGTGTACTGGGCTTTCAGCTCCGGCGCCACCGGAGTGTCGTTCTTCTTCGTGTTGTCCGGTTTCGTGCTGACCTGGTCGGCAAGACCGCACGACCGAGCGCTCGGCTTCTGGCGGCGGCGCGTCGCCAGGATCTATCCGGTCCACCTCGTCACCGTCGGCCTCGCGTTCCTGCTGGCGCTCACGCTGGAGAGCAACGCACAGCCGACGCCGAAACAGGCGGTGGCCAATGTCCTCCTGCTGCACTCCTGGTGGCGCCCCTGGTGGCAGACGCTCAACCCGGTCAGCTGGTCGCTGGCCTGCGAGGCCTTCTTCTACGCCTCCTTCCCGCTGCTGATCCTGCTGCTGCGCCGGCTCGGCGTGCGCGGCTCGGTCGCGCTGGGCGGGCTGTCGCTGGTGGCGATCGTGGTGATCTCCCGGGCGGACGCCCACCACTGGTGGACCTACGCGCTGTACTCGTTCCCGGCCGCCCGGCTGCCCGAGTTCGTCCTCGGCGCGGTCACCGCGCGGCTGGTCCTGCTCGGCCGCTGGCGCGGACCCGGCCTGGAGGCCTCGCTCGCGCTGGCGATCGTGGGCTACTTCATGGTCCCGCAGGCCCCGCTCGGCTACTCGGCGACCATGTGCACGATCATCGGCTTCACCCTGCTGATCCCGGCGGCGGCGAACGCGGACCTGAAGGGCCTGCCGTCGATGTGGCGCGGTCCGCGGATGGTGCGGCTCGGTGAGCTGTCCTTCGCCTTCTACATGGTTCATCTGCTGGTGCTGCGCGCCGGGACGCACCTGCTGGGCATCAAGCCGCACTTCGGTGCCCTGGCGGGGACGGCGGTCACCGCGATCGTGTTCGCCCTCTCGCTCGGGCTGTCCTGGCTTCTCTACGAGATGGTGGAGCTCCCGGCGCGACGTCTGCTGCTGCGCCGCCGCCACCCGGCCAAGGCACCGGCCCCCCGCGAGACGCAGCCGGCGTCGAGAGGCTGAGCCACCGCTGCGATCCGTGCGGTCCCGGCCGGGGCGCGCCGCGCCTCGCCGAGCGGTTCTGAACAGCCGTGCGCCGGCTCCCGCGGGACGGGAGCCGGCGCACGGGCGGCGTCACTTGATGGAGCAGGTGTTCCCGGAGGCCGGGTTCAGCAGACCGATCAGGTCGATGGTGTCGCCGCACACGTTGGCGTCGATGCCGATCGGGACCTGGATGACGTCGCCGGAGATGACACCCGGGCTGTTGCCGGCGGTACCCGTCGTCGGGCCCGGGTTGTCGGCGGTACCCGTCGTCGGGCCCGGGTTGTCGGCGGTACCGGTCGTCGGGCCCGGGCCGGCCGCGAAGGCCGTCGCCGAGCCTCCCACGGCAAGGAAGCCTGCGAGCACGGCCGTTGTCGCAAAACTGCGAAGACGCATGATCTGCCTCACTGGTTGACGAAGGGGTGCTTCCATCACACCCGCACCCCGTCCCGTGCGCCTCTCGGGCTACGCCGTTCGGGGGGCCGCGCGATCATGGAGTGCGGGTCAGGGAAAGGACGTCACCTTCGACGGGACGGTGCCGGTCCCCGAGGTCGGTGCGCCGGTGCCGTTCACGACGTGGGCGTACTGGCCGTTGCCTCCCAGCGAGATGACCAGCAGGTCGTGCATCCTGATGCCGCCGGTCGCCGGGGCCTCGAAGCCGTCGGCCTGGACGATCGAGGGATCGGCCGTGTAGTTGCAGTAGCTGCCCAGGCCCCAGGCCTCGTGACGGGTGACGGAGTCGGCGACCTTGTAGGCCGCGTAGCCGACGATGCCGTCGTGGGTGACGGCGGCCGCGTTCGGGGCGTCGTACGCCTTCTCGTTCTGGAAGAAGATCGTCCGGCCGCGTTCCCCGTGCCAGTACACGTCGTACTTGTTGAAGTGCTCGACGAACAGGCCCGTGGCGAGTACGTCGTCACCGTTGACGGTGAGGCCGTAGTCGGCGCGGTTGGTGTCCCAGCCGACGCCGCTGCCGTGGTCGGCGCGCCAGAGCCAGGTGTGGTCGATGATCACGTCGTTGCTGTTCACCACGACGGAGTTGGTGGCGAGGCCGGGGCCCGCGCCGCCGATACGGACGAAGACGTCCTGCATGGTGGTCGGGTCGGCGGAGTGGTCGGCGGTGGAGCCGGGGGTGCCGATCCGCAGCAGGGTGCCGGAGTTGACGGGGCCCGCGTCGATGAGGAGCCCCGCGAGCCGTACACCGTCGACGTCGGCCACATGCATCGCGTCGATGCCGTTGTCGGGGACCAGCGTGGCGAGACCGAGTCCGAGGACGACGGTGTCGGGGCGGGTGACGTCGATCGTCTGGTCGAGGTGGTAAATGCCGGGCGTGAACAGGAGGTTGAGGCCCTGGGCCAGGGCGGCGTTGATCGTGGCCGCCGTGGCGCCCGGCTTCACGACGTAGAACTGGTCGAGCGGGATGGACGTGCCGGGGGTGTTCGGCCAGGAGACGCCCGGGGCGCCGGTGCGCTCGCTCGGGACGAACACCTTGTAGTCGTTGCCGTCGAGGTAGAGGTACGGCTTCTCGCGCGAGACGGGGGTGGTGTCCAGCGTGGTGTAGGGGCCGTTGTCGAAGTTGGTCGCGGGTGCGCCCTGGACTCCGGAGAAGGTCATGTTCCAGACGCCGTTGGTCCAGCCGCCGACCGAGCTGTCCCGGGTGTACCACTGCTGCTGGGAGTACGGGCCCACCGTGCCGTCGATCCTGGAGTCGGCGATGTAGCCGCCGGAGGCCCAGCCGTAGCCGGTCGGTGCCAGGTTCATGCCGCCCTTGACGTGGATGCGGCGGAAGGGAGAGGCCTGGGCGACGGCCCAGCGGTCGGTGCCGTTGGAGGGAGTGATGGCGAGGTTCTCCGCCGAACGCCAGAAGTTCTGGGTGGCGTTGCCGCCCGACCAGCCGGCGTCGACCGTCACGTCACCGTTGATCTGGGTGTCGTCGGGGTTCAGGCCGAGTCCGGAGACCGAGGTGTAGAAGCCGAGTTGGGCGTTGAGGCCGTTGTAGGTGCCCGGCTTGAGCAGGAACTGGTAGCGGCCGGTGCCGAACTGTGCCGACTCCTGCTGCTTGAAGACGTCGTCGAACTTCTGCTGGAGGTTCGGGGTGGAGGGGTCGGCCACGATGACGTTCGGGCCGAGGTCGCCGCCGCCCTGGACCGGGCCCGTCGTCCCGGTCGCCGTGGTGTGCACGGACATCTCCCACAGCGAGTAGCCGTAGCCGGTGCCGCGTGCGGTGCCGTAGACGCGGAGGTACCGGCCGGAGCCGCTGACGTCGTACGACGTCGTGCCGCCGCTCGCGCCGGTCACGGTCCTGAGGGTGGTCCAGTTCTGCCCGTCGGTGGAGGCCTGGAGCTGGAAGTCCTTGCCGTAGGCGGCCTCCCAGTTCAGGTCGATCGCGCACAGGTCCCGGGCGGTGCCGAGGTCGACCTGGAGCCACTGCGGGTCGGAGAACCGGCTGGACCAGCGGGTCGAGGGGTCGCCGTCGAAGGCGGCGGAGGCGGGGGTGCCGGCGTTCTCGGTGGAGGAGGCCGTGGCCGGTCTGCCGCGGGCGGCGTCGGCCGGATCGCAGGTGGCCGCGCGGGGCGTGGCGGAGGCCGGGGTCGCGGCGGCGGCCGGGGCGTGGGCGAGGGGAAGGGTGAGCAGCGCGGCCAGGGCGGCGAGCGCGACTGCCGGGCGGGTCGGTCCTGTGCGGCTTCTCATCTGGCGGCTCCGAAGGGTGAGGGACGTCAATCAGCCGATCCCACGGCTTAGTTCATGTTTTGATTTAAGTGATGAGGCAAGCGGGCGGCAAGCCTTCGGGAGCCAAAACCTTCGGAAGGCGAACTCTCGGAGCCGCAGGAGCGCTCAGAACCGCAGACCGTGTCCCCGGGCCAGGACGTGATGCGGATCGTGGCGCTTCTTGGCCTCGGCGAGGGTCTGCCAGTCGCTCCCGTAGTGCTCGCGCCAGTCGGCGGCGGTCATCGCCAGGGCGTTGACGGGATAGGCGACGCCGCCCTCGGACCGGGCGAGGTCGTAGGCCCTGCGGTTGGCGGCCACCATCGCCTCGGCCGTCCCGGGGTGGTCGGGCGGGGCGGTGCGCAACAGGGCGAACAGGTGCAGGACCGCGCCGGACGGGCGGCGGAAGAGCGGTGCGCGCAGCGGGCCGGAGAGCAGCGGGTAGACCAGGACGAGGCCGGTGTCGCGCAGGTCGTGGAAGGCCGGGTCGGCGAGTACGGCACGCACGACGGATGCGGCGCGGTCGTGCGGGAGCAGCAGGTTGAGCCAGGGGTGCGGGTGCAGCCACTCCCCCGTCCCGGTGAGGACCGCCTCGTCCGTGTCCACCCTGTGAACGAACTCGGCGTAGTCGAGATCGGTCGTCTCCACGGTGGCGGGGTCGTGGCCCAGGCCGTCGAGGAGCGCCCGGTCGTCGGGCGCGAGTCCGTCCGCGTGCGGGGCCACCGCCTCGATCATGTACTGCCAGCCGCCCTGCTCGGCCGGGCGGGCCTGGCCCTCCAGGTAGGCGAAGCGCGGCTCCTCGGCGAGCATCCGCTGGTCGGCGAGGTAGCGGGCGAGATCGGTGTGGAAGAGGCAGTAGCGGCGGACCCGGGCGGGCGCGGGGACGAGGCGCAGGGTGGCGGTGACGATGACGGCGCACTGGCCGAGGCCCGCGAGCACGGCGTGGAAGAGCGCCGGGTCCCGGTCGGGCGAGCAGACGTGGTGCTCCCCGGCGCCGGTCACCACCTCCAGCTCCAGGACCTGGTCCGCGACCAGTCCGTGCCGATGGGTGGCGCCGCCGAGCCCGCCCGCCGACAGGACCCCGCCGACACTCGCGCCGAGGTAGTCCGTGAGGACCGGGGGCGTGAGCCCGTGCGGCAGGGTGGCGGCCAGTACCTCCCGCCACAACACCCCGGCGCCCACGGTGATCCGGCCGTCGGCGACGTCTGCGATCCGGCTCATCGGGCGCAGGTCCAGTACGACCCCGCCGCCCGCCTGCCCCTGGCCGTACATCGAGTGGCCGCCGCCGTACACGCTCACGGGGATGTCGCGGGGGCCGGTGAACCGCAGCAGGTCCGTGATCCCGGCGACGGACTCCGGGCGGAGCACACCGAGCGGTGTCTCCCGCACGAGGTGGCCGAAGTCCCGCGCGGACGCGCCGAGCGCCTCGGGGCGGGTGTCCAGCGCGCGGCCGAAGCGGGCGGCGAGGTCATGGGCCTGCGTCATGCCGGAATCACATCAGACGGAGGCGGCGGGCGTCGAGATCGCCGTCAACGTCCGCCCGTCGGCTGGTTCTTGACGAGTTCCAGCAGGGCGGCGTGGGTCCGCGCGTCGGCCGCCGCGACGAGTCCGTCGGCGCCGGTGAGCACGGGCTCGCCGCGCAGGCCGGTCACCGTGCAGCCCGCCGCGCGGCACAGCGCGATGCCGGCCGCGAAGTGCACGCTGTCGCGCAGGTCGCCGTCGGTGACATAGGCGGCCCGGCGCCCGGCGGCGACCCAGGCCACGGCGAGGGTGCTGGAGATCACCCGGGGCCGGAACCGCTCGGCGAACCCGGGGTCGGCCAGGAGGCGCACCGCCCGGAAGCCGGGGGCGCCCGGGAACGGCGGGTCGAGGTTGACGTCCACCAGCGCGGAACCGGCCGTCGGCGTCAGCGGCTCGTCGGTGCCGTCGGCGGCGCGCACCCGGGCCGCGGTGCCGTCGGTCCAGAACACCTCGGCGCCGAACGGGTCGGCGGTCGCGGCGGCCGTGACCCGGTCGCCGTCGCGCAGGGCGACGTTCACGCCGACGAGCATGCTGCGCACGGCGTAGTTGAGGGTGCCGCACAGGGGGTCGACGAGCCAGCGGCGGCGGGCGTCGGCGGCGCCGCGGCGCCCGCTCTCCTCGCCGGTCACGGCGTCGTCGGGGCGGGCGGCGCGCAGCACGTCCAGGATGGCCCGCTCGGCGGCCACGTCGGCCTCGGTGGCGAAGTCGCCGGCGGACTTGTCGTAGCGTGCGAGCCGGCTGCCGTAGAGGTCGCGGACCACGGCGGCGCCCGCCTGGGCCGCTCGCACGGCCAGGTGGGCGTCGGTTTCCCCGTTGGTGATCATGGGTGCAGGATAGCCAGAAGTCCCGTGCCGGCTGGAGGGGTTGGGTCTTCGGGCGCTCAGCTCGCGGTGAGGGACAGGGTCTGCTCGGCTGCGGTGCGGCTCCCGCCGACGGCGCTGTGGGTGCGGTCCGTCCAGGTGCGCACCGGCGTGGTCTCGGCGAGCCGCCCGGACGTGCCGGACAGACCGAGCACGAGGCCGCTGTAGCGGTTGACCAGCCGGTAGGTGCGGCCGCTCGCGTCCGGGATCACGAACCACTGCTGTCCGACGGCCGGACCGCCGGCCGGGGCCCGGGTGACGGTGGGCCGGGCGCCCCAGGCACGGCCCGCGGTGGCGGCGGAGTCGACGCCGAGCAGCCGGCCGCTCGCGGCGTTGGTGAGGGTGAAGGCGCCGTCGCCGGTCGGGGTGAAGACCCAGGTGTCCCGGCCGGATCCGGTGGGCCGGGCCAGCGAGGTGGTGCCGGAGCCGCCTGCCGCCTGGGCGAGGAACCGGCCCGTGCCGCCGCGGATGCGGTAGCGGCGGCTGGTGTCCACGGGCGCGGCGGCGGGCTTCGCGGAGTCGACGGTGAGGTCGACGTACTCGCCGGAGGCGTCGTGCGAGCAGCCGAAGGCGCAGTAGGAGCGGAAGGACCTGCCGACGACCATGGAGCTGGTGCGGTTGGCGCTGTCGAGGAACCAGCGGTACCAGGAGGCGTTCGTGTAGCTCCCGGTGTCCCCGATGAGGTGCCACCTCTGGGTCGTCAAGTCGGAGGTGGCGTACAGGTACTGGGGCGCGTTGCCGCTCTGGTCAACGGCCTGGGGTTCGCCGAGGTAGAGGCCGAGGTAGGCGTCGTAGGCGATGTTCATGACGAACAGCGGCGAGGTCGAAGGCATCTTCCCGGCCGCGATCTGCTGGGCCGCCGTGCCGGTGTTGGCCGGGTCGTACTCGGCGGCTGCCGGGGTGTAGCCGGTGGGGTGGTCGGCGTCGACGGGGACGATGTCGCTCTCCTTGCCGCCGGTGCCGGGCTGGGACCAGGCGCCGTCGTACCACTTGCGCCACGAGCCGGGGGCCATCTTGGCCGAGATCGGGGCGCGGGCGACGTGTTCGTAGAACGCCTTCCAGCCACCGCTCTTGTCGATGATCCGGGAGCCGTAATAGACGTAGAAGTAGCCGGAGGCGGTGTCGACGAAGAGACGCTGGTCGCCGTCGCCGTAGGAGTACGTCTGGTTCGGGAAGGCCGTGGTGTCGCCGCGCTCGGTGCTGTACGGCGAGGTGATGACGTGGTCCTTGACGGTCCAGGTGCGGCCGTGGTCGGTGGAGACGGCGTAGTCGACGGCGTCGTAGTGCAGTCCGTCACCGAAGGGCTGCGGGGTGAACTCGTTGTGCACCAGGCCGTACCAGTCGCCGGTGTCGGGGTCGACCCACATCCCGGACAGGTCGCAGTAGTTCTTCTGGGCGTAGCCGGAGCCGCTGGGTGCGTAGGTGGCCTCGCGGCCGGTGGGGCTGTTGTTGCAGCGCCAGGTGGTGTCGTCGTTGCGGTCGGCCGGGTTGGCCGGGTTCACGGCCTTGCTGAGCTTGTTGTCGAAGCCGGCGGTGTCGAAGTCCTTGCCGGTGTAGAAGTCCCAGGTGCGCGGGTCCTTGGCGCCGTAGAGGGCGGCGGACTGCTGGTAGTGGAAGGTGCCGTCCCGGTCCAGGTACGGGGTGGCGGGGGTGTCCGTGGGGTGGGTGAACGGCACCGGGCTGCCCACGGTCACGCGGTAGGCGGCGTCGGCGGGTGCCGCGGTGGCCGCCGGGGACGTGAGGGCGCCGCCGAGGACCAGGGCGACGGCCGCCGAGGTCACTGCCAGGGTGCCGCCCGCTCTGTTCAAGAGTCGCACCTGTGCTCCTTGTTGCCGAAGGGCCGGTTGCACGGAACGATCCGGCCCCGCCGCTCTGTCCGGCAATGGACTCCAGTGCTGCGCCTCTTGCACTTTCGCGCGCGGCCGCGCGGTGGTGCCGCTCAGGACTCCTCGGGCGGGGTCGCGGACAGCGGTGTGTCCCAGGCCAGTTGGCGGATGAGCGCCGCGTCCGGATCGGCGGGCCGGGCCACGACCGCGCCCGGGCGGGCCGACTGGTGCCCGGCGCGGGAGATACCGCCGCTGACGGCGACGTTGCGCTCCGCGCGCGGGCGGCGGTGCGCCTCGTAGGCGGCGAGCGCGGCGGGCACGCCGGGCCGGTCGCGCAGCGCCTTGGCGAGGACGACGGCGTCCTCCAGGGCCATCGAGGCGCCCTGGCCGGTGGCCGGGGAGGCGGCGTGGGCCGCGTCACCGACGAGCAGCACGCGTCCGGTGTGCCACACGGAGCCGAGCGGCAGGTCGGTGGCGTTGGTGGCGAGGACCGGGCCGACGGAGGCGGCGACGATGTCCGCGGCCGGTGTGGCGTCCTCGGCCAGCAGCGGCAGCAGCTCCGCGCGCGGGTCGACCTCGTGGGCGGAGCCGTCGGCGGGCAGGGCCTCGGTGTCGACACGGGCGAACCAGTACGTCTGCCCCGCCGGTGACACCGCGTACCCGAAGGTGGTCCCGGCGCCGCGGACGAAGGTGATGAGGCCGGTCGGATCGGCGCTGGGGGCGGTTTCGGTGTAGCCGTAGTAGATCCGCTGGCCCGCGTAACCGGGCTGCGCCTCGGGGGCGATGAGCGCGCGCACGGTGGAGCCCAGTCCGTCGGCGCCGACGAGGAGGTCCGCGTCGGCGCTGGTGCCGTCGGCGAAGTACGCGGTGACGCCGCCCGGCCCTTCGCTCACGCCGGTCAGGCGGACGCCGTGGCGCACCGGGACGCCGCGCCGGGCCGCCTCGCGCTGGAGGGCGGCGTTCAGCTCGCCGCGGCGCAGGCACCGGTAGTGCAGGTCGGGATCGGTCACCTCGCCGAGCGGCGCGTGTGCCTGCTCGGTGCCGCGGCTGTCGAGCAGCCGGAGCGACGTCAGCGGGAACCCGATGGCCGTGACCGCGTCCGTGGCGTCGAGCTCGGCCAGGGCGCGCATGCCGTTGCTGCCCAGGGTCAGGAAGGCGCCGATGTCCTGCGCCGTGTCGGGGTGGGCCTCGTACACGGTGACGTCGTACCCGGCCTTGTGCAGCCCGAGCGCGGTGGCGGTCCCCGCGATGCCGCCGCCGATCACCGCTGTTGTCGTCGTGTGCGTCCCGCTCACGTGCCGCTCCCCGTCTCGACCGTGCCCCGTTCGATGTCGGTCACCCTACAAGGGCAGTGCCGGGGGCCGCGGGGCCGAAACGGTCGAGATCCGGACAGCGCGCGACCGGCGGCGCCGAGGGCCCGCCGCCCCTCCGCGCACGCGCCGCGCCTCCGTCCCGCGCGCCGCACCCGGGGGGCACGCTGCGGGGAGCTGTGCACAGGCGTCACCCGGTGCGCCCGTGCCGTGACGGGTTTTTGACGGGGAAGTGGGTACGTCCCGGCCATGCGGTTGAGCGTGGTGGATGCGGGGTCGAACACCGTCCGGTTGGTGATCGCGGATGTGGAGGGAGGTGTTCCGCTGCCGGTGCACACGGTCAAGTGGAAGCTGCGCCTGTCCGAACACGTCGGTCCGGACGGCGCCATCGCCGACGAGGCGGTGGAGAGTCTGGTGCAGGCGGTGGCCGCGGCGGGGGCCACGGCCCGGCGCTGGCATGCGACGGGGCCGCTGGCCTTCGCTACGGCGGTGGTCCGCGGTGCCCCGAACCGGCTGGAGGTGCTGCGGCGGGTGGCCGCCGGAACCGGAATCCGGATGTGCACCCTGCCGGGTGAGACCGAGGCCGAGCTGACCTTCCTCGCGGCGCGGCGCTGGCTCGGCCTGCGCGCGGGCCCCCTGGCGCTGCTCGACATCGGCGGCGGGTCGCTGGAGGTGGCCTTCGGCCGGGGCCGGCTGCCCGACTTCGCCGCCTCGCTCCCGCTCGGTGCCAGGCGGCTCACCCGGGAGCACCTCGGTCTCCAGGATCCGCCGGGCCCGGCCGAGTTGAAGGAGCTGCGCCGCCGCATCCGGCACGATCTGCGGGACGTGGCCACGCGGATCCGCTGGGAGGCGCCGCGCACGGCGGCCGTCAGTTCCCGTACGTTCCAGCAGCTGGCCCGGCTGTGCGGGGCGGCACCCGGGCGCCACGGGCCGTTCGCACGGCGGGAGATGCGCTGCCGGGACCTGAGCGAGGCGGTGCGGACGCTCGCCGCGCTGCCCGCCGCCGAGCGGGCCCAGCTGCCCGGCATCTCCGCGCCGCGGGCCGAGCAGAGCCTGGCGGGGGCGGTCGTGGGCCACACCGCGCTGAAGCTCATGGGGCTGCGCCGGGTCGTCGTGCTGCCGTGGGCGATCCGCGAGGGTGTGCTGCTGCGCTACGTCGAGGACGGCGCCGACTGGTGGACGGAGGTCACCGGGGCCGCCGACGCCGCCCTCCTGCCCCCGGCGGCGACCCTGCGCGTCGCGGGCCCGTCGGCGTAGCCGGGGCCCGCCGCCCACGTCACCCGACGGCAACGAATCGCGCCACCCTGTAGCGATCATGACAAATGAGGGGTAGGCATGCCCGTATGGCATTACGTCGATCACGATCGGGAACGAAACGCCTCGCCGCCCTCGTCGCCGCGGCGGCACTGGTCCTGGTGGGCTGCGACAGCGGCGGCACGTCGTCCGCCGGGGACGGGCGCGAGCAGCTGACCGTGGCGGCGCTGCCGCTCACCGACTCGGCCGCACTCTATCTCGCCCGGGACCGGGGGCTGTTCGCCAAGGAGGGCCTGGACGTGCGGGTCCAGCCCGTGCAGCAGAGCATCCAGGCGCTGCCCGCGCTGCTCAAGGGCCAGGTCGACGCGATCGCGAGCGCGAACTACGTCACCTACTTCCAGGCGTACGAGAAGGGCACCCTGGACCTGCGGATCCTCGCCGAGGGCGTGCGGATCGCCCCGCACATGATGGACGTCCTCGTGCCCAGGGACTCGCACCTGACGTCGCCGGGGGACCTGGCCGGCAAGAAGGTCGCCGTCGCCGTCCTCAACAACATCCAGTCCCTCACCCTGAACGCGATCCTCGCCGCCCGGGGCGCGGGGCGGCCCGTCTACCGGCAGATCCTGTTCCCGCAGATGGGCCCCGCGCTGGAGCGCAACCAGGTGGCCGCCGTCCACGCGGTCGAGCCCTTCGACTCCGCGATCCAGGACCAGGTGGGCGCCCGGGTGCTGCTGGACGGCGGCTCGGGGCCGGCGGCGGGCCTGCCCGCCAGTGGGTACGTCACCACACGTGCCTTCGTCCGCGAGCACCCGAAGGCCGCCGCGGGTTTCCGGCGGGCGATCGAGGCGGCCTCGAAGCTCGCCGCCGCCGACCCGGACGCGGTGCGCGCGGAACTGCCGAAGTACGCCAAGGTGACGGCGCAGGAGGCCAAGTCCCTCCATCTGCCCGCCTATCCGGCGACCGCCGACGCGGCACAGCTGCGCCGGCTGATCCACCTCATGCGACAACAGGGAATGCTGACGAAGGACATCGATCCGGCGCCGCTGCTGGTGGCATGACCCGGCGTCAGGACCTGGCGCTCGGTCTGCTCGGCGCGGCGCTCGCCTTCGGGGTGTGCGAGGCGGTGTCCCGGGCCGGTATCGTCCGGCGCGACTATCTGCCGCCCGCCTCCGAAGTCCTCGTCCGGGCCGTGCGGTTGGCGGGTGACGGGACGTTCCTCGACGGGGTCGGGGCGACCCTGCGGGCCTGGGCGCTGGGCCTGGCCCTCGCCTGCGCGATCGCCGTACCGCTCGGGCTGCTGCTGGGCGCGGTGCCGGGGGCGGAGGCGGCCGTGCGCGCGGTCGTCGAGTTCCTGCGGCCGCTGCCCTCGGTCGCGCTGATCCCGCTGGTGTCGCTGCTGCTCGGGTCGGGCACGCGGACCGAGGTGACGCTGATCGCGTACGCCTCGCTCTGGCCCGTGCTGTTCAACACCCTCTACGGCCTCGGCGAGACCGACCCGTTGGCCAGGGACACGCTGCGGGCCTTCGGTTTCGGACGGTTCGCGGTGCTGTGGCGGGTGGAGCTGCCGAGCACCGCCCCGTTCATCGCCGCGGGGCTGCGGATCTCCGCCGCCGTCGCCCTGATCCTGGCCGTGGCCACCGAGATCCTCTCCGGCTTCGGGCAAGGCCTCGGCATCTTCATCGCCCAGGCCCAGACCGCGACGGACGGCACCCTGGACGTCCTGGCCGCGGTGGTGTGGGCGGGCAGCCTCGGCCTGGTCGTCAACGGCGTACTGGTCGCCGCGGAACGGCGGTTGTTCGCCTGGGCGCGTGAACGCCGGGGCGCGGAGGGGCAGTTCGCCAAGGAGGGAGCCCGGCACGCCGCCGTCCCCGTGCTGTTGCGCTGGTCGGTGCTCCTCGGCGGCGTCGCCTGCTGGGAGCCGGCCGCCCGCGCGCGGGGCAGCGTCTACTTCCCGCCGCCGCTGCGCATCGTCCGGCACGCCCGCGACCTGTGGTTCTCGGGACCGGCCCGGCATCTCTTCCTCACCTCGGCCGCCGAGGACACGATCCTGCCGAGCCTTTGCCGGATGGCGGCCGGGTTCACGCTCGCGGCGGTCGCCGGAATCGCCCTCGGGCTCACGGTGGGCCGCTCGCGGCGGGCGTACGCGCTGTGCGATCCGGTGCTCCAGTTCGCGCGGGCCGTGCCGCCGCCCGCGCTGGTACCGGTGTTCGTCGTGGTCTTCGCCCTCGGCACGCCCATGCAGGTGGCGTCGATCGCGTTCAGTGCCGTCTGGCCGGTGCTGGTCAACTCGGCCGAGGGCGCCCGCGCGACCGACCCGCTGCGGCTCCAGGCGGCGGCCGTGCTGCGGCTGACGGCGCCCGAGCGGCTCTGGTTCCTGATCCTGCCCTCGGCGCTGCCCCGGATCTTCGCGGGGCTGCGGCTCAGCCTGTCGCTGTCCCTGATCCTCATGGTGTTCTCGGAACTGCTGCCGGGCAGCGACAACGGCATCGGCTTCACCCTCACCGACGCGCAGACCCGCTCCGACCTGCTCACCGTGTGGGCGGCGCTGGTCCTGCTGGGCGCGCTCGGCTTTCTCCTCAACTCCGGTCTGCTGGCGGTCGAGAAGCGGCTCGTCGGCCCAGGGAGGACGGCATGACGACGACCACGGTCCGCGAGGCGGTCGTACGGTTTCTGCGCGACACCGGTATGACCACGGTCTTCGGCAATCCGGGCTCCACGGAACTGCGGATGTTCCGCGACTGGCCGGACGACTTCACGTATGTGCTCGGCCTCCAGGAATCCGTCGCCGTCGGTATGGCGGCCGGACACGCGCTGGGCACCCGGCGGGCCGCGTTCGTCAGTCTGCACTCGGCCGGCGGGGTGGGCCACGCCCTCGGCGCGGTGTTCAACGCCTACCGGGACCGGGTACCCCTGGTGATCGTGGCGGGCCAGCAGGCGCGCTCGCTGCTCCAGCTGCGGCCGTTCCTCGGCGCCGACGAACCGGCCCTGTTCCCGCGTCCGTACGTGAAGTCCGCCCGCCAGCCGGAGCGGGCCGAGGACGTGCCCGCCGTGCTGGCCGAGGCGTACCGGACCGCGATGACCCACCCGCGCGGGCCGGTGTTCGTGTCCGTGCCCGAGGACGACTGGGACCGCCCCGCCGAGCCCGTCCCGCCCCGCACGCTGCACACGGCGTTCACGGCCGCCCCGGACGCCCTCGCCGCGCTCGCCGGCCGGCTGGACTCCTGCGCCCGCCCGGCGCTCGTGGTCGGCCCCGGGGTGGACGACGAGGACGCGCTGGACGAGGTGCGGGTGCTGGCCGAGCGGCTCCGGGCCGGGGTGTGGATCAGCCCGCTCTCCGGCCGCTCCGGGTTCCCCGAGTCGCATCCGCTGTTCCAGGGCTTCCTGCCGCCGGTGGCCCGCCGGCTGGCCGCGCGCCTCGCGCCGTACGACGTCGTCGTGGCCCTCGGCGCGCCGGTGTTCACCTACCACGTGGCCGACGACGGTCCGCCGCTCGCGCCCGGCACCGAGCTGTTCCACCTGGACTGCGACGCCGGCCAGGCCGCGTGGCTGCCCGTCGGCACGAGCGTCGTCACCACCCTGCGGCCCGCCCTGGCCCGGCTCACGGAGCTGCTGAAGGAGTCGGACCGGGAACCCCCGCTGCCCCGGCCGGCCCCCGCCCCGGCAGCGGCGGACGCGCACATCACCCCGGAGTTCCTGTTCGACCTCCTGCGGGACCGGCTGCCGCGCGACCGGGTGCTCGTCGAGGAGGCGCCGGGCCACCGGGACGCGCTGCACGCGCGCGTGCCCGTCGATGCGGGCGGCGGCTTTCTCACCACGGGCAGCGGGGCGCTCGGCTGGGGACTGCCGCTCGCGGTCGGCCGGGCCCTCGCCGACCGGCGCCGGGTGGTGTGCGTGGTCGGCGACGGCTCGGCGCTGTACTCCGTGCAGGCGCTGTGGAGCGCGGCCCGGCACGCGGCCCCGGTCACCTATGTGCTGCTGGACAACGGCGGTTACGCGGCCGTCCGCGCGCTGGGCCGCCGGATCGGCATCGGGGGCGTCCCCGGCACGGACATCACCGGCATCGACTTCGCGGCCCTCGCCCAG
The DNA here is from genome assembly GCF_042269865.1 of Streptomyces sp. NPDC055966. Taxonomy (NCBI): domain Bacteria; kingdom Bacillati; phylum Actinomycetota; class Actinomycetes; order Kitasatosporales; family Streptomycetaceae; genus Streptomyces; species Streptomyces sp. NPDC055966. Next base: position 88,239 of record NZ_JBHJYK010000018.1, read on the forward strand.
TCCTTCGGCTGCCCGGCGGCCCGCGCCGAGGACCCCGGCGAACTGCCGGCCGCCCTGGACCGCGCGCTGGGCCGGGGCGACGACGCGGGCCCCTTCCTGCTGCACCTGCGGGTCACCGGCAGCGCGGGCACCCTGTACGAGCCGTGGGCCGGGTGAGGGGATGCTGCGCCTCGACGCGGTCAGCCGGCACTTCGGCGACCAGCGCGTCCTCGACGGCATCACCCTCACCGTGCCGGACGGACAACTCCTGTGCGTCGTCGGGCCGTCCGGCTGCGGCAAGTCCACGCTGCTGCGCACCATCGCCGGGCTGCTGCCCGTGCAGGACGGCACGGTCACGGTGGACGGCACAGCGGTGGCCGGGGTGCCGGACCGGCTCGCGGTCGTCTTCCAGGAGTACGGCCGCTCGCTGCTGCCGTGGCTCACCGTGCGCGACAACGTGGCGCTGCCGCTGCGCCGGCTCGGCCTTCGCCGGGCCGCGCGCCGCGCCGCGGCCGAGGCGATCCTCGACCGCGTCGGTCTGGCCGGGGCCGGGCGGCGCCGTCCGCCCGAGCTGTCGGGCGGGATGCAACAGCGCGTCGCCATCGCCCGGGCCCTGGTCTGCCGCCCCTCGCTGCTCCTCATGGACGAGCCGTTCGGCTCGCTCGACGCCCGCACCCGGGAGGATCTGGAGGACCTGCTGCTGGAGGTGCACCGGGCCGACGGCACGACGATCGTGTTCGTCACCCACGACATCGACGAGAGCGTGTACCTCGGCGACCGCGTCGTCGTCCTCTCCCCCGGCCCCGGCTCCCGTGTCGTCCTCGACCTGCCCGTCGGACTGCCCGCCGACCGCGACCAGATCACGACGCGCGGCCTGCCCGCTTTCGTCGCACTGCGCACGGAGGTGGGCCGGGCGGTGCGCGGCCACGGCCAAGACGGCCGAAAGGGGTGACCCCGGGCCCGCCGGGATCACCCCTTTCTCCTTCACCGGATGCTCAGCGCAGGTCGCGCAGCTGGACGGTGTAGATCCCGCGGCCGTGCGTCGCGGCGTACAGCGTGCCGCCGTCCGGGCTCGCCTTGAGCTGGAGGACGGCGACGGCCGGCAGGCTGCCGACGCGCTGCCAGGTGGTGCGTCCCGGTGCGCGGTAGACGACGCCCAGGTCGGTGGCGACGGCGAGGCCGCCGTCGGCCGTCAGCAGCGCGGAGTCGCTGGGCACGTCGGGCAGGTTCGCCGAGACGTCCTTCCAGGTGGTGCCGCCGTCGGTGGACTCGAAGACGTGGCCCACGCCCGCGCCGGGGCCCTCGGTCCAGGCCCGGGAGAAGCCGCTGACCGTGAGGAAGACGTGGTCGGCGTTGTGCGGGTCGACGGCGAAGCCGCTGAGGTAGCGGTTCGGTACGGTTCCGTCGACGGGCAGGCCGATGTCGTGCCAGCCGGTGCCGTCCGCGTTGCCGACGGCGATGCCGCGGGCGAAGCCCTGGTTGTTGCAGGGGCCGCACCAGGCGGCGTAGACCTTCCCGCCGGAGGCGGCGACGGCGGTCGCGGTGCGGCCCTTGCCGAGGTCGTGGACGCTGGTCCACTCGGAGCCGCTGCGGATGGCGTAGCCGTGGGTCTGGACCCAGATGTGGCGGCCGCCCGCGACCCAGGTGCTGCCGTTCTTCAGGTCCGTGGTGAGCGGGGCGATGAAGCGGGCCTCGCTGGTGGCGTTGTCGGGCGGGGCGACGGAGTACGAGGTGGCCTTGGTCGGGTCGGTGGACCAACTGCCGTCGTTCACCGCGCAGTTCTGGGTGACCTGCACGGCGAGGTAGACGTACTCCTGGGCGATGTCGCACCCGTTGGCCGGATCGGTGAGCGTGTCGCCGCCGTCGCCGCCGAAGTCGGAGCCCATGACCGTGTCGTTGCCACGGAGGATGGACTGGCCGTTGTCCTGGAGGCCGCCGGTGACGGACACCCCGCCGTGGTCGAGGTCCTTGCCGATGCCGACCGAGTAGTACTGGAGGGTGTCGATGGTGCCGTCGTTGAGGGAGGTCCAGTCGGTGGCGTGGCCGGAGGCGTCCTGGGCGCCGTCGACCGGGCGTTTGTAGATGCCGCCGTCGTTGCCGACGTAGACGTAGGGCTTTCCGTGGTAGCTGCCGATGGCGACGCCGTGCTGGTCGGAGTGGGTGGTCTGGCTGCAGGACCCGGTCTGCCGGGAGGGGTCGATGCTCCAGCAGGAGAACGGGAAGTTCCAGTACGGGCCGACGGTCGACCAGGTGGTGCCGCCGTCCTTGGTCTCGTAGACCTCCTCCAGGCCCGCGTACAGGTGCTGCGGGTCGGCCGGGTCGACGGCGAGGAACTGGTTGTACCAGGCCTGGACGCCGGGCATGTAACCGGCCGTCGTCAGCGCGGAGTTGTCGGCGGCGAGGCCCTTGTAGTCGGCGATCTTCGTCCAGGGGCCGGTCGGGGAACCGGACGGGGCGACGTAGATGCCCTCCAGACCGCTGTCGGGGTTGGTGCTGAGCTGCTGCGGCGACTGGTCGATGGCGTAGTAGCGGGAGCCGTCGGCGGAGCGGGCGAAGGTGACGTTGCCGACGTTCGCGGCGTCGGCCGGCAGGTCACCGAGGCCGCTGGTGATGCGGGTCCAGGCGCCGTTCACCCTGGTGTAGAAGCCGTTGTAGTCGTCGCCGCTGCGCCAGCCGACGGCCAGGACCACCTTGGAGGGGTCCTTGGGGTCGATGGCGATGTCGTTGGCGATGTTCTTGTACGGGGCCGCGGCGTCGTGGGCCTTGGACCCCTTCGGCAGGTAGTCGGGGTTGGGCGCGAACTCCAGCTTCCATGGGCCGCGCAGGTCACCGGTGGAGTGGCTCCACACGCCCTCGCTGGTGGCCGCCCACACCCGGCCGCCGCCGAAGCGCAGCTCGTGGATGGTGGTGCTCTCCAGCTCGCTGCCGCCGACCCGGCTGCGGACGGAGAAGGCGCCGTGGTGGGGGTGGGTCAGGACGTAGACGCCGCTGCCGAGGTAGGCGTCGGAGTTGGTGGTGGCCTCGCCGGTGCCCAGCCACAGCCGGCCCGCGCCGTCGAGGGCCAGGGCGCCGGTGGACTGGGCGGGCAGTCGGTCGCTGATGGGCTGCCAGTGCCCGCCTCCGCTGCCAGAACGCCACACGCCGCCGCCGGCGCTGCCCGCGTAGACGTAGCCGTCGTCGTCCGCGGCCACCGCGGCCATCCGGCCGGTCACGTTCCCGGATCCGCCGCTGGAGTTGGAGTCGACGTCGCGGTAGCGCGGGTCGTCGGAGTTGTAGGGCAGGTTCGTGATGTTGTGCCAACGGCCGCCCGCGCTGGGGAGGTTGGCGAGGCTGTTCCAGGCCGCGCCGTACGCGCCCGGTGCGACGACACCGGGCGAGGTGCGCGCCTCGGCGTACTGGTCCGCGCCCTCGGCGATCTCGTCCGCCTCGTTGCCGCCGTCCCCCGCCTCGTGCGGGGACATGGCGCCCACCGACTGCACGCGTTCCTTGGCCAGTTGGGCGAGGACGCGGGCGCCGAAGGGGCTCGGTGAGCGCCCGGACGCGGCGGACGGGGGGATGGCGACGAGCGCGGCGGACGCCGTGAGCGCGCAGACGGTGAACCACCGTCTTCTGCGGGTCGGCACGGACACCAGGGACCTCCAGGAGCGATCGACACTGACCGACGCTGGAGACCCGATCACGCGGACACGGAAACATCCGCCGCTTGGCAAAGTTTTGGCGAGAACCTGTCAGTAGCTGTCAGTGGCTGCCGTTCCGGCGGGTACGCAGCCTGCCGACCGTCTTGAGGAACTGGTCCGCCGGATCGCGCAGCCCGGGGTGGGCCAGCACCGTGTTGCGCAGGCCCCTGACCGGCCTGCGCCACAGCCGCTGGGCCATGGCCACCGGATGGGCGCGGGCCGCGAAGCCCTCCCCGACGCGCAGGTCCCGGGTCTTGAGCCACTCCTTGTACTCCTTGTCGCCCCGGCCCAGGTCGACCAGGGTCACCCCCGCCCGCGCGGCCGCCTCGGCGGTGCGCAGGTGCATCATCAACCCCGGGGAGTAGTAGTGCAGTTCGGGGTCGTAGGCGGTGAACCAGGCGGCCAGTACGGTGCTCGACCGGGGGCCGAAGTGCGCGGCCACCGGGCGGTCGCCCGCGTACAGGACGGACAGCACCCCGGTGAAGTGCTCCTCGCGGACGTGGAAGAGATGGTCGACGAGGCCGACGATCCAGGGCCGCGAGAACCGGTCCATGCGGCCGGTCCTGCGGTACTGCGCGGACTTCCAGCGCATCAGGGCGCGCAGGATCTCGGGGTCGCGCTCGTCGAACTCGAACCGCACCTCGCCGATGTCGCGGCCGAGCCGCCGCTCCTTCTTCAGCGTCGTCTTGGCCAGCCCCGGATAGGTGGCCCGCAGCCACTCCGGATAGCCGCCGTCGCCGGGTTTCACGTCGATCACGGGCGAGGCGAAGGTGCCCGTGACGTGCGGCGCGAACGGCCGCTGTTCCTGCACGAGATGGTCGAACTCGAAGATGCTGAGCCCGCAGGCCCGCAGCAGCTCGTCCGTGTCCCAGGTGACCCCGGGCCGGTGCACGAGAGCCTGGCAGTCGGACAGGCCGAGCCCGATGGCACGGCCGGTGCCCAGCGGCCCGCGCTCGTAGGGGAGGAAGCCGGCCGGCTCCCCGCCCTCGCGCAGCACCGCGATCCGCGCGCCGCCCCGGAAGAGGCCGACACCGGCCGCGAACTCCGGTGCCAGAAAGGGATTGGCGTACTCGGGCGACTCGTCCATCGCGCGGTGCCAGGCGGCCCGCAGCTCGGGCGTCAGCTCGCCGGGTCTGTGGTTGGTGATCTCCATGACGGATCGTGAAGCACGGCTGATGGATCGCATGCGCGACCGCTCCCCCCATGACGCGCCGGGCGCGTCCTGCCATTCGTACCGTTGTCTGCGTCCCCACCGCGTGCGACTGCCCAAACCGCGCGAAACAGTACGCACGCCCTCAAGGGTGCCCCAGGCGACGGACGGTCCGCCATGGGTCTGCGGACATCGGTCAGGACTCCACCCCGGTACTCAGGTCCTGCGTGCCGATGACCGAGAGCAGTTCCAGCTGGGCGTGTCCCTCGGTGCCGGGCGGAGCGCTGAACCACAGCAGCCGCTGCCGGCCGTCCTCGCTGAAGAGGTTGTGGCAGTCCAGCTCGATGACGCCGAGCGCGGGGTGGACGATGCGCTTGTGGTCGGTGCGGCGCAGGGCCACCTCCCGCCGCTCCCACAGCTCGGCGAACTCCGTGCTGCGCCGGCGCAGCGCCGCCACCATCCGGGTCACGTCGGCGTCCTTCGCGCGCCGGGCGGCGACGGCCTGGAGGTCGGCGGTGAAGACGCGGGAGTGGTGCGGATGGTCCTCGGCCGGATACAGGCCGCGGGCGGCGGGGTCGGTGAACCAGCGGTAGACGAAACTCCGCTCGGGCCCGCGTCCGGCGGGCATCGCGCCGAGCAGCGCCACGGCGAGCGGGTTCTGCGCGAGGGGCTCGTGCAGATCGGTGATGACCTGGGCGGGGGTCGTGGTGAGCCGGTCCAGCAGGCCGAGCAGGGCGGGCTGGACGAGTGCGGTGGGGCCGCCGGCGGCGAGCGCCGGCGGGCGGTCGGCGAGATGGAAGAGGTGGTCGCGTTCGTCGCCGCTGAGCCGCAGGGCGCGGGCGAGGGCGGCCAGGACCTGCGCGGAGGGCTGTGCGCCCCGGCCGCGCTCCAGCTCCGTGTAGTAGTCGGCGGACAGTCCGGCCAGCTGGGCGACCTCCTCGCGGCGCAGGCCCGGCACCCGGCGGCGGGGTCCCGCGGGCAGGCCGACGTCGGCGGGGCGGACCCGGTCGCGCCGGGACTTGAGGAAGGCGGCCAGCTCTGCGTGGTTCACGCCCTCCATGGTCGCGCCCGCCGCCCCGCGTATCCAGGGGTTGCCGACCCCAGGGTGAGCGCAGCCGTGGCTGCTCCGGGCACGACGGCGCACGGTGGAGTCACCGAGCAGGTCACCGACCGGGGGCGACGCCCTCAGCGACTGACGCCCTCAACGACTGGAGATCTCATGTCCACCGAAGCCACCGCCCCCTCGACCGCCGCCGCCTCGACGCCCCGCGTCGCCGTCGTCACCGGAGGCTCGCGCGGCATCGGCCGGGCGACCGCGCTCCGGCTCGCCGCCGACGGACACGCCGTGGTGGTCGGGTACGCCGGCAACCGCGAGTCGGCCGAGGCCGCTGTCGCGGAGATCACCGCGGCCGGCGGCCGCGCGCTCGCCGTCCGCGCCGATGTCGCCGACGAGCGGCAGGTCGCCGCGGTGTTCGAGGCCGCCGCCGAGGAGTTCGGCGGGGTGGACGTCGTGGTCCACGCGGCGGGCCGGATGTATCTGGCGCCGATCGCCGAGCTGGACCTCGCGGAGCTGGACGCGCTGCACCGCACCAACGTGCGCGGCACGTTCGTGGTCGCCCGGGAGGCGGCCCGCACGCTGCGCCGGGGCGGCGCGTTCGTCGGGTTCTCCAGCTCCGTGGTGGGCCTGGCGTTCCCGTCCTACGGCGCCTACAGCGCGAGCAAGGGCGCGGTCGAGGCGCTGACCCTGGTGCTGGCGCGCGAGCTGCGCGGCCGGGACGTCACCGCCAACACCGTCGCGCCGGGCCCGACGGCCACCGATCTGTTCCTGGACGGCAAGGACGAGGCGACCGTCGCCGCCCTGGCCGCCCAGTCCCCGCTGGAGCGCCTCGGCACGCCCGAGGACATCGCCGGGGTGGTGTCCTTCCTCGCCTCCCCGGCCGGCCACTGGGTCAACGGCCAGGTGGTCCGCGCCAACGGCGGCATCATCTGATCCCCCCTCACTCCCGGCCCATCCCCCTGTCTCCCCCACCCCCACTCCCACTCCCACTCCCAGCGAGGCATCATGACGACCGACACCCCCCGGACGATCCTGGTCACCGGCGCCTCCAGCGGCTTCGGCGCGCTCACCGTGCGCGCGCTCGCCGACGCCGGTCACACCGTCTACGCGGGCATGCGCCACACGGCCGGCCGCAACGCGCCCGCCGTGGCCGCCCTGGAACGGTACGCGGCCGGACACGGCGTGTCCCTGCACGCGGTCGACCTGGACGTCACCTCCCAGGACGGCGCCGACACGGCCGTGGCCCGGGTGCTGGCCGAGCAGGGCCGCCTGGACGTGGTGGTGCACAACGCGGGCCACATGGTCACCGGTCCCGCCGAGGCCTTCACTCCCGAGCAGCTGGCGGACCTGTACGACGTCAACGTGCTGGGCGCCCAGCGCGTGAACCGGGCCGCCCTGCCCGCACTGCGGGAGCAGGGGGCGGGACTGCTGGTGTGGATCGGCAGTTCCAGCACGCGCGGCGGCTGCCCGCCGTTCCTCGGGCCGTACTTCGCGGCGAAGGCGGCGATGGACGCGCTGGCGGTCTCTTACGCCGGCGAGCTGGTCCGGTTCGGCATCGACACCGCGATCGTCGTACCGGGCGCCTTCACCTCCGGCACCAACCACTTCCTGCACGCCGGCACCCCCGCCGACACCGGCCGCGCGAACGCCTACGACGAACGCTACGGCGCCCTCCTGGCGGGGCTGGACGAGCGCCTCGCGGCGCTGGTGCCGCCGGACGCGGACGTGGCGGAGGTCGCCCGGGCCGTCGTCGGCTGGTGGCCCTGCCCGCCGGCCGGCGCCCGCTGCGCACGCATGTCGACCCCGCCCGGGACGGCAGCGAGGTCGTCTCCGCGGTCGCCGACCGTGTCCGCGCCGACTTCTTCCGCCGCGTGGGCCTCGACGACCTGCTCACCACCGGAAGTTCCCTCTGACACATCGTCATCGAAGGAGAAACACCATGCCGTTCGCGAATTTCAAGGTGCCCGCCGGAAGCCTGGACGAGCAGCAGAAGGAGCTGATCGTCACCCGCGCCACCGAGCTGTACGTCGAGATCTACGGAGAGCGGGCCCGCGCCGCCACGATGGTCCTGGTGGAGGAGGTCGCCGACGGCGGCTGGGGCATCGGGGGCGGCGTACTGACCCTGGCCAAGCTCCAGGAGACGGCGCAGGATTGACGACCGGCCGATGTGATCCGTTGCGCGAAAGGCGGTATGCCATGTCACCCGTCCCCCAGCCCGCCGACCTGCTGGCCGCGATGCCCTTCGCGGCCGGCCTGGGCATCGGACTGCGCGAGGCCACGGCCGAGCGGGTCGTCGGCGCTCTGGCCTGGTCCCCGCAGCTGTGCACGGCGGGTGGTGTGCTGCACGGCGGGGCGCTGATGGCGCTGGCCGACAGCGTCGGGGCGGTGTGCGCGTATCTGAATCTGCCCGAGGGGGCGTCCGGTACGTCGACGGTGGAGTCCAAGACCAACTTCCTGCGGGCGGTGGCCTCCGGGCACGTGCACGCCACGGCCCGGCCCCTGCACCTCGGCGGCACGCTGCTGGTGGTGCAGACCGATCTGCGCGACGACCGGGACCGGCTGGTCGGCCAGACGACGCAGACCCAGATCGTGCTCCGGAAGAACACCGCCTGAGGCGGCCCACGAACGACCCCGCCGCGAAGGCCGGCCCCCGTCCACGAGGGGGCCGGCCTTCGTCATGCCCGCCCCGCGTTCCGTACCCGCGCTCTTGACATGAACCTGTGCCACCCCTGAGGCTTCGTGCTTGAAGTTGCTCGATTGGAGCTCATTTCAAGCGTTTCCGAGCACCATTCGGCGCGTCATCCGCACGAACAGTCAGTCCGCAGTGCTGCGAGGGGAGCTGTTCCGCCGTGCACAGACCGCAAAGACCGCGAGGACCGGAAAGACCGCGTCACCGTGTGCCCTGGCCGGCCTGGGTACCGCTGGGGCTGGCGACCGCCCTGGCGGCGACCGTGCTCACCGGCCCGGCGCCCGCCCAGGCCGCCGCCTCCGCCTCCGGCGCCCTGCTGGACACCGCCCACAGCAGCGTCAGCTGGCAGAGCCCGGTCTACGCCAAGGGCACCGGCGGCGGCACCGAGAGCTGCCCGGCCGCGGGCAGCGACCCGGACGACAAGGTCTGCGACCGCTTCGACCTGACCGTCTCGGTGCCGGCCGGCTACTGGGACGACAACCCCGAGGGCGGCGTTCCGCTGTCGATCACGTGGGCCAAGCCCTCCGACGACTTCGACCTGTACGTCTACGACGACCAGGGCAAGCAGGTGGCGTCCAGCGCGGGCACCGCCGACCCGGAGGCCACGGTGATCCCGCGGGCGTCGGGGACGTACCACGTGCTGGTCGTGCCGTACGACGTGCACGACAACTCCTTCACGGGCACGGCGTATCTGCCCGCGACCACGGACGCCGGCGACCTGACCTCCTTCTCGGGCGGCGACGGCAGCTACACGGTGCGGGCCGGGCGGCTGACGGCGCGGGCGGACTTCCTGACGAACGGTCAACTCCGGCTCCAGGCCGATCCGTCCGGCTCGCTGAGCGACCCGGCGGGCACCGCGATCGTGCGCAAGGAGCCCGCGCTCCAGCGGCACACCTCGTCCTTCGACGCGGGCGACTACTACGGCGTCCGCTCGCCGCAGGCCGTACTGCGTGTGTACAAGAAGCCGTTGCGCTTCGGTCTGTACAGGCCGGACAACCGCACCCGGATCTGGCAGGAGGACAAGCCGCTGCGCTGGTCCACCGGCGGGATGCGGCAGAGTCTCACGCGCGGGGCGGACGAGCAGTTCTTCGGCGGCGGCGAGCAGAACGGCAGTTTCTCGCACCGGGGCCGGACGATGTACGTGGCCAACAGCTTCGACTGGGACGAGGGCGGCTACAACAACTCCCAGCCGTTCTACCTCTCCAGCGCGGGCTACGGCGTCCTCCGCAACACCTTCGCGCCCGGCGTGTACACCTTCGGCCAGCCGGTCACCACCGGTCAGCAGGAACGGCGCCTGGACGCCTACTACTTCCTCGGTGACGCCAAGCAAGTGATCGGAAAGTACACGGCGTTGGTCGGCAGGCCGTTCATGCCGCCGGTCTACGGCCTCGAACCCGGCGACTCCGACTGCTACCTGCACAACGCCAACCGGGGCGAGCGGCACACCCTGGACGCGTTGAAGGTCGCCGACGGGTACACGCAGCACCGGATGCCGCTCGGCTGGATGCTGGTCAACGACGGCTACGGCTGCGGGTACGAGAACCTGGAGCAGACCGCGAAGGGCCTCCAGGACCACCACGCCCAGCTCGGCCTGTGGACCCAGGACGGCATCGACAAGCTCGCCGACCAGGTCAAGGCCGGTCAGCGGGTGGCCAAGCTGGACGTGGCCTGGGTCGGCAACGGCTACAAGTTCGCCCTCGACGCGTGCGACGCGGCGAAGAAGGGCATCGAGGACAACAGCGACGCCCGCGGATTCGTGTGGCTGCCGGTGTCCTGGGCGGGCGCGCAGCGCTGCGGGGTGCTGTGGAGCGGCGACCAGAAGCTGTCGTGGGACTACATCCGCTGGCAGATCCCGGCCTACGCCGGGGCGACGATGTCCGGCATCGCGTACGACACCGGCGACGTGGGCAGCATCTACCGCCACGACCCCACGATGTACGCCCGCGACCTCCAATGGAAGGCGTTCCTGCCGGCCATCATGACCATGGACGGCTGGGCCACCGACCTCACCACCAAGAAGCCCGCCGACCAGCAGCCCTGGCTGGACGGGGAGCCGTACACCTCGATCAACCGGAAGTACCTCCAGCTCAAGGAGCGGCTGCTGCCGTACATGTACACCCTGTCCGCCGAGGCGGCGAAGACCGGGGTGGGGGCGATCCGCCCGCTGTGGCTGGAGTACCCGGACGACCCCAATACCCTTTCGGATCAGGCGAAGTACGAGTTCCTGTCCGGCCCCGACTTCCTCGTCGCGCCGGTCTACCAGGACTCGGACACCCGCGACGGCATCTATCTGCCGAAGGGCACCTGGACCGACTACTGGACGGGCCGCACCTACCAGGGTCCGACCACGGTCAACGGCTACCACGCGCCGCTCGACACGCTCCCGCTGTTCGTGCGCGAGGGCGCGGTCGTGCCCATGTGGCCGAAGGGAACGACGAGTTGGCAGACCCGGGACCGGCACGAACTGGACTGGGACCTGTACCCGGCGGCCCGCGGCACGAGCCACTACACGCTGTACGAGGACGACGGCGTGACCCGTGACTTCGCCAAGGGCGCCGCGGCCGCCCAGCGGGTGTCCCTGCACGCCGACGGCAGGGGCACGACCGTCTCGGTGGGCGCGAGCGAGGGCGACTACGCGGGCAAGGTGGACGCCCGTGCGTACCGGTTCACCGTGCACGGCGCCGCGGCGCCCGCACGCGTCCTGCTCGACGGCCGTCAACTGCCCGCGTCCGCCTGGTCGTTCGACCCGGACACGCACGTCACGACGATCAGCACGGCGAGCCTGCCGCTCGACCGCGGGTTCACGGTGCGACTGGTCGACGGCAGGTAAAAGAATCGTATGGTCTAGTCCAAAGAGCGCGCTGGTCTAGTCCAGCTTATTGACGTGGCCGCAACAGCTCCCGGAGGGTGGGGCTCCCCGCATCGGGGACTCCCCACCCCCACCCTCTGGAGGCACGCAGTGAAACGGCTTCGCGCATGTCTGGGCGCGGCGGCGGCCGTCACCCTCGCCGCCGCCGGCACGACCGCACTCGTCGCGGGCAACGCCTCGGGCGCGACCACCGCGCTGAGCAACCGCTGGTACGCCGCGGCCCCGTATCTGATGCCGCTGGACAACGACCCGCCGGACCCGTCCGCCATCATGGACGCGACCGGCCTGAAGGCCTTCCAGCTGGCGTTCGTCCTCGCCCCCAACGGCGGCGGCTGCTCGCCGACGTGGGGCGGCACCGCCCCGGTCTCCTCGGACACGGCCGTGCAGTCGATGATCAACACCATCCGCGGCAAGGGCGGGGACGTGTCGGTCTCCATCGGCGGCTACGGCGGCACGAAGCTCGGCCAGGCCTGCGCCGACCCCGCCGCCACGGCGGCCGCCTACCAGCAGGTCATCACCAAGTACGGCCTGCACGCCATCGACTTCGACCTGGAGGAGCCGGAGTACGAGAACACGGCGGCGATCCACAACGAGATCGGCGCGGCCAAGATCCTCCAGCAGGACAACCCGGGACTGTACGTCTCCGTGACGACGGCCGGCACCGCGGACGGCACCGGCTGGTTCGGCAAGCAGATGCTGCTGGAGGCCAAGTCCCAGGGGTTCACGCCGAACAACTTCTCCATCATGCCGTTCGACGGCGGCTTCAACGGCGCGGCGAGCCAGACCAGCGCGCTGACCAACTTCAACGCGATCCTCCAGTCGACCTTCGGCTGGGACCAGGCGACCGCGTACGCCCACGAGGGCTTCTCCGGCATGAACGGCCGCAGCGACACCGGCGAGATCTTCAGCCAGGCGGACTTCCAGACCGTGCTGGACTACGCCACGAGCCACAACATGGACCGCTTCACGTTCTGGTCCCTGAACCGCGACCGGCAGTGCAGCCCGCCGGACAACGGGGGCCGCACGTCCGGCACCTGCTCCAGCGTGGCGCAGGGCGACTGGGACTTCGCGAAGTACTCGGTGAAGTTCGCGGGCGTCACCCCGCCGACCACCACACCGACCCCCACGCCGACCCCGACGCCCGGCTCCTGCAAGCCGGCGTGGAACGCGTCGACGGCGTACACGGGCGGGGACGAGGTGTCGTACGGCCAGCACGACTGGAAGGCCAAGTGGTGGACCCAGAACGAGGTGCCCGGCGCCTCGCAGTGGGGGCCGTGGCAGGACGAGGGCGCCTGCTGAACCTCTTGACGGGTCTGGTCCGGACCTCTAGCTTCTCGGGTCACCAGCGACCAAGTATGCGGCCGCTGTTCATACACATGAACAGTGGCCGCATTCCGGCCCGAAGGGACCCCCCCATGACCCGAGCACGACTCCTCGCGGTACCGGCCGCCGCGGGTCTCGCCCTCGCGCTCGCCCTCCTCGGCAGCCCCAGCGCGCTCGCCGCCGATCCGCATGTCGCCCCCGGCGGCAACTTCGACCTGTCCGTGTGGCAGCTTCAGGAACCCGTCGGCTCCCCGGGCAGCCCGACCACCATCCCCTCGTCCCGGCTCCAGGGCGCGAACGGCTACCAGGACGCGTACTTCTACACCGACACCCGCGACGGCGCGATGACCTTCTGGGCGCCCGAGAAGGGCGTCACCACCCCCAACTCGAACTACGCCCGCTCCGAGTTGCGCGAGATGAACCGCGACGGCAGCGCCGCCGACTGGGCGTTGTCCGGCGCGCACAGGATGAGCGCGACGCTGCGCGTGGTGTCGGTGACGAAGAACGTCTGCGTGGGCCAGATCCACCTCGGCAGCGGCGGCTCGTCCACCAAGCCGCTGCTGGAGCTGTACTACCGCGCGAACGGCGACATCGTGCTCGGCACCGAGAACTCGCCCTCCGGCGGCCAGACCTCGCACGCCGTCGGACATGTTGCGATCGGGAAGACCTGGAGCTATACGATCGCGGTCTCCGGTGGGAACACGATCGACCTGACCGTCAACGGGACGACCACCCATTACCCCGTCGCGTCGTCGTTCCAGCAGTACAAGCAGTACTTCAAGGCCGGTTCCTACAACCAGTCCTCCTCCGACAGCACCACCGACGGCGCCCGTGTGGCGTTCTACGCACTGACCGTGAAGCACGGCTGAACACCGCCGCCACGCCGTCCGACCTGCGCGACTGGTGCAAATGGCCGTACGGTCGTAGCGTCGAGTGGACGCGGTCGGACACAGCACAACGGTGGGAGCGGCCATGCGCGGATCAGTGGTGGGAACGGCGGTGACCCTGGCGGCAGGAACCCTGCTGACAGCGGCGATGACGACGGCGTCGGCCAGCGTGCCGACCACGGCCACGACACCGGTCAGGGCGAGGCCCGGGCAGCCCGTACTCGTGGACTGCTTCTTCCACCGGAACGTCCGCCCGAACGACTTCATCCTGGCCTGCGGCGACGGCAACAGCCGGCTGACCGGACTCCACTGGACCCAGTGGGGTCCGGACGGGGCGAAGGCCGTCGGCGTCAACATGGTCAACGACTGCAAGCCGTACTGCGCGGCCGGCACCTTCCGCGCGTACCCGGTCGTCATCCGGCTCAACGGCGAGCAGGCCTGGAAGAAGCACCCGTACTTCCTGCGCTACGCGAACCTCAGCCTGACCTACCCCGGCGCCCGGCCGGACACGTTCAAGCCGGTGATGAACTACCCGCTCTGGGACTGACACTCCGGGACCGATGCCCGGGTGACGGCCGCACAGCCCGGCGACCGCAGCGGCCGTCACCCGGGCGCGCCGCTCGGCGCGGCGGGTGCTGAGCCGCGCGGGCGATCCCGCGGCCCGGCGGCCGCCCCGGCGACCGGCGCAGCCGCATGGTGGTGTGACCCCGCACGCCGGCGCCCGCGCGCCGTTCCGAGAGAGGTCACATGCCCCGACTCCCCCGCCTGGCCGGTGCCGCCACGGCCGCGCTCGCGTCCGGCGTGATCGCGGCGGCGCCCGCGACCGGCACCGAGCCGGTCGTCACCGACGCCCGCATCACCGCCCACTTCGGCCTGGCCGCCGGACAGACGCCCGACAACATCGCGCTCGAACCCGACGGCTCCGCCGACCTGACCCTCGCCTACGCCCGGCAGATCGCCCATGTCACGCCCGAGGGCACGACCCGGATCAGCGCGACCCTGCCGGCCGTCACCCACCCGGACACCCCGCTCGTGCACCAGGCCGTCGTGACCGGCATCGCCCGCGCCCACGACGGCACGCTGTACGTCAACTACGCGACCGGCACGAGCAGAACGGGCATCTGGCGCCTCGCCCCCGGCGAGGAACCCGAGCAGATCGCCCAGTTGCCGGCGAACGGCTATCCCAACGGCCTGGCCCTCGACGAACGCCAGGGCGTGCTGTACGCCGCCGACTCGGTGCTCGGCACCGTCTGGCGCGTCCCGCAGCAGGGCGGCCCGGCCACCGCGTGGGCCCGGGACACGGCGCTCAAGCCGCTGACCGGCCCCTCGGCGAGCGGCTGCGGCGTCAACGGCCTCAAGGTGCACCGCGGTGCCGTGTGGGTGTCGAACACCGACCGCGGCACGCTGCTGCGCATCCCCGTCGGCCAGGGCGGTTCCGCGGGCCGGGCCGAGACCCTGGCCCATGGGCTCGACGGCATCGACGACTTCGCCTTCACGGGCTCCGGACGCACGGTGGTGGCCGCGCTCAACAAGGCCAACCAGGTGGTCCTGGTGCGCCGCGACGGATCGCGCACGGACGCCCTCGGGCAGCGGGACGGGCTGTCCAACCCGGCCTCGGTCGCCGTACTCGGCCGGATCGTCTACGTGCCCAACGCCGCGTACTTCACACGCAAGGACCCGAACCTGCTCCTCGCACGGCTCCGGGAGCGCGGCGACCGGCTGTAGCCGCGCCGGAGACACACCTGCGCCGCGACCGGCAGGGCATCCGGTCGCGGCGCATCCGTGTACGGGTCAGCCGAGTTCGACGAGCAGGTCCCCGCCCTCCACCTGCTGGATGCGGTTGATGGCCAGCCGGGAGACGCGGCCCGCCTTCGGCGCGGTGATGGTGGCCTCCATCTTCATCGCCTCGATCGTGGCGACCGTGGCACCGGCGGCGACCTCGTCGCCCTCGGCCACCGCGAGGGTCACCACACCGGCGAACGGCGCCGCCACGTGGCCGGCATTGGCGCGGTCGGCCTTCTCCGTCACCGGCACGTCCGAGGCGGCCGCGCGGTCGCGGACCTGGATCGGGCGCAACTGGCCGTTGAGCGAGGACATCACGGTGCGCATGCCGCGCTCGTCGGCCTCGCCGACCGCCTGCAGTTCGATGAGCAGCCGGACGCCGGGCTCCAGGTCGACGGCGTACTCCTTGGCGGGGCGCAGGCCGTAGAAGAAGGCCTTGCTGTCCAGCACGCTGGTGTCGCCGAAGGACTGCCGGTGGGCGTCGAACTCGCGCGTCGGGCCGGGGAAAAGCAGCCGGTTGAGCGTCGCCCGGGTGTCCTTCGCGAGCCCCTCGCGGTCGTCGGCGGACAGCTCGGGCGCGGGCTTGGGCTCGCCGCGGCCCTTGAGGGCCTTGGTGCGGAACGGCTCGGGCCAGCCGCCGGGCGGGGTGCCCAGCTCGCCGCGGAGGAAGCCGATGACCGAGTCGGGGATGTCGAACCGGTCGGGCGTCTCCTCGAAGGCGTCCGGGGAGACCCCGGCGCCGACCAGGTGCAGGGCGAGGTCGCCGACCACCTTGGACGACGGGGTGACCTTCACCAGGCGGCCGAGGATGCGGTCGGCGGCGGCGTACATCGCCTCGATGTCCTCGAAGCGGTCGCCGAGGCCGAGCGCGACGGCCTGGGTGCGCAGGTTGGACAGCTGGCCGCCGGGGATCTCGTGGTGGTAGACGCGGCCGGTCGGGGAGGCGAGGCCCGCCTCGAACGGGGCGTAGATCTTGCGCACGCCCTCCCAGTACGGCTCCAGGTCGCCGACGGCCTGGAGGTCGAGGCCGGTGGGGCGCTCGGAGTGGTCGGTGGCGGCGACGAGCGCGGACAGCGACGGCTGCGAGGTGGTCCCGGCCATCGAGGCCACCGCTCCGTCGACCGCGTCGGCGCCCGCCTGGATCGCGGCGAGATACGTGGCGAGCTGGCCGCCCGCCGTGTCGTGGGTGTGCAGATGCACCGGCAGGTCGAACTCGCGGCGCAGCGCCGAGACGAGCTTCGCGGCGGCCGGGGCGCGCAGCAGTCCGGCCATGTCCTTGACCGCGAGGACGTGCGCGCCGGCCTCGACGATCTGCTCCGCGAGGCGCAGGTAGTAGTCGAGCGTGTAGAGGCGCTCGGACGGGTCGCCCAGGTCGGCGGTGTAGCAGAGGGCGACCTCGGCGATCGCGGTGCCGGTCTCGCGGACGGCCTCGATGGCGGGCCGCATCTGGCCGACGTCGTTGAGGGCGTCGAAGATGCGGAAGATGTCGATGCCGGTGGCGGCGGCCTCCTGCACGAAGGCGTCGGTCACCTCGGTCGGGTACGGGGTGTAGCCGACGGTGTTGCGGCCGCGCAGCAGCATCTGCAGACAGATGTTGGGTACGGCCTCGCGCAGCGCGGCCAGCCGCTCCCAGGGGTCCTCGGCGAGGAAGCGCAGCGCCACGTCGTACGTCGCGCCGCCCCAGCACTCCAGGGAGAGCAACTGCGGCAGGGTGCGGGCGACGACCGGGGCGACCGCGAGGAGGTCCTTGGTGCGCACGCGGGTGGCGAGCAGCGACTGGTGGGCGTCGCGGAACGTGGTGTCGGTGACGCCGAGGGTCGGCGACTCCCGCAGCTGCCGGGCGAAGCCCTCGGGGCCGAGGTCGACCAGGAGCTGTCGGGAGCCGGCCGGGGGCTCGCCGGCCGGGAGCGCGGGCAGCTTGGTGACGGGGTCGAACAGGTCGGGGCGTTCGCCGTGCGGCCTGTTGACCGTCACGTCGGCGAGGTAGGTGAGCAGCTTGGTGCCGCGGTCGGCCGAGGAACGCGCGGTGAGCAGGTGCGGGCGCTGCTCGATGAAGGACGTGGTGACCCGGCCCGCCTGGAAGTCCGGGTCGTCCAGGACGGCCTGGAGGAAGGGGATGTTCGTGGCCACGCCCCGGATGCGGAACTCGGCGACGGCACGCCGGGCGCGGCCCACGGCCGCCTTGAAGTCCCGGCCCCGGCAGGTCAGTTTGACCAGCATCGAGTCGAAGTGCGCGCTGATCTCCGTGCCGGCGTGGGTGGTTCCGCCGTCGAGGCGGATGCCGGAGCCGCCCGGGGAGCGGTAGGCGCTGATCCGGCCGGTGTCCGGGCGGAAGCCGTTGGCGGGGTCCTCGGTGGTGATACGGCACTGCAGGGCGGCGCCGCGCAGGGTGATGGTGTCCTGGGCGAGGCCGAGGTCGGCGAGGGTCTCGCCGGCGGCGATGCGCATCTGGGTCTGGACCAGGTCGACGTCGGTGACCTCCTCGGTCACGGTGTGCTCGACCTGGATGCGCGGGTTCATCTCGATGAAGACGTGGTTGCCGTCGGGGTCGAGGAGGAACTCCACGGTGCCCGCGTTGCGGTAGCCGATCTCGCGGGCGAAGCGGACGGCGTCGGCGCAGATGCGGTCGCGCAGGGCCGGGTCGAGGTTCGGCGCCGGGGCCAGTTCGATGACCTTCTGGTGGCGGCGCTGGAGCGAACAGTCGCGCTCGTACAGGTGGATGACGTTGCCCGTGCCGTCGGCAAGGATCTGCACCTCGATGTGGCGCGGGTCCACGACGGCCTTCTCCAGGAAGACGGTCGGGTCGCCGAAGGCGGAGGCGGCCTCGCGGGAGGCGGCCTCGATGGACTCGCGCAGCTGGGCGCGGTCCTCCACCCGGCGCATGCCGCGACCGCCGCCGCCCGCCACCGCCTTGACGAAGACGGGGAAGCCGACCTCCTCGGCGGCCCGCACCAGTTCGTCCACGTCGGTGGTGGGCTGGGAGGAACCGAGCACGGGCACGCCCGCCGCCCGGGCGGCGGCGACCGCGCGGGCCTTGTTGCCGGTCAGCTCCAGGGTGGCGGCGTTCGGGCCGACGAAGGTGATGCCCGCCTCCTCGCAGGCGCGGGCCAGTTCGGGGTTCTCGGACAGGAAGCCGTACCCCGGATAGACGGCGTCGGCGCCCGCCCGGCGGGCCGCGCCCACGATCTCCTCGACGGAGAGATAGGCCCGCACCGGGTGCCCGGGCTCCCCGATCTCGTACGCCTCGTCGGCCTTCAGCCGGTGCAGCGAGTTGCGGTCCTCGTGCGGGAACACGGCGACGGTGCGCGCCCCGAGTTCGTAGCCCGCCCGGAACGCGCGGATCGCGATCTCTCCACGGTTGGCGACCAGCACCTTGCGGAACATCCTGGAATCCCTTCGGCTGCCTGTCGGGCGACGAACACCACGGTGTCTGCCACGCCTGCCGTTCCTCGCGGCAACCCTAGGGGTTCCCACCGGCACGGACGTGCGAAAACCATCACACCACCGGGGTGGCCGACGCCACAGTCGGGCGTCGGCCGGTCAGCGTTCCGCGGAGGTCATCGCGGCGTCCCCGCGCCGGTCGGCCCGCGCCGGCGCGGGCACCGTCCGGGACTGCGCGGGAGCGGGGGGTGCGGGGGCGGAGGGTGCGGAAGGTGCAGAGGGCGCGGAGGCGGGCGGCGTGGCGGCCGGCGCCGTCGGGGCGGTCACCGGGGCTCGACGGCCCGTCGGGAACAGGGAGCGCACCCGTGCCCGCAGCCACGCGCGGCGGCCGTGCAGCAGGCCGAGGACGAGCGCCGAGCCCACCGCGATCACATGCTCGCGGCCCGCCAGGTTGGGGATGGCGATGGACTCGACGACCATCGAGCCGCCCGTCAGTGTGAACACCACCGGCGCCCGCTTGATCACCGCGAGATAGGTGAACAGGCCGACGACGGCGGCGGAGGGTCCGGTGTCGAGCACGTGGGCCGCCGCGGGCGGCAGCCCGAGACCGCCCCAGCCGGGGCCCATCGCGATCATCAGGCGGGCGGTGAGCGTGCCGGCCAGCGTGGTGATGTAGGAGATCGCCAGGGTCCGGGCCCGGCCCAGGGTCAGCTCGGCCCAGGCGAAGGCGAGGAACAACTGGGTGATGCCGGCCCACACCGGCAGGTCGAGCGCCGGTACGTACAGCGACACGGGGGTGCGCAGTAACGACAGCCACAGCGGCAGGTCGGCCTTGACGCCGCCGAGCCGGGTCACCCAGAGCCGGCCGAGGGGGTGCTGGGCGATGCCCTGGAAGAAGATGACGCCGAAGGCGGCGACGAAGGCCAGCAGCAGTCCGGACAGCCCGCGGCGCGCGAGGCGCTGCACCGGCTCGACGACGATCGCGTGCCACTCGCCGCGCAGCGTGCGCCCGGCGAACCGCGCGAGCCGGGCGATCAGGGAGCGGCAGGTCTCGACGCGCCCCTGCGTCGTCTCAGTCGTCATGAGACACGGCAGCCCGTCGCCTTCTGCTCCCCGGTCATGCGCATCGCCCCCTTCGCCACGCTTCCGGCATACGAACCATGGCTGGCGTTTTTCCAACATCTCCGCTTTTCAGGCGCCATCGTATAGATGTGCGGTTCTCGCCCGGTCGGCCTACCCCCTCCGTGCGGGTCACGCCGTGCATGCCCGGTCCCTCCCCCGGTGTGGGCCTCTGTGGTGGTGAGGCCCGGTCGGTGACAGTTCAGCGATCCGGGAGGCGGTCGTCAAGATCCGTTGCGGATGCCCGGGGGTATGAAAAGACCCACAGGTCACGGGCGCGGAAATCCGGCCCGCCGAGGCAACCCGAGGGGCCCCGTTTCCGTCCTCCTGTGCAGGCTCCCCTGCACCCGCACCGGCGCGCCGCCCCGGCACTCCGCGCCGCTCGCACGGGTCCGGATCGCCCGGTTCGTCCACTTGCGTCCAACGCGCGACTCTGACCGCCCACTTCATGGATCGAATGCGGAACCTTCCATTTCCGGTTACGAACTCTCGTATAGTGACCGCCAGTTCACCACCCTGCGTCACGTCTCACCACCCGATTGTTTCCGTTCTCCTCCACCTGCCCGCCCCTGCCGCGAGGACCGGACCGGAACGATGACGCCGCCCAGGCACACCGGCGACCGACCCTCTCTCCGTACCTTCTTCTCCGTCCTCGCCGCGACCGGCGCCCTGTCGGCGCTCGTGGTCCGTGCGGCGGTGGCGGCGGCGCCGGACCCGGTGCGCATCCCGCTGGCCTGGGGTGCGGGCACGGCGGCGGCCGTGCTGGGCGCGGTGGTCGCCACGGCCGCGCCCAGCGTGCGCGCCGCGCGTGGTCTGCGGCACCGGCTGGACTCCGTGACCCGGGATCTCGGCCGGCTCCTGCACCAGCAGGCCCGCACCAGCGACGAGACCCGCCAGGAGCACCAGCGGCTCATCGACGAACTCGCCCGGCAGGGCGCCGAGTTCACCGAGACGTTCGAGGCCGAGCGGCGCACTTCTCCTTCGGCCACGGCGAGCACCGCTGTCCGTTCCCCGCGCAGGAGACCGCCGAGGTGATCGCCCGGACCGGCGTCGAGGTCGTACTGGACCGGCTGCCGGACATCGACCTGGCGGTGCCCGCCGAGTCCCTCACCCGCCGCCCCTCGCCGTGGCTGCGGGGCCTGACCGAACGGCCGGTCCGGTTCACCCCCGTACCGGCCCTGTGATCCCGGCCGCGGCCGCACTCCTCTCGCCCTGCCCCGCCACCCCCGCCCTGGCAGGCACGTCACGATGACGACCGGTACCGAAGCATCCCGGATCACCCTGGACGCCGAGAGCGCGGCGCTGCGGGCGGCCGGTCTGCTCGCCGCCGTCGAACTGCCGGTCGGCGACCGGGTGATCCCGGCCGGGAACGCGCTGATCGTGTCGTACGGGGCGATCGGCCGCGACGAGCGGGCGCACGGCCCGAGCGCCGGGGAGTTCGACGTCACCCGGGAGACGAGAAACCGGCACATCTCCTTCGGCCACGGCCCGCACGTGTGCCCGGGCGCCGCCCCGTCCGGGCTGGAGGCGGGCGTGGCGCTGCCGGTGCGGCTGGATTCCTGACCCGGAGCGGAGCGTTGCTTGACTTGGAGAGCGCTCCAACTCGTAGCGTCGCAGACGTACGGCGCACCGGGGCACACGCCCGCGTG
This sequence comes from Streptomyces sp. NPDC055966, assembly GCF_042269865.1. Taxonomy (NCBI): domain Bacteria; kingdom Bacillati; phylum Actinomycetota; class Actinomycetes; order Kitasatosporales; family Streptomycetaceae; genus Streptomyces; species Streptomyces sp. NPDC055966. The sequence continues at coordinate 109,801 of NZ_JBHJYK010000018.1, forward strand.
CCGTACGGGACGACGACCGCGTGTACGGGAAAGGCTGGGACATCACATGCAGAAGCGCAGTCTGCGGGACCTCCAGGTATCGGCCATCGGCCTCGGATGCATGGGCATGTCCGCCTTCTACGGCTCCGCCGACCAGGACGAGGGCGTCCTGACCATCCGGCGCGCCCTCGAACTCGGCATCGACTTCCTCGACACCGCGCAGCTCTACGGCCCGCTCACCAACGAGTCGCTGGTCGGCGAGGCGATCCGGGGACACCGGGACGAGTACGTGCTCGCGACGAAGTTCAACTACCGGATGGACAACGCCGTACCGGGAGACATGAGCACGATCGGCCCGCAGGACGGTTCCGCCGCGCACGTGCGCGCGTCGGTCCACGGCTCGCTGCAGCGGCTGGGCACCGACCGCATCGACCTGTACTACCAGCACCGCGTCGACCCGAACGTGCCGATCGAGGAGACGGTGGGCGCGCTGAAGGAGCTGGTCGAGGAGGGCAAGGTGCGCTGCATCGGGCTGAGCGAGGCGAGCGCGGAGACCATCCGGCGCGCGAACGCCGTGCACCCGATCACCGCCGTGCAGAGCGAGTACTCGCTGTGGACGCGGGACGTCGAGGCCGAGGTGCTGCCGGCCTGCCGGGAGCTGGGCATCGGCTTCGTGCCGTACTCCCCGCTCGGCCGCGGCTTCCTCGCCGGCCGCTTCAGCTCGCCGGACGAGCTGGACGCGAACGACTTCCGGCGCAACAACCCGCGTTTCACGGACACCAACCTCGACGCGAACCAGCGCCTCGCGGCGAAGGTCAAGGAGATCGCGGCCGAGAAGGACGTCACCCCGGCGCAGCTGGCCATCGCCTGGGTGCTGGCCCAGGGCGAGGACGTGGTGCCGATCCCGGGCACGAAGCGGCGCACCTACCTGGAGCAGAACGCGGGTGCGGTCGGCATCGAGCTGACCAAGGAGGACCTGGCCCGCATCGACGCCGAGCTGCCGCCGGTGTCGGGTGAGCGGTACGACGAGGCGGGGATGCGGTCGGTCAACCGGTAGGCGCCGCCGGGGTAACTGCCGTCCGGCGCCCACGAGTTCGCCGCGGCTAGTCGCGCCCGCGCGGCGGCAGCCGCACATCGGGCGCGGCACCGCGTCCCTTCGGGGCGCGGGCCGCCTCCGCCAGGTCGAGGTCCGTCGTCTCCGGGGCCAGGACATGGGAGACCAGGCCGCCCAGGGCCAGGACCACCGCGCCCACCAGCAGGACGAAGCGGGCGCCGAAGCGGTCGAGGCCCATCGGGAGGAGGAAGGTGCCAATGGCCGCACCGACCCGGCTCATGGCGCTGGCGAAGCCGACGCCGGTGGAGCGCAGGGAGGTCGGGAAGACTTCCAGCGGGTAGACGGCGGTCAGCGCGCTGGAGGCGGCGTTGAGGAAGATGAAGAAGAGGAAGCCGCCGACGATGACCGGCGTGGACGTCGGCCACACCGCGACCGTGGCGAGCGCGGCGGCGGTGATCCAGAACGGCGGGATCAGCAGCCTGCGCCGGCCGATGCGGTCCACCACCAGGCAGCCGACGGTGACGCCGGCGACCGCGGTGAAGGAGTAGACGAGCAGCGCGGCAACGGCGTTGTCGCCCATGTTGAGGGCGTCGAAGACCTGGGTCCAGAAGGTGCCGATGGCGAAGTACGGCAGCACCAGCGCGGCCCAGAACACGCTCGCGAAGACCGTGCTGCGCAGGTGTCGGCGGCTGAACAGGGCGCGCAGGCCCTGCTGTTGGGGTTCGGCCGTCTCCGCCAGTTCGGCGGTGACGTCGATGTCCATGCCGTAGCGCGCGATGAGTCGCTCGGCCTCCTCGCGGCGGCCCCTGCTGAGCAGCCAGCGCGCCGACTCGGGGATGCCGCCGCGCAGCGCCACGCACACCAGGGCGATGACCGCGCTGCTGGCCAGTGTGTAACGCCAGCCGCCGTGCACGCCCTGGAACGCGGCGCCGACGACGGTGGCGAGGGCGTAGCCGACGTACCAGCTGATCTCCAGGCTGGCCAGCAGCCGGCCGCGGCCCTTGGTGGGCGCGTACTCGGACAGCAGCGGGGCGCCGATGGCGTACTCGCCGCCGATGGCGATGCCCATCACCAGCCGGATGAGGAAGAGCTGGAGGCCGTCGGTGACGAAGAACTGGAGCACCGAGCCGATCAGGAAGATCAGCATGTCGACGAGGAACACCGGGCGTCTGCCGTAGCGGTCGGCGAGCCGGCCGAACAGGGGACCGCCGACGAAGATGCCGATGAGCGGGGAGGCGCCGACCAGGCCCTCCATCACGGTGGACAGATGCAGATCGGTGGTGAGGGCGCCCATCGCCATGCCGATGCCGCCGATGATGTAGCCGTCGATGCCCTCGCCGATCTGGGTGGCGAGCTTGAGCTTGGTGTGCAGGCGGCGGCGTTCGCGCAGCAGGTCCGGGGACGGGACGTCAGGTGTGTCGAACTGGTGTTCAGTCGTTGGTGTCGTTGCCATGAGCGGTCCTTGCTCCAGGGGGACGGAGTCCAGCGGGACGGAGAGGGATCAGTCGGCGGGCCAGTCCAGCGCGATGTACTGCGTCTCCAGGAACGCCTCGATGCCCTCGCGGCCGCCTTCGCGGCCGAGGCCGGACTGCTTGACGCCGCCGAAGGGCGCGGCCGGGTCGGACAGCAGGCCCCGGTTCAGGCCGACCATGCCCGCCTCCAGGCGCTCGGCCAGCCGCAGGGCCCGGGCGACGTCGCGGGAGTAGACGTAGGCGGCGAGGCCGTGGACGGTGGCGTTGGCCCGGGCCACGACCTCGTCCTCGTCGGTGAAGGTGGTGAGCGGGGCGACCGGCCCGAAGACCTCCTCGTGGAGGATGCGGGCGTCGTCGGGGACGTCGGTGAGGACGGTCGCGGGGTGGTAGAAGCCAGGGCCGCGCGAGACGGTGCCCTGGGCGGCGATCCGGGCGCCGCGGCCGAGGGCGTCGTCGACGAGGGAGCGGACCTTGTCGACGGCGGCGCGGTTGATCAGCGGGCCGAGGGTGACGCCCTCCTCCCCGCCCGGTCCGGTGCGTACGGCGGCCATGGCGGCGCCGAACTTCGCCGTGAACTCCGCGGCGACGGCCTCGTGGACGTAGAACCGGTTGGCGGCGATGCAGACCTCGCCGCCGCCGCGCATCTTGGCGTCCATCGCCCCGCGCACGGCCGCGTCGACGTCGGCGTCCGCGCACACGACGAAGGGCGCGTTGCCGCCGAGTTCCATGGTCACGTTGACGACGTGCGCGGCGGCCTGGCCCAGCAGGACCTTGCCGGTGGCGGTGGAGCCGGTGAACGAGAACTTGCGGACCCGTTCGTCGCCGAGCCAGGCGGAGACGACCTCGGGGGCGCGGTCGGTGGGCAGCACGTTCAGCAGGCCGTCGGGGAGTCCGGCCCGGGCCAGCAGGGCGGCGACCGCGAGCGCGGTGAGCGGGGTCTCGGGGGCCGGCTTGAGCAGGACCGGGCAGCCCGCGGCGAGGGCCGGGGCGATCTTGCGGGTGGCCATGGCGGCCGGGAAGTTCCACGGGGTGACGAACGCGGTGACGCCGACCGGGTGCCGGCGTACGACGTGGCGGAAGCCGCCGCCGGGCGCGTCGGCGAAGGAGGAGCCGATGCGGACGGCCTCCTCGGCGAACCAGCGGAAGAACTCGGCCGCGTAGCCGACCTCGGCGAGCGCGTCCCGGCGGGCCTTGCCGTTCTCCCGGACGATCAGGTCGGCGAACGCGTCGCGGTGTCCGGTCATCAGCCGGAAGGTGTCGTACAGGATCTCCGAGCGGCGCCGGGCCGGGGTGGCCCGCCAGCCGGCCGCGGCCTGTTCGGCGGCGGCGAGAGCGGCGCGGGCGTCCTGTGCACCGGCGTCGGACACCCAGCGCACCGGCTCTCCGGTGGCCGGGTCGTAGACGGGGTACGTCCTGCCGTCGGCGGCCGGGAGCCAGCGGCCGCCGAGGAACACATCACCGTCGGCGAGCGGGGCCACCGCGAGGGTGTCGATGCCGGCGAGGTTCATGAGCTGCTCTTTTCCTCCGTCCCGGACGGGGTTCCGTCCGATGCGCGGTGAATTTACGAGCGCGTCACACGGCGGACAAGGCCACTCAGCCGGATCGCAATCGGGGTTGCTGTGAGGGCAACTCGCCGATCACACGGGCATGTTCCGGCCGGGCGGTGCGGAACGCGGCTCCCAGCCGAGCAGCACGGACACCCGCGCCGCCGCCCGCGCGGTGGTCCGTCCGGCCTCGTCGAGCCGCTCGCCGAGGCGGGACGCGGGCGCCGAGATGTTGAGCGCGGCGACGACCCGGCCGCGGAAGTCCCGCACCGGCGCGGACACTCCGACCAGGCCTTCCTCGAACTCCTCGCTGACCTGGGCGTATCCGCGCCGTCGGGCCTCCTGGATCAGCGACCACAGCTCGGGCACGGGCATCTCGCTCGCGGTGCCGAAGCGGACGTACAGCTCGTCCGGGGTGGCGTCGGCCAGCAGCACCCGGCCGGCGGAGAGCCGCCAGGCGGCCACGCCGCGGCCCTCCCAGCCGTGCACGCGGAAGGAGTGGCCGGAGACGGACAGCAGGGTGAGCACCTCGCGGTCGCTGAGGACGCACAGATGACTGGTCTCCTCCAGGTCCGCCGACAGGGCGTGCATGACCGGTTCGGCGACGCGCACCAGACGGCTCTCGGAGGTGCGGGCGACCAGCGAGAACAGCCGCCAGCCGAGGCGGTACTCCAGGGTGTCCGGGTCCCGTTCGACGATCCCCTCGGCGGCCAGCGCCTTCAGGGCGCGGGAGATCTGGGACTTCTCGCGGCCGACGAGCTGGGCGAGGCGGACCACGCCGAGGCCTCCGGCGTGCTGTGCCTCGTCGGAGGCGAGGGCCTCCAGCAGATCGATGTCCCGGCGCAGGCCGTGCCCGCGCACCGCGGAGGGGGTGTCCGTCACGGCGTCATCCTAGGCACGCCGAACCCGGAGAGAACCACCAGGTCAGGGACGCAGTTGTCAGGACAGCAACCGGCATTTCGATTCCCGGGACCGTCTTGCCGACGGCAGGTGACGGACCTAGATTCACCGCATCGGACCGGAGGGACTTGCCCTGAATGCGAGGTTCATCCTTCTCCGGCCGTCATCGCGTCCTGGTTCGCCCGTCGAACCCCGCCACCGAAGGTCCTGGAGTCTCGATGCCTTCCCCGGATTCATCCGCCGCGACGCAGTCCTTCGCCGCGACCGCGCTGATCGGCGAGTCGTTCACCGGCGACGGCGTGAACGCCGCGCACACCAACGTCGTGATCGGCCGCAAGGGCGGCCCGGTCGAGACGGCGTGGGCGACCGCGCTGGCCACGCCGAGCGCCGGGCATGTGCCGTTCCTGGCCGTCGTACGGCCCTCGGTCCCGGTCAAGCCGGCGACGCTGTTCGTCACCAAGGCCGCTGCCGTGGGCGAGTTGCACGAGCGGGCCACCTGGGGCAGCGCCCAGGCGGGCCTGGCACAGGGTGTGCTGGACGCCGTCACCGAGGGCCTGCTCCCGGCCGAGGAGGCCGCAGAGCTGCTGGTCATCGCGGCGGTGTGGGTCAACCCCGGTGTGGACGACCTCGACGTCTGCTTCCGCAACCAGCGCGCGGCGGGGTACGGCGCCGTCCGGGCCGCCGTGACGGGCGCGCCCTCGATGGCCGACGTGCTGGAAGCGGCGAAGGAGGGTCCGGCGAACCCGTTCTACACGCCGTCCGCGGAGGTGCTCGCCCGATGAAGATCACCGACATCACGCTCGACCGGCTGCGGCTGGAGCTGGACCCGCCGTTCCGCGCGGCCTGGGACCCGGTGCCGCGCGGCCACTTCGACGCCACGATCGTGCGTGTGCACACCGACGAGGGGATCACCGGCATCGGCTCCGGCGACCTCATGGACGGCTTCGACACCTACAGGCACCTGTTCGTCGGCGAGGACCCGCTCGCCATCACCCGGCATGTACGGGCCATCGAGACGGCCAGCTTCCACGGCGCCCCCTACTGGCCGCTGGAGGCCGCGCTGTGGGACATCATCGGGAAGGTGCACGGCCGCCCGGTCGCCGAACTCTTCGGCAACGCCGCGAAGAAGCTGCCCGCGTACGCCTCGTCCGGTGAGCTGAAGTCCCCCGAGGAGCGGGTCGCGACCGCGCTGAAGGTGCGCGAGGCCGGGTTCCGGGCGCTGAAGATCCGCATCGACCGGGACCGGGTCGACGAGGGCGTCGCCGCGGTCCGGGCCGTACGCGAGGAACTCGGCGACGGCTTCGACATCATGGTCGACCTCAACCAGTCCTGGCGGATGGCGGGTGACACCGCGAACGCCTCCGACCTCGCCAAGACCCGCAGGATCATCGCCCGGCTCGCCGAGCTGGACGTGTTCTGGGTGGAGGAGCCGCTGCCGTACGCCGACCTGGACGGGTTCAAGCGGCTGCGTGCCGAGAACCCGGGGGTGCGCATCGCGGCCGGGGAGATGCACCACTCGGTGCCCGAGCTGCTGCGCTGTCTGGAGGAGGACGCCCTCGACGTCTACCAGATGGACGTCGTCCTCGCGATCGGCATGCACCGCGCCCGCACGCTCGCCGAGCTGGCCCTGCTGAAAAACCGTCAGTTCACCCCGCACAGCTGGACGAACGGCATCGGGGTGCTCGCCAACCTGCAGGTGTCGGCGGGTGTGGGCGGCGGCCCGTACTTCGAGTTCCCCTACGACCCGCCCGGCTGGACTCCCGAGCGCCGCGACTTCATGCTCGCCGAGCCGCTGAGTGTGGACGCCGACGGCTGTCTCGAAGTGCCGGACCGGCCGGGGCTGGGCGTGCAGCTGGACGAGGACGCGATCGACCGCTGGAGGGTGAAGTGACGTACACCATCGAGGAGTTGCTGGCGCGCTCCTACGACGAGTGGCTGGCCGCGGCCGACAAACTCGTCTTCGAGACCCGGCCGTTCATCGACGGCGCGTTCATGGTCGCCACCTCCGACGACTGCTTCCCGACGGTCTCGCCACGCGACGGCAGGCTGCTGACCCGGGTGCGGGCCGCCTCCGCCGAGGACGTCGACCGTGCCGTACGGTCCGCGCGGGCCGCGTTCGAGGACGGCCGCTGGCGCGACCTCGCGCCCAAGGAGCGCAAGCGGGTCCTGCTGCGCTGGGCGGAGCTGATCCTCGCGAACGCCGAGGAGCTGGCGCTGCTCGACACGCTGGAGATGGGCAAGCCGATCACCGAGTCGCTGCGGGTGGACGTGGCGAAGGCGGCCGAGACGATCGCCTGGTACGCGGAGACGATCGACAAGACCTACGACGAGGTCGCCCCGACCCCCGGGAACGCGCTCGCGCTGGTCACCCGGGAGCCGCTCGGCGTCATCGGCGCCGTCGTGCCCTGGAACTACGCGCTGCTGATCGCCAGTTGGAAGCTGGGCCCGGCGCTCGCCACCGGCAACAGCGTGGTGCTGAAGCCCGCCGAGCAGACCTCGCTCGCCGCGCTGCGGCTGGCCGCGCTCGCCGCCGAGGCGGGCCTGCCGGAGGGCGTGTTCAACGTGGTCCCGGGGCGCGGCGAGGTCGCCGGGCAGGCGCTCGGGCGGCATCCGGACGTCGACAAGATCGCCTTCACCGGCTCGGCGCAAGTGGCGCGGCTGTTCCAGGTGTACGCGGGCGAGTCCAACGGCAAGCAGGTCGCCGTGGAGGCGGGCGGCAAGTCGCCCCAACTCGTCCTGCCGGACGCCGACATCGAGGCCGCCGCCTCCGCCGTGGCCTGGGGGATCTTCTACAACGCGGGCCAGACCTGCAACGCGGGCTCCCGAGTCGTCGTGCACAGCTCCGTGAAGGACCGACTCCTCACGGCCGTATGCCGGATCACCAGGGAGACCTTCCGCGTCGGCGACCCGCTCGACCCGGCCACGGTGCTGGGGCCGATCGTGGACGAGACACAACTGGCCACGGTCCGGGACTACATCGCGCGCGGGGTCCAGGACGGGGCGAGCGTGCTGCTGGGTGGCGAGCGGGTACTCACCGAGACCGGCGGCAGCTATCTGGAACCCACGATCCTCGACGGCGTGGCGAACACCTCCGTGGTCGGCCAGGAGGAGATCTTCGGACCGGTGCTCGCGGTGGTGTGCTACGACGGTGACGTGCGCGAGGGCGTACGGCTCGCGAACCAGAGCGACTTCGGGCTCGTCGCCTCCGTGTGGACCCGGGACGTGACCGTGGCCCACCGCACCGCGCGGCGGCTGCGGGCCGGCACCGTGTGGATCAACACCTTCGACGCCAGCGACGTCATCACCCCGTTCGGCGGCTTCAAGGCGACCGGCGCGGGCCGCGACAAGTCCCTGCACGCGCTGGACGCGTACACGGCGCTCAAGACGACCTGGATCGACCTCGCCTGAACCGACCGGGCGAACCAACCCTTTTCCCCTCCCCTCTCTCCCTCTCCCCTTCATTCTTCTCTTCTCAGCGAGGACAACTGATGAGGATCGGTTTCATCGGCCTGGGCAACATGGGACGCCACATGGCCCGCCATCTGATCCACGCGGGGCATCTGGTCACCGTGCACGACAGCAGGCCGGAGGCCGCCGTCGAGCATCTCGCGCTGGGCGCGCGCTGGGCGGACTCCCCCGCCGAGTGCGCCCGGGGCGCCGAGTTCCTGATCACCATGCTGCCCGACCCGCGCGTCGTGGAGGAGGTGCTGCTGCGCGGCGGGGCCGCCGGGGCGCTGCCCGAGGACGCGTTGTGGATCGACATGTCGACCTCCACTCCGGCCGCCGCCGCACGGGTCGCGGCCGAAGCGCTCGACGCCCGGCGCATACGCCGGCTGGACGCGCCGGTCAGCGGGATGGCGCGGGGCGCGGAGGCGGGCACGCTCCAGATCTTCGTGGGCGGCGCCGACGACGACTTCCGGATCGCGCTGCCGGTCTTCGAGGCGCTGGGCGATCCCGACCGCGTGCTGCACGTCGGCCCAGTGGGCGCCGGCTACACCGTCAAGCTCATGATCAACCTGTTGTGGTTCAGCCACCTGGTCGCCACCAGCGAGGTGCTCGCGATGGGCGTCCGGGCGGGCGTCGACCTCGGTGTGCTGCGCAACTCGCTGCTCGCCTCCCCGGCGGCCTCGCACTTCCTGGAGCACGACATCATGTGCGTGCTCGCCGACGGCGACTACGACGACTCCTTCGCGATGGCGCTGGCCTGCAAGGACCTCGGACTCGCCGTCGACCTCGGCCGTGATGTGGGGGTCTCGACGGAACTGTCGGCGCTGGTCGAGCAGATCTACCGCCGTTCCAAGGCCCACCACGGCGCGTCGGCGGGCGAGATGAGTCCGATCCGGCTCTACGAGGCGCTGGCGGGGCGGGAGTTCAGGCTGCCGTCGCCGGCCGCCGCCCTCGACGCCACCACTCTCACGGTCTGACGCCACCGAATCCCTGCGAGGAGCCGCACCATGACCGACCCTCTCACCGCCTTGAGCCTCGACGCCGTCTGCCGGGTCGAGTTCGGCCCCGGCCGGATCGAGCTGCTGCCCGAACTCATCGCGGCCACCGGCCACCACCGGGCGTTCGTCGTCACCGACCCGGGACTGCGCACGGCGGGCGTCGCCGGGCGCGTCCTGAAGATCCTCAGCGCGGCGGGAGTGGAGCACGCCGTGTACGACGAGGTGGCGCCCAACCCGTCGACCGGGAACGTCGACGCGGGCGCCGCCCGGGCCCGGGTCTTCGGTCCCGCGGTGGTCGTCGCGCTCGGCGGCGGCTCGGTGCTGGACGCGGCGAAGGGGATCTCCCTGCTGGTGGGCAATCCGGACGCGGCCGCCGCCGATGCCGACCGGCTGTGGGAGGCGGCCGACGGGCTGCCGCTGATCGCCGTACCGACGACGTCGGGGACGGGCGCCGAGACCAACGGGTTCGGCGTCATCGAGGACACGGCGGCCTACCGCAAGGTGTACCTGGGCCACCCCTCCGTCAAGCCGCGTGTCGCCCTCCTGGACCCGGAGCTGACGCTCGGCCTGCCCCCGGCGGCGACGGCCGCGACCGGCATCGACGCGCTCGTGCACGGCATCGAGTCGCTGGCCTCGCGCGGCGCGAACGCGTTCTCCACGGCATACGCCGCCCAGGCCGTGGCCATGATCGGCCACGCCCTGCCCCTCGCCCACCGGGACGGCTCGGACCTTCAGGCGCGGGCCGAGCTGATGATGGGCGCGCATCTCGCGGGCCAGGCCCTGACCCTGTCGGGACTCGGCCTGGTCCACGGCATCGGGCACGCGCTGACCGCGCACACCGGCACCCCGCACGGAGTCGCGCTCGCCGCCGTACTGGAGGAGGTCATGGAGTTCAGCACGCCCCGGGCGCGGGAGCCGTACGAGCGGGCGGCCCGGGCGCTGGGCGTGGCACCGCCGGCCGACGGCGACTGGGCGCGGGCGGCCGTGACCGCGGTGCGGGAGCTGTCCGGCGCCCTCGACGTCAAGCGCCCGCTGCGCGCGCTCGGCGCGGACCGCTCGCTGCTGCCGTCGATCGCGGCGGGCGCGGTCGCGGACGCGGTGACGAAGAACGCGCCCCGGCTGCCCGAGGAGCGGGAGGTCCTGGAGCTCCTCACCGGGGTGTACTGACCCGTCGGGGAGAGCCTGACGTGCGGCGGGTCCGGCCCGGGAGCACGCTGGAGGCATGAGACCCCCGTTCGGGACGGGGGGTTCGCGGCATCCCTGGCTGTCGTCGCACGCGCTGCTGCTGCTCCCGGTCCTGCTCATCGTGGTGATCACGGTGGTGGACCTGCAGACCCCCACCAACGTGCACCTCGGCCCGGCACTGGTGATCGCCCCCGCGCTCACGCCCTCCTTCGCCGGCCCCCGCACCACGGCGGCGATCGGGGCACTGGCCCTGGCGGCCCAGATCCTCATCGGCGTCGCCCACGGCGGCATCACCACCACGAACCACGTCGTGCAGATCATCACGCTCGCGGTGCTGTCGGTGATGGTGGTGGTCTACAGCGTCGTGCGGGAGCGCCGGCAGGCCCAGCTGGCGCAGGTCCGCTCGGTCGCCGAGGCCGCGCAGCACGTGCTGATGTGGCCGCTGCCCGAGCAGATCGGCCCGCTGCGGATCGCCTCGCTGTACCTGGCCGCGGAGGACGAGGCGCAGATCGGCGGCGACCTGTACGCGGTGACCCAGTACGAGGGCGGGGTACGGGTGATGATCGGCGACGTGCGGGGCAAGGGGCTGGCCGCGATCGGCGAGGCCGCCCTGCTGCTCGGCTCGTTCCGGGAGAGCGCGCACCGGCACATCCCGCTGCCCGAACTGGCCGGGCTGCTGGACCAGAGCATCACCCGCTATGCGGCGGATCTGGAGCCGTTGGAGGAGGCGGGCGAGCGGTTCGCGACCGCGCTGCTGGTGGAGATACCGGACCGGGATCCCCTCACCCGGATGACCAGCTGCGGTCATCCCCCGCCGCTGCTGCTGAGCCCCGGCAGCGCGGTCACCGTGCCGAGCCTGCACCCCTCGCCGCCGCTCGGCGTGCACGGCGGCGCGGAGCACACGCTGGACGTGTTCTCCTTCGAACCGGGCGACACCCTGCTGCTCTACACCGACGGCGTGGTGGAGGCCAGGGACGTCCGCGGCCTGTTCTATCCGCTGACCGAGCGGGCGGCGCACTGGACCGAGGACAGCCCCGAGGCGCTGATGCACCATGTGCGCCGCGATCTGCTCACGCACGTGGGCGGCCGGCTGGACGACGACGCCGCGCTCATCGCCCTGCACCGCACGGTGGTCGAACGGCGTCGGCACCATGGCCGGGCAGGCGACGACGCCTACCGGCACGGCTGACGGTATGAAGGGCGCGCGCCCCGCCCCGAGTGGGGCGGAGCGGGATCGCACGCCCTGGCTTCAGTGGACCGGCTTGAGGTCCGTGATCTTCAGGGTCCTCAGGTCGGACTGGACGTCGATCCGGGTGACCTGCGGGTGCTTGGCGTCGCTCCAGGTGAGCGTGACACGGCTGGTGGCGTGGCCCGCGCCGGAACCGGTGTAGGCCACGTTCCACTTCACGGGCACGCTCTGCGCGAACAGGATCCCGTCGGCGTGCTCCTTCTTCTCGAAGGCGGCCACCTTCTTCTGGGCGGCGGCGGACAGGTAGAAGCGGCGCAGGGCGTCGGCGGCCGGGCCGGCGGACCTGTCGTCAGTGGCCCAGACGGCGTCGATGTAGGCGCCGTAGAAGTCGGCGACGTGCTGGGTGACGTTGCGCGGGTCGCCCTGGGCCGAGGACACGGCGGCGGCCCGGGTGGTGTGGCTCGCGCCGGTACCGGCGAGGGCGGGCGTCACGGCGGCCAGGGTGAGTCCGCCGGTCAGGGCCACGGCGGTGAGCAGGATCTTACGGCTGTGCGTGCGGCTGCGAACGGACATGTGTCTCATTCCCCCGGTTAAGGAACGACCAGGCTGATCCCGGCCTTCGACGGACCTTAAGACCGCAATTCCCTCGCGGTGGTTCCGTCGTTCGAGACCTTTTTCCCGGAGTGCGGACGGTTCTCGACGAACCGGTTCTCGACGAGTTCGCTGTCCTCTCGGGGGATGCCGTCGGGGACGCCCTCGCGCAGGATCTCCACGTCCGTGCCGCCGTCGGCCGCGGTGGGCTTCGTCGTCGTGGTCATGGTGGCGCACGGCGTCGTCGTAGCTGAGAGAGACCCGGAAGGTGCCGCCCTCCCGGGCGTCCGCACCCGCCGGGAGATCCGTGTGGCGTACATGCGCCCACGCTACCGGTCCGCCCCCTCCGCCGGTCACGGTTTACGCGCGACGGCGCCGGCGAGCTGACCCGGGCCGCGGGTCAACCGACGTGCCCCGGCGTTCCGTTGGCGGAGACCGTCCCCGAATGCCCCTTTGAAGTACGGCAGTTCACACGCCACGATAGATTCACAGGCACCACGAGGCACCCACCCCCCGATCTTCACGGAGAGCCGACGTGACAGACACCGGATTCAGCCCGGAGCGGATCGACACCGGCAGGCCGCACCCCGCCCGGATATACGACTGGTTCCTGGACGGCAAGGACCACTACCCCGTCGACGCCGAGGCCGCGGGCGCGGTGCTGGAGGTCTTCCCCGGTGTGAAGGACACGGCCTGGGCCAACCGCGAGTTCATGCACCGCGCCGCCCGTCACGTCGCCCGCCAGGGCGTCGACCAGTTCCTGGACGTGGGCACGGGGATCCCCACCGAGCCGAATCTGCACCAGGTCGTGCAGGCGGTCGAGCCGCGTGCGCGGGTGGTGTACGCGGACAACGACCCGATCGTGCTGCGGCACGCCGAGGCCCTGCTCCAGGGCACCCCGGAGGGGCGAACGGCCTATCTGCACGCCGACGTCCGCGAGCCGGAGCGGATCGTGGAGTACGCCCGCGAGCACCTGGACCTGAGCCGGCCCGTGGGCCTGTCGCTGATCGCGCTGCTGCCGTTCGTCCCCGACGAGCAGGATCCGTACGGTGTCGTCCGGACCCTGCTGGATCCGCTGCCGGCCGGCAGCCATCTGATGCTGTCCCACGTCAGCGCCGCGTTCGATCCGGAGGTCTGGGCTCGGATCGAGGCCGTCTACCGCTCCGGCGGCGCGACGGTCCGGGCGCGCTCGCACGCCGAGGTGACACGGTTCTTCGACGGTCTGGAGCTGTGCGAGCCCGGCGTCGTCGCGGCCAGCGACTGGCATCCCGGGCCGGAGACACGGGTGCGCGAGGTGCAGCCGGTGTTCGTGGGAGTGGCGCGCAAGCCCTGACGGTCACGGACGGCCGCGCCGGATGCCCGGTACGGACATGTGCCGCGACATTCCGCCCGGAGGGAGTGCCCATGACCGACGCGCCGCCCCCGCCCGAGGAACTGACGCTCCAGCCTCTCGGTTTCGAGCATCTGTCTGCGCCTGTCTGGTGATGCTGGACGGAGACCGGGTGGCCGGGTTCGTGCTGGGCTCGCCGGCGTTCGAACAGCGGGCCGACTGGGGCTACCTGGAGGGGATCGCGGTCGACCCGGCCTTCCAGGGGTGCGGGGTGGCCTCCCGGCTGGTGAAGGAGTGCTGCGCTCGGCAGGCCGCGGCCGCAGCGCTGTGCGTGGTCACGGACGTGGAGGGGCGCAACACCGCCTCCGCCGCGCTGATGCGCCGCAACGACTTCACGGAGGAGGCCGCCGTCAGCCTCTTCGTGCGGGCGGGGCACGTTGGTGACGACGTCCAGGTCCGGGTCGAGCGTGTCCAGGTCGGCCGGGGGCGGGATCAGCCGGTGGCGCAGGGTGAGCACTGTGCGGACTCCCCCGCTCCGCGACGTCACGCGTCGGGCATCAGCCCGGCCGCGACGGTGGCTCCGAGCTCCCAGCACGCCTGGGTGTCGGCCTTGGCGGGCTCGCCGGTGACGGTCACCGGCTCGGCCGCGCGGCGCCAGCCGAGGCCGGTGGTGACCGCCTCGACAGCACGGACGGCGCCGGTGACGTCGTTGCCGCCGTGCACGTAGTAGCCGAAGGGCCGGCCCCGGGTCTCGTCCAGGCAGGGGTAGTAGATCTGGTCGAAGAAATGCTTGAGCGCACCGGACATGTAGCCGAGGTTCGCGGGTGTGCCGAGCAGATACCCGTCGGCTTCCAGCACGTCGGAGGCGGTGGCGGCGAGGGCCGCGCGCCGGACGACGCGAACGCCCTCGATCTCCGGTGTCGTCGCGCCGGAGAGGACGGCCTCGAACAGCGTCTGGCAGTTGGGCGACGGCGTGTGATGGACGATCAGCAAGGTAGGCACACCCCGCACCCTAGTGAGCGGACCACCGGGTCGGCCGGGGCGGACCCGCGAGGCATCGTGCGGTCGGTGCCGTCCGTGTCCTCGGTTACAGTTGCGCCCCTGTCCAGGAGGGGAGACAACAATGCAGGTCAGAGTGGGGTCCGTGGGCGGCAGAGCGGTCGTGGCGGTGGCGCTCGCGGCGGTGCTCGGCGGATGCGCGGAGTCGGCGGACGCCGACGGGAAGAAGGCGTCGGGCGCGTCGGCGTCCGCGAAGGGCGCGGGGCACACGGGGAGCGGAGCGACCACGGGGACGGCGTCGGCGAGCGGCGGCACGATCGGCGCGGCCGGTTCGGACTGCCCGCTGCCGGTCCGTTTCGGCATCGCCCGGCACTGGAAGGCCAAGTCGATCGACGCCGAGGCGGAGCTGTCGAAGGCGTCGAAGGGTTCCGGCGGCGCTCCGGCCGGAGCGCTCGCCGACAGCTTCCTGCGCCAGGGACCGGTCACCGCGGCCTGCGAGATCGACGCCAAACCGGCCGGCCACATCGGCTTCCTGCGCGTGTGGACCGGCAGGCACGGCAACGCCGACGCGGGCACGGTGCTCCGGCAGTTCGTCGCCGCGGAGGAGAACACCAGCAAGGCGACGTACCGCACGGTCAGGACGGGCGGCGGCCTGTCCGGCGTGGAGGTGGAGTACCTCTACACCAGCAAGCTCCTGGAGGAGACCAAGAAGGAGACCGCCCTCGCGGTGAGCACGCCCGACGGGCCGGTCGTCCTGCACCTCGGCGGCATGGACACCGAGGAGCACGAGGCGATGCGTCCGGCGTACGAACTGGCCAAGCAGACGCTCACGTCGGCCTGAGCACCACCGGGTTCGTGTCCCGGCCGCGGCCCGACCCGGCCAGATTCAGTAGCGCAGGCGCCTGGCCCGGAGGAACATGATCAGGCCGGACAGGGCGAGCAGGGTGCCGAGGACCGAGGACCACACATGGGCGCCGGTCCCGGCCGATCCCCCCTGCGCCGACCGGAGTTGGGACTGCACGGGGGCCCCGGCGAGGACGGTCGGGGACGGTGCGGGCGACGCGTCGGGACTCGATGGCGCACTCGGTGCCGCGCTCGATGCCGCGCTCGGGGTGACCGTCGGCGCGGCCGCCGTACCGGAGCCGCCGTGGCCGGGCGCGCAGGCGCGGCCGGAGTTGATGCAGTCGACCATCTCGCGCATCAGGCTCGCGTCGAAGACGTCGATGAAGTCGCTGTGGTCGGTGACGGGCTTGTGCAGCTGATCGGGGAAGGAGTCGATCGCGAACAGCGGGACCGTACGGCCGCCGTCCCGCAGGCTCGGCGCCCGGACGTCGTAGACGAGGCGCTGCACCAGCTGGGGGATCGCACGGAAGCCGACCGGGCACGCGCCGTCGGGGCCGGCGAAGGCCATGTGTGCACGGTGGTCGGCGCTGTCGGTGTTGCGGCCGTCCCAGCAGCTCTGGAACCGGAAGGTGCGCACGACGTCGCTGCCCGCCGGGCACAGCGGGTACTTGTCCGTCAGCTGCCGGTCCTCGTAACCGGTGCAGCTCCAGGAGGCGTTGGCGTTGCCGGGGCCGTTGACGACGGCCTTGGCGTCGCCGGTGATGATGCGCAGCAGCCGGGGCATGGCGGTGACCTTGCCGCGCGGGTTGCCCACGAACGTCAGCGTGACCTGCTTCGGCGTGACGATCTGCCCGGCGTTGCCCTCGGTGCCGCCGCCCGGGGATCCTGCGTCGCGCTCGCGTGTGCCGTTCTGGAGGCGCAACACCGGCCAGTAGTACGAGGACTTGTCGCCCCGGTCCACACAGCTCGTGCTCGCCTTCGCGAGGTCGTCGTCGCTCGCGAAGGCGTTGTCGCCCTGGTTGCCGACGTAGTCGTGGACGTGGTGGGCGCCATTGGCGACGCCGGGCGCGACGATGACGTTGTCGGAGTTGAACAGCCCGCCCGCGTTGACGCCGCAGTCGGAGGTGAAGCTGCCGCGCGAGGCGCCGGACCGCTCGGGCGGGCCCGGCAGGGCGGGTTCCGCGGAGGTGATGTCCGCGTAGTCGGAGACGACTGGCCCGTTTCCGCCCTGCCCGGCGCCGTTCACGCCGTGGGCCGGGCCGGTTCCGCTCCGCCCCTGGCCGACGGCGCCTTGTCGAACCGTGGCGCCCGGACCGGCGGTTGCCCGGCCGGCCCCCCGCCCCTCGGTCGCCGAGGAGTGGACACCGGCCACGACCAGCGCGGCGCCGCCCAGGAGCAGGACGGCGGCGGCGAGGGTCGTACGGCGAGCACCGGACGGAGGTCTACGGCTGCGGCTACGGCTACGGCTGGTGCGTGCCAAGGTCGTCCTCTGTGGTTCGCCGGTCTGGGTTCACCGGCCCGGGATGGAGATCCCCCGTTTCCTACGGAGGACGGCTGCGCGATGTTCAACAGGATCGCGAATTCACCAGAATCTCACAGGACATCGCGGTCCTCGGCTCTTCCCCCTCGAACGTCACTGCGAACATCACAATTACGTATCGGACATTCCGCACTTCAACCTTCACACGAGGTACACACCTTGGCTAGGTTGACGCCTGGCCGCCCGGCCCAGCCGGACGAAACGGCCCAACTGCCCTGCGGGGCAAGGAAGGAGCACGTCTTCCATGGCGCCGGAAAGCCGCGACGAGGTTCGCCAGCGGATCGAGTCCCTCTACGACCGCGCGGAGAACGAGACCGGGAACTTCAACGCGACGCGGGCCATGGCGGCGGTGACCCGCTCCCGGGGCGTGCCGCTCGCCAAACGGTCGGTGCGGCGGCCGGAACCCGCGCTGGACGAGATGACCCGGCAGTGGTTCGACGCGGCCCGCGCCAAACTCGGCCCGACCGTCCCCGCGGCCCTTCCCGCGGACCGGCTTCCCGGCCGCTCGCCGGCTCCCGCGCGTTCCCGGGAGCTGCCCCGCGGCGGCACACCGGGTGCCCGACGCCCTCTGGAACTGGAGCAGTCCCCCGCCCGCCGCGCCGTGGCCGAGCTGACCGCAGGCGGCTCCCCCCAGGACGCACCGAGCGGCCTGCCCACCGAACCGGCCGGCGGGCGGGCGGCCCTGCCGGTCCCCCGACAGGCCGAACTTCCGGTCACGACAGCGGACTTGGGCGACTTCGGGGGCGACGGAGCGGGACAGTTCTGGACGCTGGGCACGTCGGAGCAGACGGCACCTGGCGCGTGGGGGGCGTCGGCTTCGATGACGCCGGACGCACGGGAGCCGGCACCCTCGCCGGCACAGTCGATGACTCCCGGTGCGACTCCTGGTGCGCTGGAGGCGACGGCCATGACGGCGCCCGTTGCCCCAGGGCCCGAGGCGTCGCCGGCTCCGGGCGCGCAGGGCGTGGTGACCCTGATGGCCCCCGCAGCGCAGGGCGCGTCGATGCTGATGACCCCCGGCGGGCAGGATGCCACGGCCTTGATGACACCCGGTGCGCTGGAAGCGACGGCCATGATGGCGCCCGTTGCCCCAGGGCCCGAGGCGTCGCCGGCTCCGGGCGCACAGGGCGTGGTGACCCTGATGGCCCCCGCAGCGCAGGGCGCGTCGATGCTGATGACCCCCGGCGGGCAGGATGCCACGGCCTTGATGACACCCGGCG
>NZ_JBHJYK010000018.1:128188-255077 GCF_042269865.1 Streptomyces sp. NPDC055966
ACAGGGCGTGGTGACCCTGATGGCCCCCGCAGCGCAGGGCGCGTCGATGCTGATGACCCCCGGCGGGCAGGATGCCACGGCCTTGATGACACCCGGCGCGCTGGAAGCGACGGCCCTGACGGCACCTGGCGTGCAGGGTGCGGCGTTCGAGCGCGGCTCTGTCGAGACGGCCCTCGCCCCGGTCGCCGGACCGCCTGCCGCCCTGGCCACGCCCCTACCGGAACCCAGGACGCTCCCCGGCGCCGCCGCGCCCGGCCGTCCCTCCCTCGCCAACTCGAAGGCGAGCAGCCGACGCAAGCTCGCGGCGGCGAGCGACGTCCTCTCCCGGTACGCCGCCCGGCTCGCGGCACCCGCACCGGCCGTACCGGCAGCGCCCGTGCCGACGGATCCCCCCATGGCCGCGCCCGCCCGGCCCGACGCGGCGCAGCCCGGCGCGGCCGTGACCGGCCCGGCCACCGGTCAGTGGCAGGCGTCGACCGGTCAGTGGCAGCAAGCGCAGTGGGGGACGGCGCCGCAGCTACCGGCCGGGACCGTCTGGCCGGATGCCGCCGCCTCGGCCCTCGCCACCGGCTCCTTCCCGCCCCCGGCGTTCGCCGAGGCGGGCGTGCTCCAGTCCCCGGCCATGCCCACGCCCGGCACTGGCACCGGCACCGGCACCGGCACCGGCACCGGCCCGATCCCGTACCCGACGGCGCCCGCCACGGCTGCCACCGCCCCCTCCCCCACCCCCGAGTCGTCCCGGGCCGCCCGCGCCGCCGCGGCCATCGCGTTCGCTCGGGGGCAGATCGGGAAGCCGTGTGTGTGGGGTGCGATGGGGCCGGGCTCGTACGACTGCTCCAGCCTCACGCAGGCCGCCTGGCGGTCCGCCGGGGTCACCCTGCCGCGTGCCGCGCACGAGCAGGCACTCGCCGGCGCCCCGGTCACGCTCGCCGGTGCCGAACCCGGTGATCTGGTCCTCTTCTTCGACGACGACCGGCACGTGGGTCTGCATGTCGGCGGCGGCATGATGGTCCACGCGCCGGGCCCGGGCTCGACGATCCGCGAGGAGTCGATCTACGGCGCCGGGGAGGCGGCGATCCACCGGATCGTACGACCCGCCTGACCCCCTGGCTCAGCCGTGGCGCCGGCGCCGGTGTGCGTGTCGGCTCTCGTAGTGGTCCAGCAGGGTCTCCTCCAACGGCCGGTAGGTCAGGCCGAGTTCACGGACACCACGGCTGTTGTCGACGCGGAAGCGGATGCCGAGGTGTTTGCTGATGTAGTCCTGGGTGAGGCCGAAGGCGGGGCCCAGGATCCGTACCGGCCAGTGCGGGAGTCCGGTGCGCGGCAGCCGCAGGTCGCGGGGGTGGTGGGCGCGGATGATGCGGGACATCTCGTGGAACGACGCCATGGTCTCGGCGGCCACGATGTACCGGCCCTCGGCCGCCGGGTTCTCCGCCGCCGCGATGTGCGCGTCGGCGACGTCCCGGACGTCGGCGGTGGTGAAGCTGAAGTCCGGTGCGCCGTAGCAGAAGCAGCCCCGGAACAGCTCGTCCAGCAGGAAGAGGCTGCCGGAGTCGGAGGCGGGGGTGAACGAAGGGCCCAGGACCAGACCGGGGTTGACCGACACCATGCGCCAGCGGTCCTGTGCGGCCGCCGCCTCCCAAGCGGCGTGCTCCGCAAGGGTCTTGGCGTAGTGGTAGGGGTTGTTCAAGGCCGTGCTGGTCGTGTTGACGTAGCGCTCCGACAGCACCTGGCCGTCCATCGCGAGCACGTCGGCGTAGTCGCCGAAGATCGCGCCGACGGTCGAGGTGAACACCAGGGTGCCGACGTCGGGGGTGCGCCCGACGGCCGCGAGGACGTTACGGGTGCCGAGCAACGCCGGGTCCACGACGTCCCGCCGGCCGTCCCGGATGCGTTCCGGCATGAGGAAGGGCGAGGCCGCGTGGAAGACGGTCGAGCAGCCGCCGAACGCCTCGTCGAACGAGCCCTCCGTCAGCAGGTCGGCCGCGAAGAGGGTGAGCCGGCCGGGGAACTCCTCCTGCAGCTCCCACAGCGGCCGGACCTTGCGGGCGTCGGCGAGGTTGCGCACGGTCGTGTGCACCGCGCAGCCCCGTTCCAGCAGACGCCGTACCAGGTGACTGCCGACGAAGCCGCTGCCACCCGTCACCGCTACCGTGGTCCCCGCGAGTCCGCCCACGCCGTCCCACCCCGCCCTCCACGGCCGGCATCCGCCGCCCCCGAAAGGATCCTCGTGGCCGCCCCCGCAGGGAACCCCGCGCATAAGGATTTCCTGAACAAGCCATAAGATCACCTTATGGGGTCATAGACGGGACCCCCGTACTAACTTAGGGCTGCCTTAGCTTAGGCTTCTTCCCATTCGAGCCGCCTGTCCACGTTCGAAGGGAACCTGATCATGCCGCGCCCCCTGCGGGTAGCCATCGTCGGAGCCGGTCCCGCCGGGATCTACGCCGCCGACGCCCTGCTCAAGTCCGAGGTGGCCGCCGACCCCGGCGTGTCCATCGACCTCTTCGAGCGGATGCCCGCACCGTTCGGTCTGATCCGGTACGGCGTCGCCCCCGACCACCCGCGCATCAAGGGCATCGTCACCGCCCTGCACCAGGTGCTCGACAAGCCGCAGATCCGGCTGTTCGGCAACGTCGACTACCCGACCGACATCAGCCTGGACGACCTGCGCGACTTCTACGACGCGGTGATCTTCTCGACGGGCGCGACGGCCGACCGCGAACTGCCGATCCCCGGCATCGAGCTGGACGGCTCCTACGGCGCCGCCGACTTCGTCTCCTGGTACGACGGCCACCCGGACGTGCCGCGCACCTGGCCGCTGGAGGCCGAGAAGGTCGCCGTGCTCGGCGTCGGCAACGTCGCCCTCGACGTGGCCCGTGTGCTCGCCAAGACCGCGGACGAACTGCTGCCGACCGAGATACCGCCGAACGTCCACGACGGTCTGAAGGCCAACAAGGCCGTGGAGATCCACGTCTTCGGCCGCCGGGGCCCGGCCCAGGCCAAGTTCAGCCCGATGGAGCTGCGCGAGCTGGACCACTCCCCCAACATCGAGGTCATCGTCGACCCCGAGGACATCGACTACGACGCGGGCTCGATCGAGACGCGGCGCGGCAACAAGCAGGCCGACATGGTCGCCAAGACGCTGGAGAACTGGGCGATCCGCGACATCGGCGAGCGGCCGCACAAGCTGTTCCTGCACTTCTTCGAGTCCCCCTCGGAGATCCTCGGCGAGGACGGCAGGGTCGTCGGACTGCGCACCGAGCGGACCGCCCTCGACGGCACCGGCAACGTCAAGGGCACCGGCGAGTTCAAGGACTGGGACGTCACCGCGGTCTACCGCGCCGTCGGATACCTCTCCGAGAAGCTCCCGAAGCTGCCCTGGGACATCGACTCGGGCACCGTCCCGGACCAGGGCGGCCGGGTCATCGAGGAGGGCGGCGACCACCTCCGGTCCACCTATGTCACCGGCTGGATCCGGCGCGGTCCCGTCGGCCTGATCGGCCACACCAAGGGCGACGCCAACGAGACCGTGGCCAACCTGCTGGACGACCACGCGAACGGCCGCCTGCACACCCCGGTCTCGCCCGAGCCGGAGGCCGTCGACGACTTCCTCGCCGAGCGCGAGGTCCGCTTCACCACCTGGGACGGCTGGTACAAGCTGGACGCCGCCGAGCGTGCGCTGGGCGAGCCGCAGGGCCGCGAGCGCGTGAAGATCGTCGAGCGTGAGGACATGCTGCGGGAGAGCGGGGCGTAGGTCCCTGATCCGGGGAGGTCCCTGATCAGGGGGAGGTCCCGGATTCCTGTACGGCTCCGAGGGGGCCGGCGCCGTCGCGCCGGCCCCCTCACTCCGTTCCCGATGCGTGAGAACGGGGTCCACCCCTACGCGGATGGGCGGGCGGACCCCGTTCGCCGACCATTGTGGGGACCGGAACACGCCCCCACCATGTGCGTAGGGCGCTCACCCGAGGCGTTCCGCGCGCGCCCCGTGTGCACGGCGCGCACCTCGTGCACGGGGGCGCGCACCCCTGCGGCACGCGCTGCCTCCCGGCCCCGGACGACACGCTTGCCGGCCGAGCGGTGATACTGGGAAGCTCACCCGCCCCCATCAGCAGATTGGCCCATGTCGAACTCCGCCACCGACCGCGCCGCCGCCCCGCAGACCGTCTGGGCGGTCCGCGGCCGCCATACCGGTACCGCCCCCGACGAGGTCGTGCGCCGCACCCTGCGCCGGCACCGGGAGAGCGGGGACATCGACGACTTCGCCGAGCCCGCCGAGCCCGAGGGCACGGCCGGGCGGGTCTTCGAGGCGCGCTGGCGGGCCGCCGGCACGGTGACCGTGCGGGCCCGCCTCACCCTCGTACCGCACGACGGCCGGCCGCAGGGCCACGAGTGGCGGCTCGTCGCCGAGGCGGAGCGCCCCTGGGACGAGACCTGGCCCTCGCCCGCCACCCTGTTCTGGCCCGAGGGCGCGGCCGGCGAGGGCGACGAGGGCGCCTGGGACCACCACGCCACGGTCACCGGCGTACGCCTGCGGCAGGTCAACGCGCTGCCCGAGGACGACAAGGAGATGCGCCGCAGGCTGCGGGACGTCGCCCGCGAGGGGTGGTGCGTCCATGTCGTCGTGCACGAGGCGATGACCCCGGACGCGCGGGGCCGGCTGCCGCTGGCCCGGCTGCTGCCGCCCGGCCTGCGGCACCGCGTGGTGGAGCACCGCGCGGCCCCGCACCAGTTCCGCGCGGTCAACTACGCGCTGAAGGACCTCGGTGTCGAGGTTCCGCGCGGCGGTGCCGTCGTGCTGCCGCCGGACCCGGCGCCCAAAGGCTACGACGGCGCGGAGCACCGCGTGCGCAGCGTCTTCCTGGACGGCACCGAGCCGACGGAACTCTTCGCCGCGCTGCGGCACTTCGCCGCCCTGCCCCGGCCCCTGCCGCGGGAGGCCGAGGCGGCGCTGGACGATCTGCGCGAGCACTGGACCCTGCTGACCCTCCAGGAGGAGCTGGAGCGCGAGCGGCGGCTGGTCGCCCGGTACGCGGAGGCGCTGGAGGCGATGACGAAGTCCCGGGACCTGTACAAGGACGCGGCCGAGCAGGCACTGGAAGCCCTGGCCGCGTACCGCGACGTTCCCGCCCCCGCGTCGGCGCCCGAACGGCCCGCGGCCCGCACGCCGGGGGCGTTCCAGCAGCTGACGCGCACGTTCGAGCGGCTGCGGTTCACCCCCAAGGGGCAGCGACAGCAGGCACCCGCCCCGGACGACGACGCACCGGCGGACGCCGCACCGCACGCCGCACCGGACGCGCCCGCCTCTCACGCGCCCGGGAACAGCGGCGCGGACCCGGCCGACGCCACGGACCGGACGCCGTGACCCGCGGACAGCGCGCCGGACAGGGCCGGAAGGAGACGGCTTGGACACCGCCACGACCCTGCTGGTGACCGGCGCCGTCGTCGCGGCGGTGCTGCTCGCCGTCGCGGTCGGCCTGCTGGAGCGGCTGGTGCGGGCCCGGAACGCGCTGCGGCGGGCCGGGCTGCCGACGGGCCCGCGCTGGGTGTTCTGGGGCGCCGTCGCCTATCTGCTGCTCCCCACCGACCTGCTGCCCGACCCCGTCTACCTGGACGACATCGCCGTCCTGCTCCTCGCACTGCGCAGCCTGCGCGCCGCCCGGCCGCTGCCCGCGACGCCGAACGGGCCCTGACCGGCCGCCGGATGCCGCACCATGGAGCGATGCGGACCGAGTTCACCGGTATACCCGGCACGCCGAGCGCTCCGGACGTGGCCGTCGTCGTCGATGTCATGCGGGCGTTCACCGTGGCCGCGTGGGCGTTCCGGCGCGGCGCCGAGCGCATCGTGGTCGCCGGTACGCAGCAGGAGGCCCTGGAACTCAAGGCCCGTCACCCCGGCTGGCTCGCCTTCCAGGACGGCGCCCCGGTACCGGGCTTCGACCTGGCCAACTCGCCCGCGCGACTGCGGACGCTGGACGTGCGCGGCCGTACGGTCGTGCAGAAGACCACCGCCGGGACGGCCGGGGCGCTGGCCGTGGCGGACGCCGGGCTGCTGCTGTGCGCGAGCTTCGCGGTGGCGGGCGCGACCGCCGGACTGCTGCGGCGGGCCCGGCCGCGGGCGGTGACCTTCGTCGTCACCGGGGACGGCGGGCGGGCCGAGGAGGATCTCGCCTGCGCCGAGTACATCGCCGCCCGGGTCCGCGCGGACGACACCGACCCCGGCCCCTATCTCGACCGGGCCCGGCGCTCCAGCGGCGCCGCCCGGCTCGCGGAGGGCGTACGGCGCGGCTGGGCCGGCGTCCACCCCGAGGACGTCGCGATGTGCCTGGAGGCGGACGCCTTCCCGTTCGCCATGACGGCCGCCCGGACGGACGGCCGCCTGGAGCTGCGACCGGTGTACGCCGGCGGGGCGGAGCCGGCCCCCGCGGCGCGCTGAGTCAGCTCGCGGCGCTACGCCCGGCACGCCCGCCGACCAGGACGACCACCAGCACGACCAGGGCCGCCAGCGCGGTGGCCAGCGCCGCCGTACCCGCGAGCCACCACGGGGCCAGGGTCACGTCCCACAGCCGGAACGCATCCGGCAGGCCGAGCCGTCCGCGGAGCAGTTGGCCCGCGGCGAGTGCGGCGCCGACGCCGAGCGCGGCGGTCGCCGTACCGAGCCGGACCATCGCCGTGCGCGGCGGCAGGGCGAGTACCAGCGCCAGCAGCAGGCACAGCCCCGCGGCGACGGCCCCGGCCACGAGCACTCCCTGGCGTGGTCCGGCCCAGGAACGCGGGGCGTGGGCCACCCCGCACAGCAGGACGAGCAGCGCGGCGCCCCGGGCGGGCCACAGGGCCGCGCGCGAACTCCGGCGACCCCGCGCCTCGTAGGTCCCAGAGCCTTCCACGGCCCGCTGCCCGGCCGACCCGCCCGTCAGCGGCCGGGCCTTGGTCCGTACGTCCGCTGTCGCGACGTCCGCCGTCGCTACCTCCCTCGTCGGTTCTTCCCTCGTCGCCACGTCCGCGGCCGCCACACCCCTCACCGCCACGCCCGCCGTCGCCACGTCCCTCATCGGCTCGTCCCTCGCCGCCACATCCGTCACCACGTCCGCCGTGCTCGGGGTCGGCGCGGCGCCGTCCGTCACCGGCCCTGCGGCCGTCGGACGGTCCGCTTCCCGTTCTGTCGCCGTCGGCCGCTCCGCCGCCCACTGTGCTGCCATCGCGGCGGCCACCCACCGGTCCCGCACGACCCTGCGCCTCGCCGGCCGCGGCTCCTCCCGTCCGACCGCACCGTCCGCCGGCCGGTCCTGCCGTTCGCCGGCCGGCATCGACATGGTGCCGGTGCCGCAGACGGCCGCGGCGGGAGCGAGGCGAACCGGGCCGGACTCGAAGGCGGTGCGGTCCGTGGCCAACCGGCCGATCAGCTCGGCCAGTTCCTCCAGGGGCAGGTTGACGGCCGCCGCCTGCAGGACGGTCTCCCGGCAGTGGGGCTCCACCGACGCGTGGTGCAGCAGCCGTATGAGCCGGGTGACCTCCTCCACGGGACGGCCCTGGGCGGCGGCGCGGATCGCCTCGTCGGCGCTGTCGGTCCCCCGGGGCGGCCGGGTGAGCAGGGCGACCAGGCGGGCGAGATCCTCCACGGAACGGCCGAGGCCGATCGCACGCAGTGCGTCCACCGTGGCCCGGGAGTGCTCGGGCGAGCTCTCCAGCAGCGTGATGAGCCGGACGACGTCCTCGATCGGCCGGTCGGCCACGGCCGTGTGGACCAGGCCGCGCAGGGGATCGCGGTCCGGCACACCGCCGCCGTCGCGCCCGCCCCCTTCGGACGTTTCGCCCTCTACGTCCCGCACACTGTCGCGCAGGCCCTCGTACGGGAGCTCGTACGGGATCGCGTACGGGAGCTCGTGCGGTATCTCCCCCGGGCGCCGCTCGAAGCTCTCGGGCACCGGCC
Source organism: Streptomyces sp. NPDC055966 (assembly GCF_042269865.1). Classification (NCBI taxonomy): domain Bacteria; kingdom Bacillati; phylum Actinomycetota; class Actinomycetes; order Kitasatosporales; family Streptomycetaceae; genus Streptomyces; species Streptomyces sp. NPDC055966. Next base: position 136,119 of record NZ_JBHJYK010000018.1, read on the forward strand.
GAGGCGACAGCGCCGCCGGTGTTGCCAGGAGGTCCGGGAGAGGGGCGTGGACGCCGAGGGTGGCCGGTGCGGGGGCCGTGAGGGCGTCGTCAGGGCGGGGGGACGAAGAGCAGGTGGTCATCTCGGCTCCAGTCGACGGGGTGCGGCCACCTCTGCGCCCCCCCTCGTACGGCAGCAGCAGTACACCTCCATTACGCCTCCATTAGGAATTGCCGTCCGCCGGACGTGCCACCCGGGCCTCCCCGTGAATAGGCCAGGTGAGTGGCGCGCATCGGAGGTGCGTTCCGTACTCCTCCTGGCGCATTCTTGCTGTGTCAGCCACCCGGAGGCGCAGGGCACGAGGTAGGACCGATGGCTGGGAGCGGCGGCGAGCACGTGGTCGGTACGCGAGCCAGACTGGCCGCGCTGCTGACCGATGCCTCGACCAGCGCGCTCGGTGTGGCGCGCGGCGGGGTGGCGGGGGTGTATCTGCGCTCCGGCACGCCGGGCCTGCTGCGGCTCGCGGTGCTCTGCGGGCTGCCCGGCCCGCTGTTCCGCCCCTGGTGGCGGCTGCACGTCGGCCGTCCCTTCCCCGTGGCCGACGCCTACCGCCTCGGTGTCCGGGTGGTGCTGGCGAACGCCGCCGAGACGGTGCGCCGGTATCCGCAGTTCGCAGCGGGCCTGCCCTTCCCGCTCGGGTCGGTGCACATCCCGGTCCCGGGCGGCAGCGAGCCGCTCGGCGTGCTCACCGTGCTGCGCCCGGCGGAGACCGACACCCCGGCCGGGGAACTCGACCAGGAACTGCTCGCCCGGATCGCCGAGGGGCTCGGCGCCGAACTGCTGGCACTCGCCGCCGGGGACGCGAGCGCGATCGTCTGGGACGCCGAACCGCTCGGTGTGCGGCCGCCCTCCAGCCGGCCCGTGCGGGCCGGTGTCGGGCGGTTCAGCTGGGATCCGGAGACCCGCGCGGTGCACGCGGACGACTGTTTGCACGGCCTGCTCGGGCTGCGGCCCGGGGAGTTCGCCGGGACGGACACGGCGCTCGCGGACGCCGTGGCCCCGGTCGACGCGGACCGGATCCTGGCCGCCCTGCGCGAGACCGCCGCCGGGAAACCGCCCGGCGCGCCGCTGAGTCTGCGGGCGCCGGACGGCACGCCGCGGCTGCTGGACCTGTGGCCGGCCACGGAGGAGTCCGCCGGTCGGGTCGGTGGGGTGGTGTTCGATCCCGGCCCGGGCGCCGCCGCGGACGGCGCGGCGGATCTGCTGCCGCAGGGGGTGTTCTGCCTGGACCGGCTGGGCCTGGTCGTGTACGTCAACGAGGCCGCGGTCAGGCTCACCGGGCGGGAGCGGGACCTGCTGCTCGGGCGGCCGCTGTGGGAGGCGCTGCCGTGGCTGACCGGCCCGCCGTACGACGATCATCTGCGCGGTGCCCTGCTGGCCGCGGATCCGGTGCACTTCCACGCGCAGCGCCCGGCCGGTGCGGGCGGGGAGCCCGGCGGGGGCGACTGGCTCGCCGTGTCCGCGCATCCCGGGGCGGACCTGCTGACCTGCACGCTCGTGCCGGCCAGCCGGATGGAGACACCGGTCGGGCCGGTCTCCGAGGCGCAGCCGCCGAAGAGTCCGCCGGACCACTCGATGACGCCGCTGTACCGGCCGATCGCGCTGGCCATCGCACTGACGGACGCGGTGACCGCCCGGCAGGTGTCGGCGGTGGTCGTGCAGGAGCTGCTGCCGGCGTTCGGCGGCCGCCGCCTCGCCATCTACGTGCTCCAGGACCGGCATCTGTATCTCGCCTGGGAGACCGGCTTCCCGCAGGGGTTCCTCGCCCCGTTCGAGGGCACCGGCCTCGACGCGCACCTGCCCGGTGTGGAGTGCCTGACCACGGGACGGCCGCTGTTCTTCGAGTCGATGCAGCAGATGGCGGCCGCCTATCCGGGGATGCCGCTGGACGCCGACGAGGGCGCCCGCGCCTTTCTGCCGATGATCGCCTCCGGCCGGCCGGTCGGCTCGTGCATCCTCGGCTTCGACGGCAGGCGCTCCTTCAGTACCGAGGAGCGCACGGTGCTCACCGCGCTCGCCGGGCTGATCGCGCACGCGATGGAGCGGGCGCAGCGTTACGACAGCGAGGCCGCCCTCGCCCGCGGCCTCCAGCAGGCCCTGCTGCCGCACCGGTTGTCGGCGCACCCCCGGGTGGAGACGGCGGGCCGCTATCTGCCCGGCACACAGGGCATGGACGTCGGCGGCGACTGGTACGACGTGGTCGAGGCGGGTGACGGGATCGCGCTGGTGATCGGCGACGTACAGGGGCACGGGGTGCAGGCGGCGGCGACGATGGGCCAGCTGCGCAGCGCCGTGCGCGCGTTCGCGCTGGGCGACCGGCCGCCGGACGAGGTGATGAGCGGTACCAACCGGCTGCTGATCGACCTCGACCCGGGCCAGTTCGCCAGTTGCTGCTATCTGCGGCTGGATCCGGCCACCGGCCGGGCCGTGGTCGCCCGGGCCGGGCATCCGCCGCCGCTGCTGCGCTGCCCCGACGGCAGCACCCGGGTGCTGGACCTGCCCGGCGGGGTCGTCCTGGGCGTGGATCCGCACGCCCGCTACCCCGTGGCCGGGCTGCTGCTGGAGCCGGACGCGATCCTCGCCCTGTACACGGACGGGCTGGTGGAGCGGCCCGGTGCCGACATCGACGACGGCATCACCGCGCTGCGGCTGGCGCTCGGCAGGGCCGGGGCCGCCGCCGGGCAGCGCGGCGGGCGGTCGCTGGCCGGGGTCGCCGACCGGCTGACCGCCACCGCACGGCTGGCCACCGACCGCCCCGACGACGTGGCGCTGCTGCTCGCCGCCCGCCGGTCGGCCCGGCCGTCCGGCCCGTGACCGGACGGCGCGGACCGCGGCCGCGACCATCGACGATGGTCATGGTCTCGCCTGAGCGGGCCGGGCAGTGTAGACATGGGCACATGGTGCGACTGTCCGGCCGAAACTCGACGCGGCCGCCCCGCGCGTCCGGGCGCCCGGACGCATCGCGTGGTCCCTCGCCGGACGCCCCGGGCACCGACGGCGGCGGGGCGGGCATGCTGCGCGCGGCCGTGACCGGTCGCAGCGTCGCCGGGCAGGTCTTCCTCCTCCAGGTCGTGATCGTGCTGCTGCTGGTCGTGGCGGCCGTGGTGGCGCAGGTGCTCCAGGTGCGCCGCGACAGCGACACGGAGGCCGGCAACCGCTCGCTCGCGGTCGCGGAGACTTTCGCCAACGCACCGGGCACGGCGGCCGCGCTGCGTACCCCGGATCCGACGAAGATCCTCCAGCCGAAAGCCGAGGCCGTACGCAAGTCGACCGGCGTCGACTTCGTCGTCGCGATGAACACCGACGGCATCCGCTACACGCACCCCAAGCCGGACCGCATCGGCAAGAAGTTCGTCGGCACCATCGCGCCGGCGGTGGCCGGGGGCACGGTCACCGAGCACGTCAACGGCACGATAGGTCCGCTGGTGCAGGTCGTCGTGCCGGTGAGGGACTCCGCGGGCAAGGTGGTGGGCCTGGTCTCGGCCGGGATCACCACGGCGCACGTGGGCGGGACCGCCGACCAGCAACTGCCCCTGCTGCTCTGGGCGGCAGCGGCGGCGCTCGCGCTCGCGACCGGCGGCACCGCCCTGGTCAGCAGACGGCTGCTGCGCCAGACGCACGGCCTCGGCCCGCACGAGATGACCCGGATGTACGAGCACCACGACGCGGTGCTGCACGCGGTCCGCGAGGGCGTGCTGATCGTCGGCGACGACGCCCGGCTGCTGCTCGCCAACGACGAGGCGCACCGGCTGCTGGGCCTGCCCGAGGACGCCGAGCGGCGCAGCGTGCTGGAGCTGGGCCTGGACGACGAGACGGCGGCGCTGCTGGCCTCGGGACGGGTGGCGACGGACGAGGTGCACCTGGTCAAGGACCGGCTGCTGGCGATCAACCAGCGCCCCACCGATCTGCGCGGCGGCCCGGCGGGCAGCGTGACCACGCTGCGCGACTCGACGGAGCTGCGGGCCCTGTCGGGGCGTGCGGAGGTGGCGCGCGAGCGGCTGAACATGCTGTACGACGCGGGCGTGGGCATCGGCACCAGCCTGGACGTGACCCGCACCGCGGCGGAGCTGGCCGAGCTGGCGGTGCCCCGGTTCGCGGACTTCGCGACGGTGGACCTGTTCGACGCGGTGCTGCACGGGGAGGAGCCGCGGCCCGGCACCGCGCTGCGCCGCGCGGCCGGCGCCGGGGTGCGCGAGGGCTCCGCGCTGTACCCGGTGGGCGAGCACATCCGGTTCGTGGCCACCTCGCCGCAGGCGCGCAGTCTGACGACGGGGCAGTCGGTCCTGGTGCCCCGGCTGCGCGACGCGCCGGGCTGGCGGGCCCAGAATCCGGAGCGCACCGACCAGGTGCTGGAGTTCGGCATCCATTCGCTGATCACCGTGCCGCTCAGGGCGGGCAGTCTGGTGCTGGGGGTGGCGAACTTCTGGCGCTCGGAGAAGCCGGAGCCGTTCGACTCCGAGGAGCTGGCGCTCGCCGAGGAGCTGGTCGCGCGGGCGGCGGTGTCCATCGACAACGCCCGCCGGTACACCCGCGAGCACAGCATGGCGGTGACCCTTCAGCGCAGTCTGCTGCCGCGCACGCTGCCCGAGCAGGGCGCGCTGGACATCGCGTACCGCTATCTGCCGGCGCAGTCCGGGGTGGGCGGCGACTGGTTCGACGTACTGCCGCTGTCCGGTGCCCGGGTGGCGCTGGTGGTGGGCGACGTGGTGGGGCACGGGCTGCACGCGGCGGCCACCATGGGCCGGCTGCGCACGGCGGTGCACAACTTCTCGTCGCTGGATCTGCCGCCGGACGAACTCCTCGGGCTGCTGGACGAGCTGGTGGGCCGGATCGACCAGGACGAGACCTCCGCCGACGGCTCGGCCGCGATCACCGGCGCGACCTGTCTGTACGCCGTCTACGACCCGGTCTCCCGGCGCTGCACCCTGGCCCGGGCCGGCCATCCGCCGCCTGCGGTGGTGCACCGCGACGGCGGCGTGGAGTTCCCGGAGGTGCCGGCGGGTCCGCCGCTGGGCCTGGGCGGGCTGCCGTTCGAGACGGCCGAGCTGGAGCTGGCCGAGGACAGCCGGCTGGTGCTCTACACGGACGGGCTGGTGGAGGATCGCGACCGGGACATCGACGAGGGTCTGGAGCTGCTGCGCGACGCCCTGAGCCGGACGCCGGACGCCTCCCCGGAGGAGACCTGCCGCACGGTCCTGGACCGGCTGCCTGCCCGGCCGAGCGACGACGTCGCGCTGATCGTCGCCCGCACCCGGGTGCTGGGCGCCGACCGGGTCGCCGAGTGGCAGGTGCGCTCGGACCCGGTGGCGGTGTCCGAGGTGCGGGCCGCGGTGACACAGACGCTGACCGAGTGGGGGCTGGAGGAGCTGGACTTCACGACGGAGCTGATCCTGAGCGAGCTGGTCACCAACGCCATCCGTTACGGCCGCGCCCCGATCGGGGTACGGCTGCTGCGTGAGCGCACGCTGATCTGCGAGGTCTCCGACGCCAGCACGACCTCGCCGCATCTGCGGTACGCGGCCAGCACCGACGAGGGCGGCCGGGGGCTGTTCCTGGTCGCGCAGCTCGCCGAGCGCTGGGGCACCCGCTACACCCCCAACGGCAAGATCATCTGGGCGGAGCAGCCGCTGCCGTGACGGCCGCCGCCGTCCCCGCACTCCGCAGGGCGGTGCGCGAACTCCCCGGGTACGAAGGGCCGTTGACGGACCGGCCGGACCGCTGTCTGCGGAGGCAGCCCGCCCGGGAGCGGCAGAACCGGGTGCTCGCGCGGGCGGCCGACGCGCAGCGGGCGTCCTCGCTCGGCCCGTCCGACCCGCGCGGCCGGCCGTACGTGAGCTCCGGCCGCTCTTCGAGCGGACCGGTCAGCCGAGGGCGCGGTCGAGGTTGAACGCGGCGCTGATCAGGGCCAGGTGGGTGAACGCCTGCGGGAAGTTGCCCTGTTGCTCGCCGGTGCGGCCGATCTCCTCGGCGTACAGGCCGAGATGGTTGGCGTAGGTGAGCATCTTCTCGAACGCCAGCCGGGCCTCGTCGAGCCGGCCGGCCCGGACCAGAGCCTCGACGTACCAGAACGAGCAGATGGAGAAGGTGCCCTCGTCGCCGCGCAGCCCGTCGGGGCTGGACTGCGGGTCGTAGCGGTAGACGAGGGAGTCGGAGACCAGATCGTCGCCGAGGGCGTCCAGGGTGGACAGCCACTTGGGGTCGGTGGGGGCGATGAACTTGGCGAGCGGCATCATCAGCAGCGAGGCGTCGAGGACGTCGCCGCCCTCGTACTGCACGAAGGCGCCGCGCCGCTGTGACCAGCCGCAGTCCATGATCCGCCGGTAGATCGCGTCGCGGGCCTGCCCCCAGCGGAGCAGGTCGGCGGGCAGGCCGCGGCGGCGGGCGAGGCGCATGGCCCGCTCGATGGCGACCCAGCACATCAGCCGCGAGTACGTGAAGTTCTTGCGGCCGCCGCGGGTCTCCCACACGCCCTCGTCGGGCTGGTCCCAGTGCGCGGTGACCCAGTCGACCAGTTCGCACACGTCGTCCCACTGGTCGCTGGAGATCGGCTGGGCCCACTTGTCGTAGAGGTAGATGGAGTCGATCAAGGCGCCGTATATGTCCAGTTGGAGCTGGTCCGCGGCGGCGTTGCCGATCCGGACCGGCGCGGAGCCGAGGTGTCCCTCCAGGTGGGGCAGCTCGCGTTCGGGCAGGTCGGTGCGGCCGTCGATGCCGTACATGATCTGGAGCGGTGCGGAGTCGTCGCCGTCGGCGCGGGGGCTGACGTGGGTGGTGAGGAAGCGCATGAACGCCTCGGCCTCGCCGCTGAAGCCGAGCCTGAGCAGCGCGTAGACGGCGAAGGCGGCGTCGCGCACCCACACGTACCGGTAGTCCCAGTTGCGCTCGCCGCCGAGTTGTTCGGGCAGGCTGGTGGTGGGCGCGGCGACGATGGCGCCGGTGGGGGCGTAGGTGAGCAGCTTCAGGGTCAGGGCGGAGCGGTGCACCATCTCGCGCCAGCGGCCCCGGTAGCGGGACTGGTGCAGCCAGCGCCGCCAGTAGGCGACCGTGGTGTTGAACTCGTGCTCGGCCTCGGCGCGGGCGCAGCCGCGGGGGGTCACCGTGCCGCCGAACTGGTCGAGGGCGAACACGGCGGTCTCGCCCTCGGCGAGCTTGAAGTCGGCGCGGGCGTCGCGGGCGTCGCACTCCAGGGTGACCGTGGAGGTCAGGGCCAGTGCCTGCGCGGCGGACTCGAAGACCACGGTGCCGCCGTCGACGCTGCTCAGGGTGTGCGGGGCGGCGCCGTAGTCGAAGCGCGGCGCGACCAGTGCCCGGAAGGGGACGGTGCCGCGGACGCAGACCACGCGCCGGATCAGCCGGTGCCGGCCCGCCTCGCCGGGGCCGGCCGTGCCGTCGCAGGTGACCGGCATGAAGTCCTGCACCTCGCCGACGCCGTCCTCGGTGAAGAAGCGGGTGATCAGGACGTTGGTGTCGGGGAAGTAGAACTGCTTGGTGCGCGCGGGTACGGTGGCGGCCAGTTCGAAGGAGCCGCCGCGCTCGGCGTCGAGGACGGCCGCGAAGACGCTGGGCGCGTCGAAGGACGGGGAGCAGTACCAGTCGATCGTGCCGTTGGTGCCGACCAGGGCCACGCTGCGCAGGTCACCGATGAGCCCGTGCTCGGCGATGGGCAGATAGCGGGGCCCGGGGCGGGCGCCCTCGGTGAACGGGGTCTCGGCCATCGGTGGCCTCCCGGGGTACGGAGCGAGATGTTGTCCAGCTTAGGGGCGTGTGCGCTCCGGTGGCGTGGGAAGGCGCTGCGGGCAATGGTGAGAGTGTGCCCCGTTCGGCGGCACCGGCACGGATGCGGTCATCCGGACCGAGGAGGAGGCATCATGTCGACCAGCACACCCGACGAGTCCCGGTCGTCCGACGACCACTGCACCCCGGACGCCCTGCTGCACACCGCTCCCTCCCGGGATGTCACCCCGGAGGACTTCGTGATGGCGGCGGGCAGGGACGTCACTCCGAAGAACCTCGACTGGGCCCGTCGCAAGATGGAGACGGACCCGACGGCCGTCGAGAGGCTGCTGCCGTAAGGCGTCCGGGGAGCCGGATACAGGGGCGCGGGGCCGTGTGCGGCACACGGCCCCGCGCCCCTGGCTCGCGCCGGTCCCGGCGGGTCAGTCCGCCGACTGTTCGGCCAGGCCCGCCGTCCACTTCTCCTCGATGCGGCCGGCCTTCCAGATCAGCAGGGCGACGGCCCAGGTGGCGAAGAACAGGCCGACGATGACGAAGCCGACGGTGTTGAGGTCGAGGCCGGAGATCCAGTCCCAGAAGACGCCGTGCAGGTTCATCTTGTCAGCGAGGAGGCCGAGCAGCTCGACGGTGCCGATGATCAGGGCGACGGCGACGGACAGGCCGGTGATGGTGAGGTTGTAGTAGACCTTGCGGACCGGCTTGGAGAAGGCCCACTCGTAGGCGAAGTTCATGAACGAGCCGTCGATGGTGTCCAGCAGTGACATGCCGGCGGCGAACAGCACCGGCAGCGTCAGGATGGCGTACCAGGGCAGGCCGGAGGCGGCGCCGGAGCCGGCGAGGACCAGCAGGGCGATCTCGGTGGCGGTGTCGAAGCCGAGGCCGAAGAGCAGGCCCAGCGGGTACATCTGCCACGGCTTGCGGATGGTGCCGGTGACCCGGCCGAGCAGGCGGTTCATGAAGCCGCGGTTGTTGAGCTGGGTCTCCAGGGCGGCCTCGTCGTAGTGGCCCGAGCGCATCCTGCGGAACACCTTCCAGATGCCGGCCAGGATGACGAGGTTGATGCCGGCGATGAGGTAGAGGAAGGCGCCGGAGACCGTGGTGCCGATCAGGCCGGTGACCTCGTGCAGGTGGGAGTTGTCGTCGCGGACCGGGCCGGCCAGGGTCTTCAGGCCGAGCGAGAGCAGCAGGGAGAGGCCGAAGACGATGCTGGAGTGGCCGAGGGAGAACCAGAAGCCGACGGAGAGCGGGCGCTGCCCCTCGCCCATCAGCTTGCGGGTGGTGTTGTCGATGGCCGCGATGTGGTCGGCGTCGAAGGCGTGCCGCATGCCGAGCGTGTAGGCGGTGACGCCGATGCCGATGCCGAAGGACTCCTTGCCCACGCTGAAGTGCTGCGGTGCGATGATCCCGACGAGCGTGCCCCAGCCGATGACGTGCAGCGCGAGCACGAAGCCGGCCATCCCGCCGACCCTGGTCCACTCCTGCCGCGTCATGGAGCCGCGGACGCGGTGCCAGAGTGACGGTCTGCCGTCGGCCTGGGCGGGGAGGGACGGAGCGGAACCAGGGGCGGCCGTCATCGGGAGAGTGTGTCCTTCGGTCGTACGGGTGCGGCTGCACCGCGCAGCCTCGCGCCATCCTCTCCTACTTGCAACTCGTGTGCAATAAAGGGGGTGGCAGGGCTTTCTCATGGAAACGGAAAAGAAACGGGAAAGCCCTGCCCCTGACCTGCAGAAACGATGAACCGGAGGGGGCTCAGGCGGAGAACATGCCCCGGCCGAGCCAGTCCTTGGCGTCCTTCACACCGGGCAGGGCGAAGAAGTAGCCGCCGCCGGTCGGGGAGATGTAGTCGACGAGGGGCTCGTCGATGAGCCGGGTCTGCACGGCCTCGAACTGGCGCTTGACGTCCTGGTTGTAGCAGGCGAACACCAGGCCCATGTCGAGGTTGCCGACGTTGTCCACGCCCCGGTCGTAGTTGAACCCGCGGCGCAGGATGCGGGAGCTGTCGCTCTGCGCGGTGCGCGGGTTGGCGAGCCGGATGTGGGCGTCCAGCGGGATCGCGTTGCCCTTCGGGTCCTTGGCGTACTGGGGGATGTCGGTCTCCTTGGCGCCGTCGAGCGGGGCGCCGGTGTCCTTGCGGCGGCCGAACATCTTCTCCTGCTCGCTGAGCGAGACCCGGTCCCAGAACTCCACCAGCATCCGGATGATCCGGATCACCTGGTAGCTGCCGCCGGTGGCCCAGGCGGGCTCGCCCTGGCCGGCGCCGACCCAGATCAGCTTGTCCGTCTCGCGGGCGGAGGTGACGTCCGGGTTGGCTATGCCGTCCTTGAAGCCGAGCAGGTTGCGCTGGGCGCCGGTGGGGCGCGGGGCGTTCTGGAAGCCGTCGATGCGCCACTTGATCTGCATGGCGCCGCGGGTGTGGCGGGCGATGTCGCGCAGCGCGTGCAGCACGGTGTCGGTGCTCTGGGCGCAGATCTGGAGCGACAGGTCGCCGTGGCACTCGGCCGCGTTCAGGTTGTCGTTGGGGAAGGTCCGCATCGGGGTGAGCCGGGCGGGCCTGGCCTTGGCGAGACCGTAGCGGTCGTCGAAGAGGGAGGCGCCGACGCCGACGGTGACGGTGAGGGCGTCGGAGGGGACCTCGGGGCCGAGGATGCCGTTGTCCGAGGGCGGCGCGCCGACGCCGAGGTCGGCCGGGGCGCCGCCGGAGGTGAGGAAGCGGGCCCGCTCGGTGATGGTCTTCAGCAGGTCGGTCAGGCCCGCGCGGTCGTCGGCGATGACGTTCAGCGAGACGAAGGTGGCGGCGGCCGGCGCGGGGGTGACGATGCCGGCCTGGTGGGCGCCGTGGAAGGGGACCTTCGCGCTGCTGTCGGCGTTCGAGGTCTGCGCCTCGGCGGTGCCGCCGCTCTCGCCCAGGGCGAAGCCGCCGCCGGCCAGCACCGCTCCGGCGGCCCCGGCGCCCAGCGCCGTGCGCACGAAGGAGCGGCGGGCGGGGCCGACGGGGCAGGTCGGCTGGTCGGCGGTGGACATCGGCGGGGTCCCTTCGGGGTGCGGGTGCGCGGACGGCATCGGGCAGGCGTGGTCGGTCATCAGGCGGACTTCCGGATCTCAAGCAGGTCCGGGATCGGGGCGAGGTCCTCCAGCAGCTGGCCGGTGGCGCCGTTCAGCCGCTGCCGGTCGCTCGCGGCGAGCTGGTCGACGGGCGTCCAGTGGCCGCCGTCGTGGGCGGCGTCCAGCAGCTTCTGCACGCGCGCGATGTCCGCGTCGACCGTCGGGAGGACCTTCGGGGCGCGGCCGGTGAGCAGCGGCCTGAGGACGGTGAGCAGCTCGCGGGTGCCGGAGAGGTTGGCGTCGGCGGTGGCGAGGTTGGTTCCGCTGCCCTCGTCGGTGTCGCCGGTCAGCTCGAACTGGAGGGTGTTCTCCAGGATCTCGTGGGCGCGCAGCGGCAGGTCGCCGGGGTCGAAGTCCTGGCCCGGGAACGCCTTGCGCAGGCCGACGACGTCCGCGGCCAGCTGCTGGGCAGGGCCGGTCAGGTCCTTGGCGGACTGTCCGTGCCACAGGCCGTACTCGATGCGGTGGAAGCCCGCGAAGTCCTTGTCGTGCACGCCGTCGGTCAGTCCGTCGGCCCGGCCGTTGATCTTCTTGTCGAAGTCCTCGAAGGTGCCGTAGGCGGCGCCGAGCGAGGAGTAGGTGCGGTGGGCGGTGAGCCAGTCGGTGCGGGCCTTGTCGAGGTGGCCGCCCGCGATGTCGTCGGCGAGCGTCTTCGTCTGGCCGGCCAGGGTGTCCAGGCCCTGGCCGACGTACGCCTTGTACTGCTTCAGCGGCGTGGCGAGGTCCTGCTCGGAGACGGGGACGACCGGCTTGGCCGCGCCGCCGCCGGTGACGGTGACGGATTTGGAGGTGACGGCCTTGCCGCCGGTGGGCACGCAGCGCCAGGCGTAGGTGCCGCCGGCGACGGTGGCGACGAGGTCGCGGGTGGTGCCGGGGGCGAGGCCCTCGATCTCGCCGTAGACCGCGCTGGTCGACGGGTCGATGAGGTACACCTCGGAGGTCTTGCCGCCGGTGTTCTTCATCTGGAAGGTCTGCCGGCCCGGCTTGGGCGCCGTGAAGCCCTTGCCGCACTCGCTCTCGGAGACGGCGACGGTCTGGTCGCCGGCGGGCTTGGGCCGGGAGAGGGCGACGACGGCTCCGGCGATGACGGCGGGTACGGCGACCACGGCGGCCGGCACGACCCAGACCGGGCGGCGCCGGGCGGGCCGGTCGGCCTTCGGCTGGCCCTCGGCCTCGGTGCGCTCCTTGGCCGGCTTCGGCGTCGTGGCCCGTACGCCGCGCACGAACAGGGTCATGACGACGGCCAGGTAGCCGACGTAGGCGACCGCCTGGAGCCAGGTCATGGTCGGGGTGAGGTTGAAGACGCCCTGGACGAGGGTGCTGTACCAGGAGCCGGCGTCGACGCTGCTGCCGAGGTCGACCGCGTAGGCGGTCTTGCCGGGCAGCACGCCGCCCTCCTGGAGGTCGCGCAGGCCGTAGCCGAGGACACCGGCCGCGATGACGATCAGGACGGCGCCGGTGGCGGTGAAGAACTTCGTCAGGTTGATCTTCAGCACCCGGCGGTACAGGCCCCAGCACAGGATCGTGGCGAGGACCAGGCCGATGCCGGCGCCGGTCAGCGGGCCCGCGGACTCGCCGGCCGCCTGGGCGGTGGTCCACAGGAAGAGGGCGGTCTCCAGGCCCTCACGGCCGACGGCGAGGAAGGAGGTGAGGATCAGCACACCGGAGCCCATGGCGAGGGCGCCGGTGACCTTCTCCTTCAGCTCGCCGGACAGGCTGCGGGCGGAGCGGCGCATCCAGAACACCATGGCGGTGACGAACGCGACGGCGATCACGCTGAGGGTGCCGCCGAAGGCCTCCTGGGCGGTCTGCGGCATGGAGGCGGCGGTGAAGGTGAGCACCGCGCCGAAGCTCATGGCCACCGCGACGGCGGCGAGGACGCCGGTCCACACCTGCGGGAGCCGCGAGCGCGCCTCGGCCCGGACCAGGGTGGCGACCAGGATGGAGACGATGAGTCCGGCTTCGAGTCCCTCCCTCAATCCGATCAGGAAACTCGGAAACGCGTCGTCCCACATGACCTGCTGCCCTCCCAGACCTACTTAGTGAAGGCATGCCTAACCTTCGCGGACCATCATGACGATGGCCATGCAATCAGTCAGTCATGAAATAGCAATGGCAAGGCAAAGTCCGGGAACGATCCGCGCTCTCCGTTCGTCTACACCTCCGTCGACCGTCTACAAATATGTAGTCGGATGTAGTCGAGATGTCCTTCGAGACGTACGTCGAAGGAACCCGAAGGAAGGGCGTACGGCGATGGCCACTCCCCCACACCTGGCATCGCAGCTCGCGGTCAACGTGCTCGACGCCCACTCCCTGCTCGCCGCCTTCGGCGTGCTCGGTGTCGGCGTCGTGCTCTTCGCCGAGACCGGCCTGCTGATCGGGTTCTTCCTGCCCGGGGACTCGCTGCTGTTCACGGCTGGCCTGCTGTGCACGGGCTCGGCGAGCAGCGGACTGCATCTCTCCCTCGGCCCGCTGCTCACCGCCGCGGCCGTCGGCGCGCTGGCCGGCTCGCAGTGCGGCTTCCTGATCGGCCGCAAGGCGGGCGGCGCGCTGCTGGCCCGCACCCGGTCGGCCAAGCTGCGCGAGGGCGCGCAGCGCGCCGAGGAACTGCTGGAGCGCTACGGCCACGCGAAGGCGATCGTGCTGGCCCGCTTCGTCCCGGTGGTGCGCACGGTGCTCAACCCCATGGCGGGCGCGCTCGGCGTGCCGGCGCGCACGTTCACCGTCTGGCAGACGGTGGGCGGGCTCGTGTGGAGCCTCGGCCTCACCCTCGCCGGATACGCGCTGGGCTCCTCGATCCCCAACGTCGACAAGTACCTGCTGCCGGTGATCGCGCTGATCGTCGTGGTGTCCCTGCTGCCGATCGCCGCCGAGCTGCTGCGCTCCCGCCGCGCCGCCAAGGAGGCGCGCGGATGAACCTCGCCCTGACGGGCTCGTCGGTCGACGGGCCGCTCTACCGGGACGTGGTGGACCTCGCCCACCGGGCCCCCGGCTGGCTGGACGGCGTGATCGCGGTGTGGTCGGCGTACGGGCTGGCGGTGTTCGCGCTGCTCATGCTCGCCGGCTGGTGGCGGGCCCGCCGCGAGGGCACCACGGCGGCCCTGACCGCGCTGGCCGTCCCCGCGGTGGTGGTGCTGGCCTACGCGGTGACCAGCGTGGTGAAACCGCTGGTGGCCGAGGACCGGCCGTGCCGGCATCTGGCCTTCCGCACGCTGGAGGCGTGTCCCGCGCGGGGCGACTGGTCGTTCCCGAGCAACCACGCCACGATCGCCTTCGCGGCGGCGGTGGCCCTGTTCTTCGTCTCCCGGCGCCTCGGCGTCGTGGCGGCCGTGTGCGCGGGCGCCATGGGGGCGTCCCGGGTGTGGGTCGGGGTGCACTATCCGCACGACGTCGCCGTGGGGGCGGCGGTCGGCGCGGCGGTGGCCTTCCTTGCCATGACCGCCCTGAAGCGACTGCCGGAGGATCTGCCGAGACGGCTGTCGGGAACGCGGCTGCGGCCCTTGCTGGTGTCATGAACCGCGGCCGGTTCACCGAGTCGGCGGGCACCGTCGCCCTGGCCGCCTGGCTGGCGTTCGCGGTGCTGACCGCCGTACTGATCAGCGACCAGGCCGGCCCGCTCTACCTGGACCGGGGCCTGCTGTCCTGGTCCGTCGCGCACCGCCCGCCGGCCGCGGTGGCGCTCGCCCGCGGGCTGACTTCGACGGGCACGGGTGCCGTGCCCTACGTCCTGGCGGCCCTGGCCGGGCTGATCGCGGGGCGCACCGCGCGGCAGCGGCTGACGGCCGCGCTGCTCGGCGTGGCCTGCCTCGTCGCGGGCCAGGCGGTGCGCTACGGCGTCATGGACCTGGTCGCCCGCGCCCGGCCGCCGCGCCACGACTGGCTGGCCCAGGCCTCCGGCTGGTCGTTCCCCTCCGGCCACACCACCACGAGCGCGCTGACGGCCGGGCTGCTGATCCTGGCCCTCGCCCTGCGCGCCCCGCGGGGCCGGACCATGCTGTGCGCGCTGGTCGCCCTCTGGGCGGCGGGGGTCGGCCTGACCCGCGTCTACCTCGGCGTCCACTGGTTCACCGACGTCGTCGGCGGCTGGCTGTTCGCGGTCGGCTGGCTCGCCGTGTTCGCCGGCACGGCGGCCCGCCGGCTGCCCGCGCGCCACCTGCCCGCTCCCCCGGAGCCAGGCCCACCCCACCCGAGCGATCCGGCCGACGGGCCGGTGGAGAGTGATGCGCCAGAGGATCCTCATCGTCGAGGACGATCACGCCCTGCGTGACGTACTGCGCCGAGGTCTGCACGACGAGGACTTCGACACGGTCACGGCAGCCGACGGCGCGACCGCCCTGCGGCTGGCGACACCGGACATATCCGCCGTCGTGCTGGACGTCGGCCTGCCCGACGCCGACGGACGCGACGTCTGCCAGGCGATGCGCGCGGGCGGCTTCCTCGCCCCGGTCGTCTTCCTGACCGCGCGGCACGGGCTGAGCGACCGGCTCTCCGGCTTCTCGGCCGGCGGCGACGACTACCTGCCCAAGCCCTTCCACCTCGCCGAGCTGGCCGCCCGGCTGCGCGCCGCGCTGCGCCGGGCCGCCCCGCCGCCCGCGGCCGCCACGCCGGGCGGCCTGGTGCTGGACGCCGTCCGGCACAGCGCCACCGTGAACGGCGGCCGCCTCGACCTCACCCCGACCGAGTTCCGGCTGCTGGCGGCGCTCGCCGCGGCGGGCGGGGAACTGGTACGGCGCCGTGACCTGCTGCGCGCGGCCTGGCCTGAGGGCGCCCAGGTCAGCGACAACACACTGGACCAGTATCTGACCCGGCTGCGCCGCAAGCTGCGCGCGGCGGGCAGCGAGCTGAGCATCGCCACGGCCCGCGGAATCGGCCACCGCCTGACATGACGACCAACTGCCATGAAGACTTCCTGACATGAGGACTCCCTGAGATGAGGGCCCCGGTACCCGCCAGCCCGCTCCGCCTTCTCCTCGCCCGGCTCGCCCCGCGCACCCTGCGCGGGCGGCTCTCACTGGTCGCGCTGACCACGGCCGCGCTGCTGATGGTGATCCTCACCGTGGTGTTCAACACCGTGGTCCGCCATCGCCTCGACCAGGAGGCGGACGACACGCTGCGCACCCGCGCGGCGGCCGTGGCCACGACCGTCGACACCCGGCACGGCCGGGTGCGGGTGCTGGAGACCTCGGGCGACCGCCTGCTGGACACCAACGCGTGGATCTACGCCGGCGGCCGGCTGCTGGAGCGGCCCCCGTCCGGACCGGGTGAACTGACCGGTGCCGCCGACGGCCTGGCCGCCCGGGGCCGGCGCGCGTGCCGCACGGTGCACGGCCCCGACACGATACGGCTGTGCGCGGAGCCGGTACCCGGCGGCGCGACGCGGGCCACCGTGGTCGCGGCACTGGACCTCGCCCCGTACCGCAGCTCGGCCCGGACCCTGCTGCTCGGCTCCTTCGCGCTGGACGCGGTGATGCTCGGCTGCACCTACGCGCTGACCCGGCTGGCGGTGGGACGGGCACTGCGGCCGGTGCGGGCCATGACGGACCAGGCGACGCAGTGGAGCGCCGTGGGCTCCGCGCAGCGGTTCACGGGCCGCGGCGGGCCGGCCGAACTGGCCGCGCTGGGCACCTCGTTGGACTCCCTGCTGGACCGCATCCGGGCGGTGCTGCGGCACGAGCGGCAGCTGACCGGCGAGCTGTCCCACGAACTGCGCACCCCGCTCAGCCGGATCGTCGCCGAGCTGGACTGGTGGCACGCCCGCCCGCGCTCCGACGCCGACACGAAGGCCTCACTCGGCGTCGTCGCCGAGGCCGCGCAGTCGATGCGCACCATCTGCGACACCCTGCTGGCCGAGGCCCGCGAGGGGATGACGACGGCTCCCGGCACGGCCGACGTGCCGACGGTGCTGCGCCAACTGGCCACGCAGCCGGACGCCTCCCCGTCCGTGCGGGTGACCGTCCCTGAACCGCTCACCGCCGGGGTGCAGCCGGCGCTCCTCGAACGGATCGTCAGTCCGCTGCTGGCCAACGCGGTGCGGTACGCGCGTACGACGGTCACGCTCGCCGCGTCCCGCTCGGACGACGGCATCCGGATCGAGGTCACGGACGACGGCCCGGGCGTACCGGCCGCCTTCACGGACCTGCTCTTCCAGCCCGGCAAACGGGCCGACCCCGCCGACGGACACTCCGGCGCGGGCCTGGGCCTGCCGCTCGCCCGGCGTCTGGCCAGGTCAGCAGGGGGCGAGGTGTCCTACGACCCGAGGCACGGGCCGGGGGCGGGGTTCGTGGTGATCCTGCCGACGGGCTGACCGGGCCCGGCTCGGCCGGATGGCTCGGTGCGCGGTGACGTCCTTGCGGATCGTCATCGGGTGGAGTGACGTGGTGCGTTCGGCGCAGTGTCAGGGCTCGGAGACGATCATTGTCAATGCCCTGCCGGCATCCGCCCATTGCCCTTGGGCTACTGGTCCTTCCTCCCCTCCGCGGTGTACGAAGTTGATCTGGCTCCACCGCCGATCGGAAAGATCGGCAGAGCGGTGGGCAGACGCCGGTAGGGTGGCCTGTTGTGGACGCGGGGGCAGGGAACGAGATGGTTGCGGTCCCGTCGGGACGGGTGACGCTGTCGGACCGGCGGACGCAGAGCAGTTGGCCGGTCGAGGTCGCGCCGTTTCAGATGTCGGCGTTCCCGGTCACGCAGTCCTGGTACGCACGAGTCACGGGTCGACGGCCGAGCAGCGCCCAGGGTGAGCGGCTGCCGGTTGAGGGTGTTTCGTGGTGGGACGCGGTCCAGTTCTGTAACGCCTCGTCCCAACGGGAGGGGCTGACGCCCGCGTATCGCCTGTGCGTCGACGCCGAGACGGCCGAGTGGGACGCCTCCGCAGACGGGTACCGGCTGCCGACCGAGGCTGAGTGGGAGCACGCCTGTCGTGCGGGCACTACTGGCCCGCGGTACGGCCGGCTCGACGAGGTCGCCTGGTACCAGGGCAATTCCGATGGGCGGATCCACTCTGTCGGCGACAAGCAGCCCAACCCATGGGGCCTGTACGACATGCTGGGCAATGTGTGGGACTGGTGCTGGGACGTCTACGACGCCGAGGTGTATGGGGCCTACCGGGTGCTCCGTGGTGGTGGATGGGCCGACGAGCACTGGAGCTGCCGGGCGTCGGTGCGGCGGCGCAGTCACCCGGCTTTCCGGATCGACGACGTGGGATTTCGCGTCGTGCGCTCCACACCACCGCCTCGGCCGTAACAGCCTCATTCCGTACCGCCCAGTTACTGACTTCGGCTCGTCAAGGTGACGCAGACTCATCGAGAGTCAGGCCGGTGCCCGCCATGAAGCCGTCGAGGGTGTCGGGCCGGTACTGAAGGCGTTTGAGCCGGTTGCGGACGAGCACTTCCAGACGGTCGAGAGCGACGACGGCGAGGTCGACCAAGCTGCGTTTGACGTGTGCCCCCACGCCCTCGACGGGATTGTGGACTCTTGCCGGCGTCCGCTTCTGCTCCTGCGAGCCGTCGAAGGTGACGCCGGCCTTCTCCGCGGCACCCGGCCTCTCAGCGGCGGTCGGCTGGGCAGGCTGCCGGGCGTGTGGCTGCGATGGCTGTGGCTGCTGTGACTCGCGGCCGTCGTGCAGGTCGCGCAGCCGGCTACCGCCGGCCTTCCCGGCGCTGCCAAGAACGTGCCAGCCGGGCGCGGCACCGGTCTGCTCGCCCTGGGCGACGCCATCCCCGTTCCCCTCTGCGCGCCGTCGTCAGCATCGGAGACGTGCTCCTGGTCGTCGCCGCGGCCCTGCTCGTGGCAACCGCCATGCACCACCCAGCCAACGCCGCTCAAGCAGCGCATCAGCCATGTCCCACACCCTCACCTGGCAGCGCTTGACGCTGATCGTGTTCACCCTGGCCTCGGTCGCCGTCCTCCTCCACACCCTCGGCGCCCCCAGCTGGACCGGCGGCTGACCAGTCGGTTTGCTGCACGCCCAGGCTCCGTCCTCCGCCGAACATCGCATTCCCGACGCTGCCGGCTTCGATCGTGCCGGAAAAGTGCGGCGAAGTCGCTGCTGATCGATCTCCTGGTCCGTATCCGATATGGAGTCGATCAATCCCGCAACGCGGAGGATTCAATCAACCTCGGGTACGCGGTGAGGCTGAAAAGAGAGTTCATGCTGGCGGGTAGTCAACTATCCTGCTACGTAATAGACTTTGTGTAGATCTGAGCCCAACTGGTCCAAAAAAATCCACGGGGGAACTGATGAGGCTCCGCACTTCTGTCATGCTCGGCGCCAGTTTGCTCGTCGCCATTTTGCTCTCCGTCGGCGGCGGGGGCGGTACCAGCGACACCGCCCATGCCGTGCAGGGCGGCACACAGTACGTCAAGGTCAGCCCGGACGCGTCCGCGACGGAGTACGGCCTTCTGGCCACCCCGAACGCGACACCCATGGAGTACGGCCTCCTGTAGACCACCAACCCGCCAAACCGCCCGTGGCGGTGAACCAGTCCCGGGCCGTTCCAGTGCCGCATCAGGCAACGTCTGGCATGTGATGACGCGCCGTCCGGATGTGATCCGGGCGGCGCCTTGTCGGTCCGGTGCCACCGCGGCCCCGGCTTGTGGGCTGGGGCCGCGGTGGTGGTCAGAGGGCGCGGAGCGTGGCTTCGTCGAGGCGGCCGTGATGGCACGGGCGGCGGGCTGGCGCCGGCGACGCCGTACGGCAAGCGGGCGCAGCAGTGGGGGCGGGCAGCGACATCGGCTATGACCAGTGCGTCGATGTAGCCGTTGAACCCGAAGCCCGGGTTGTCGTTGTGAACGGGGTGGTCGCGCAGCTACACGGTCACCTGGACCTGGCGGCCGACCATCTCCACCTTCACTTCCTCACGCCCGATCATGTACTCCCCGTCCCTGCCGTCCCGCAGTGCGGTGATCCTGAAGTCCTGCAGCGCCACGTCGATGACGGGCGTGCCGTCGTTGGGGTCCTGGGTGTTGCTGGTCGTTGATGTCGAAATGAACCCGCTCGAATGCCAGTGCCATTACGTCCGCCTCCTTGCGGAACTGGCAATCCGGCCGACTCCATCACAGAAGACCTGTCGCCGGATTCGGCGAGAGCGAGCCACATCTTCCTGGCAGGCCCGTCAAAGCCGGAGAGTTGGGGATGCTTGGCCGGCAACGTCGACGAGTCTTCCTCAGGCTTGACCAATTCCCAATTGTGTCAACGTTTCACCGTAATGATCCAGTCGCTGAACCTGTTCCATCCTGTCCCAGGACGGCGAACGGGCAAGTCGGGCTCAGTCCTCGTCCTGGGCGTGGTGGTAGAGCTTGGCGATGTCGTCGTCGAAGTACGCGGCGTAGGAGACATCATCCTGCTCACCGCCGCCTTCATGGCCGCCCAGAACGCCGATGACCGTGCCGGTGTGGCTCTTGGGGTCGTAGTCGGCGAGCCAGGGGCTTCCGCTGGTCCCGTCCTCAAGGTTGGCGCACTGGATGCGCAACTGGGTGTCGCTGAACTTCGTGGTGCGGTTCTGGCACGAGACCGGGGTGTCACGGCTGCTGGGATAGCCAGTGATCTTGACCTTGTTGTCGAAGCCGCGGTCCATGCCGAGGGTGTTCCCGCCCAGGACGTCCTGGATGTCCTTGCCGTCCTTCTGGTCCAGGACAAGGAAGGCGACGTCGAGGTCCTCGTCCTGCGACGCGGCCCAGCGGTCGTCGACGACCACCTTCCTGACCTTCCACAGGCCGGCGGGTTCGTCGCCCTTGCGGTAGCCGGGGGCGAAGACCAGGTCGTTCACCGGCTGTCCGGATTCGGCGTCGAAGGCGCAGTGGGCCGCGGTGATCAACATGTTCCGGCCCCGGCTCCGCACCACGCTCGCCGTGCAGAAGTGGGCACCCTGGTCGTCCTTCTGGAAGATCGCGCCGATCCGGGCGTTCTCCTCGGTCCTGCGGGGGGTGTACGCGTTGCCGTCCTTGGCCGGGGCCGACGCGAAGAGGTCCTGGTCCTGGCCCTGCGAGGGCTGGCCCGGCTCGCCGGACTTGCCGAAACCGCTGCGCCCGCTGCTCTTGGCCGTGTGGATTTCCTCCGCGGCGTCGCCCACCACTGCGGCCGCCCCGACGATGACCAGCGTCAGGGGCAGTATGGAATTCCTGATCAGCGAGCGCACAAGGTCATTATCGACGCGGGCCCGTGATGTGGGAGGTGCATCACCGGGAGGCTCCCGTCACAATCCACCGTCCGGATCGCCCATCGGCACCCTGGTCCAGCGTGCCACCCGCCACGTCGTGCTCCTGCACCTGCCCGGCGACCAGGGCGCTAGGCGTCCGGGACGCCGTCCGCGCGCGGGATACGCCGGACACATCCGGCTCAAGGCATCCCCCCGGTGACATCGGCTCGTCCGGTCGGCCGGTCAGGCGTGGTGGCGGGAACGCGATTCCCATGTCCGTCTGGCGGATCGGAGTCCTCGGGCGCCGGTCAGGACTTCGGGATGCCCGTGCCCGCACGTGTCGTCGGTACCGTCCGTGTCCCAGGCAACGTCCACAACCGTCCGGGGCGGAAGGGCGAGCTCCAGGATCCGGCCGGGAGCCTGCCGGGCGCCTTCCAGGTCGAAGAGTCCGGTGCCCGGGACGATGCACACCGCGGGGGTCCGGGCCACGCTCGGCGAGCTCGTTGCCGCTTGTCAGCTCGGGCAGGAAGGTGGCGGCTTCCCGTCACCGTCCTGCTCTCACCCCACAGGCGGTGCAGGCATGTTCGTTGTCCTGAAGTGACCACCGCCGCGGGCACACCAGCACCAACGGCGGTTCACTCGCTCGCCGCGGCAGCCTCACAAGACCTGCATTGGCATGACCTTGACCAGCGCAGGAGAGCGGCCGCATGGTGAACCAACCGGCCCGCAGCTGAACCGACATGCCGTTTGTCAATGCTGCTTTTCGTCACGTCCGGACCCGTCTGAACCGCCTGAAACCGCCTGAAACCGCACGGAGGTTTGATGCACCGAAGCGAGATACCCTCCGGATCCCTGGTGATCCACCACCACCAACCGAGACGCCGGGTGCGGCGGACGGCAGGTGCCCTCACCGCGGTGCTCTCACTCGCCGCCACCACCCTCACCATCGGCCTGGCCACCGGGGCCCAGGCCGCCGCTCTCTCGCCCGCCCCGCGCTCGTCCGCCTCCACGGGCACGACGGACTTCGGCTGCGACCATCCTTCGAAGGTGGGACAAGCCCGCTGTTTCGGGGTCATGAAAGCCCACCGCACCGCCTCGGGCCGCATGTCACCGTTCACCAGCGGGTCCCCGACCACGGCGGGATACATGCCGTCCGATCTGCGTTCCGCCTACAACCTGGGCGGCACCTCGGGATCCGGCCGCACGGTGGCCATCGTCGACGCCATGGACGATCCGCACGCCGAGTCCGACCTGGCCGCCTACCGCAGCGCCTACGGTCTGCCGTCGTGCACCACCGCCAACGGCTGCTTCCGCAAGGTGAACCAGAGCGGACAGGCGGCTCCGCTGCCCTCCGGTGACTACGGATGGGCCGAGGAGATCAGCCTCGACCTCGACATGGTCTCGGCGACATGCCCCGGCTGCCACATCCTCCTGGTCGAGGCGAAGTCGACGAACGTGCCGGATCTGATGAAGGCCGAGGACACCGCCGCCGCCACATCGGGCGTCGTCTCCGTCTCCAACAGCTGGGGCGGGTCCGAGGACAACACCGTCTCCTCCGTCGACTCACATCTCGACCATCCCGGCGTCGCGATCACGGCGAGCTCGGGTGACTCCGGTTACGGCGTCTCCTGGCCGGCGTCCTCCCCGTACGTCACCGCCGTGGGCGGCACCTCGCTGAGCAAGGCGTCCAACTCCCGCGGCTGGAGCGAGACCGCCTGGAGCGGCGCGGGCTCGGGCTGCTCGGCGTACGAGGCCAAGCCGTCCTGGCAGCACGACTCCGGATGTGCCAGGCGTTCCGTCGCCGATGTGTCCGCGGTCGCCGACCCCAGGACCGGGGTGGCGGTCTACGACACGTACAGCAGCTGCGGCGGCGCGTTGTTGTGCGACACCGAGCTGCAGCTCGGTCTCGCGCAGGGTGCCGACGGATGGGTCGAGGTCGGCGGCACCAGCGTCGCGTCGCCGATCATCGCGAGCGTCTACGCACTGGCCGGAAACACCTCCCAGGTCGTCAACGGCTCGTACCCGTACAGCCACACGTCGGCGCTCAACGACGTCACCTCGGGCAACAACGGCTCCTGCGGCGGCAGTTACCTGTGCACCGCGAGGCCGGGATACGACGGGCCGACCGGCCTCGGCACGCCCAACGGCACCGGGGCCTTCTGACGGCGATTCCTCGCCGACAAGGGCTGGGCCCGCGTCGCACTGGTGCGGCGCGGGCCCAGCCCTTGCCTTGTACGGGATGCTCGGCTCGGCGGACACGAAGCACATCGCCTCTGCCGGTGCGCGGCTGTTTGGCGACCACCTGGCCGGAGCCGTCGCGCAGGCGATCACCGACGCGATGGTCGAGCGCGGCCTGGCAGGCCGAGGGCGGTATCACGGTGCCGGGGCGGGCCTGTGACCGGGGTCAGTAGGCGGAGTTGACGTTGTCGATGGAGCCGTAGCGGTGGGCGGCGTAGTTGGCGGCCGCGGTGATGTTGGCGACCGGGTCCGTGACGCTCTGGGCGGTGCCGGAGACGTGGTAGGCGTTGAAGGTGGGGTCGATGACCTGGAGCAGGCCCTTGGAGGGGGTGCCCTTCTGCGCGTTCACGTCCCAGTTGTTCTGGGCGGCGGGGTTGCCGCCGGACTCGCGCATGATGTTGCGCTTGAGGCCGTCGTAGCTGCCCGGGATGCCCTTGGCCTTCATGATGCCGAGGGCCTGCTTGATCCAGCCGTCGAGGTTACCGCTGGTGCCGGACTTCTGCCGGGAGATGGTACGGCTTTCACTGCCCGCGACCTTCTTGGAGGCCGTGACCGCATGGGAGGCGGGCGCCTGCGTCGCTTCGGCGGCCTGCGCGGTCGTCGGCATCAGGGTCAGGGCCGCGGCTGCGGCGCCGGTCGTGGTGATGCCGGTGAGGGCGAGAGTGCGCAGGCGGGCGATGCGGCTACGAGCGGTCATGGTCATGCGAGAGCAACCCTCCGGTGGGGGACATCGTGGGGTGGCGGCCGCTGCTGACGGCTGCGCGTGGGACGGGGCGGGCGCCCCGAACCGCGGACGGGAGCGGTCGGGCCCGGCGGGGATCCGCCGGGCTGCCGCCTGGCTCCCGGCGACGAGAAACATGGTTAGCGGTGGTCGAGGCGGGACGCAATGATGTGACGTACTACCCCAGATCGGAGGAATGACCGATATGAGTGCGTATGTCAGCTTCAAAGCCTGTTCAGGGCATTCTGCTGGTACGACGCCGGATAGGATGTGATCTGGCTCCTATGGGTGGCGTCACGCCTCACGGCCCCTGAGGAGGGGCGGCCCGCGGGCTGTAGTGTCCGCGGTGATGGACGGCTCAGCAGGAGAATCCCGGCCGCCGTGGGATGCCGTGGCCCCACTGGTGCGGGCGGCGCGGGCGGGCGATGCACTGGCGATGGACGAGGTGCTGACCGCGGTGACGCCGTATGTGACCCGGTTGTGCCGGCCGATCGCTCTGTCGGATTGCGAGGATGCCGTCCAGGAGGCGTTGACCGCGGTCTTCGTCGGGATGCGGGGGCTGCGCGATCCACAGGCGTTCTACGGATGGGTGCGCACCGTCACCGTGCGCGAGGCGGTGCGGGTGGCGCGGCGAACCGCCGTCGAGCGGGCCGTCGATCCCGACGAAGTCGCCCGCCTGAGCGGCCTCGTCGACGTCGGTGACGGCGAACTGTCGGCACAGGTGCGGGACGTGCTCGCGCGGATGCCCGTGCATCATCGTGCCGTACTCGTCCTGCGCGAGCTTGAGGAGCTTGATGAACGACGTGCGGCCGAGATGCTGGACATCGCGTCGGGTACGGTCAAGTCCCGGCTGCACCGCGCCCGTTCGGCGTTCCGGAAGGCATGGCAGCAATGACCGTTGATGCCGTCACCCGGCTCCGGCTGCTGGCCGCGGGCCTGCACACCACGATGTACGAGGAGCAGCGTCTGGAGCTGCCGTACGACAGGGTGTGGGCGGTCGCCTCGGATCTTGCGGGCGAGCTGCCCCATCTGGTGCCGGGGTTGCGCGAGTTCCGCGTGCCGCCCGGCGACGCCGATCGCAAGCGCGCCCTGGCGGTGGGCCCGCTGGGCTGCCGCAGCGCCTTCGAGGTACGGCTCGCTCCCGGCTGGTGTCTCATGCAGTCGCGACTCGTGGTCGGGGGTATGGCCGCCGTACCGGAGGGCGACGGCACACGCTTCGCCATGCTCGGCGCGGCGCGTCCCGCCGCCCTGCGGCCGGTTCAGTGGGCGTACGCACTCGGGGCCCGCCGCAGCCGGGCCTTCATCGGGAAGGTCGCACTGCGGGCGGCCTTGCGTCCTTAGCCGTTCAACGCCCTGTCGCGAACAGCGCCCTCATCGCCCCGGCGACCGCGTGGGGACTCTCCCGGGGCAGGAAGTGGCCGGCGCCCGGCACGATCCGTACGGTCAGATCGTCCGCGTGGCCCTCGCCCCCGGCCAGCATGGACGGCGGTATCACGTTGTCCCGCTCGCCGCCCAGCAGCACCGTCGGGACGGTCAGCCGCTGCCCGCGCCGCACGCCGCGCAGCAGCGCCGGGATCTCGCGGACCACGTACTGCCAGAACATGGCCTGCCCGGCATGCGCGCTGACCTGCGCCGCGGCACTGAACTCCGCGAGCTCGCCGGGCTGCCAGACCGAACGGTCGGCGACCTGGTGACGCAGCAGGCAGCGGCAGAACGCCGGCCAGTGGCGCAGCACGGCCCGGCCGATCACCGGATACTCCACGAAGGCGGTGTACCACTGCCGCCACAGGTTCGGCAGGACGGCCCGCTGCCGCGGCCACGGGTGCGCCATGTTGAGCGCCAGGTACCCACGGAAGCGCTCCGGGGCCCGCAGACACATCCGGAAGCCGATCTGGGCGCCCCAGTCGTGCCCGACGAGATCCACACGGTGGAGCCCGAGTACGTCCAGCAGCGCGAGCATGTCGTCGGACAGGCCGTCGATGTCGTAGCCGCGTCGGGTCTGCTCCGACCAGCCG
The DNA here is from genome assembly GCF_042269865.1 of Streptomyces sp. NPDC055966. Lineage (NCBI taxonomy): Bacteria > Bacillati > Actinomycetota > Actinomycetes > Kitasatosporales > Streptomycetaceae > Streptomyces > Streptomyces sp. NPDC055966. The sequence continues at coordinate 162,104 of NZ_JBHJYK010000018.1, forward strand.
AAGCCCCGCAGATCCGGGCAGATCAGCCGACGGCCCGCGGCGGACAGCTCGGCGACCCGGTGCCAGGCGAACCAGTGCTGCGGAAAGCCGTGCAGCAGCAGGACCGGCGCCCCGGTCCCGTACTCGGCGACGTGCAGCCGGATGCCGCGCACCTCGGGCCAACTGTGACTCGCTCCTCGGGCGTTCGGGAGCGGCCTGTCGACGGTTGCCGTCATCGGGCCGGTACGTGATGTCATCGCGAACACCTCTCGCCTCCGGCGGGCCTCCTGAGGACCCGCTTCGGCATGCCAGGAGGAGGGGCCGGGCCAGAACGTTCCCTCGGCAGCACGCTCGTCTGCCGGCGGCTATGTCGTCGTGAGGTGGGGCCTGGGCAGTTTCAGAGTTCCGCCGGTCAGGCGGATCCGGTAGAGGACCGCCCCTTCGATGATGACCGCTCGACGGCGGACGTTCCGCGCGGCCGGAAGCCGAGGAGAGAGCCAGTGCGGAACGGAGCTCGGGCTGATCACGACTCGTCCGCGGGGCGCGGCCGTCCTGCGGCCCGGTCCGAAGCCCGTGCCGACCAGCTTTTCCGCGTACAGCGTCGCCGGGCTCCCGGCGGTGGCGACGGTGCCGGCGCCGGCCTTCAGGTGCCAGGTGGTGAGACCCCTTCGGACCGTCAGGTCGAGGTCGGCGGCTTCGAAGGAGCGGACGGTGAACTTGAGCAGGCGCTCGGTTCCCGCCGGGGTCCTGACGGTGACCACACCCGCGAACCGGGTGCCGTGCAGCACGAGCCGCCGCGAGGTGAGGGTCCAGGAGTCCTCGGCGAGCACGTGGTCCCGCTCGTGCGGTCGTGTGCGGTGGCGCGAGGGATGGTGGGCGGGGGCCGGTCCCGTTCCCGGTGCCTCGGCCGTCATCGCCAGGAGAGCGAGAGGCAGTGAGCCCAGCAGCAACAGCTGCCCGACTGGTCCGCGAATTGCGGGACATGGGGTGCGCGCGCTCGGGACGCGTGCCGTGCGCATGCCGATCGCGACCGGCGTACCGTCGCACGGCGGGACGCCGGAGCGGTCACCGGGCACGAGGTCCGCCGTCCGCCGGTGGCGCCGAGGTGTCCTCGGGTGCCATCCAGGCGCAGGCGAGGGAGCCGCCGATCAGGCCGGGGAGCGTACCGAGCAGAAGGCCACCGAAGTTGGCGAGCGGCAAGGCGACCAGGGACATCAGGATGGCGGCGATTCCCGCGAAGAGGCGCGCGTTCTGCTGGAACCACAGCAGGAGGCCGAGTACGACGAGAAGGACGCCGATGACCAGCGACGCGGCACCGGCAGTGCTGGAGAGCGCCAGGGTGACGCTGCCCCAACTCAGGTGTGCGTAGGGGAAATAGATGATCGGCAGACCCGCTGACAGAGTGATCAGGCCTGCCCAGAAGGGTCGGGTGTCGCGCCAGATGCGACATCCGTGTCTCGCACGGGAGAGGGCGTCACGCCACTCGGCCGGCATGGTCGGGGTCTTCATCGCAGAGGGCTCACCACTCTTCGGGCACGCCGGCGGGTCAGAAGCATTCGTGGGCGCCCGATGTGAACGACAGGCGCGCTCCGGGCAGGTCGAGAGAGCCGAGGGAAGCCGCGACACTGTTGACACGGAGGTTGCGCATGGTGGTGGTCGTACTCTGCATCGCGACGCTGTTCGGGTCGAAGAATTTCGAGTCCCGGTCGCCGGGGGACACTTCCCCCGAGGTGAGCGATCCGGCTGCGACGCCGATGTCCAGGTTCTTCAGGTTCGCCTCGCCGGCGTTGAGCAGGCTGATGTCGAAGAACATGTCCCGTGCCGTGGCGGGACGTTCGTGGTCGCCGGTCAGTCGCAGGGTGTAGGTGCCCAGTACGGGGATCGGGAAGCGGACCGACAGGCACAGCCCGTCGATCTTCGCGGTCCTCACCCCGGTGACGGTGACCGGCACGAGTTTGCCCTTGCGGGTCACGTCCACCATGCCGTAGACGCTCATGCCGCTGCCGGTCAGGGAGTCCGCGGCGATCTTGAAGGTCTCACCGGAGATGAAGAACGATGCCGCGAGGGCGCCTTGAGCCACGCTCACGGTCAGGACGGCTGCGCCGGCAATGCTCGGGGCCAGGATGGCGGCAAAACGCTTCCAGCGCGTCCTTCGCATTTTCCCACTCCGCACGGCGATCGTCCTTGAATATCTGCCGAATTCCCCATCCACTTCGTTGAACGGCGACGGGTCGAGCATCGGACACTCCGGGATGGTCCGCAAGCCCGGCGCCGCCGTTCTCGTGCGAAGCCGCCCGGATGACCTATCGTGCCGCCCGGGTGCGCGACAAAGGCGGCACCCCGAATTTCACCACCGGCGCGGCCGACAATCATATGAGGATTTCTCCGTCACCCGCGCTTCGGCGTGCTCTCCGAAAAGCCCGATCTCGATTTGTTCGAGAATGCGGGCCAAAGGGGCCGGGCGGGGTCAGGGCGCGGCGTGCGGGCCGTCCGGGCGGTCCTCGCGGCGCAGGATCATCTCCCGGCTCAGCTCCTCGGTCTCCTCCTCCGGCAGCCGTGCGAAGCCGTCCGCGGTGATCACCGAAACGACGGGGAAGATACGGCGGTTCAGGTCGGGTCCGCCGGTGGCCGAGTCGTCGTCCGCCGCGTCGTACAGCGCCTGGAGCGCGGCGAGCACGGCCTCGCGGCGGGTCAGCCCCGGGCGGTACAGCTTCTTCAGGGCGCCCCGGGCGTACGGCGAGCCGGAGCCCTCGGCGTAGAAGTCGTACTTCTCGTAGAGGCCGCCGGCCGGGTCGAAGGCGAAGATGCGGCCGCGGCCGCCGTCGGGTGCGGTGAGGTCGTACCCGGCGAGCAGCGGGACGACGGCGAGGCCCTGCATGGCCTGGGCCAGGTTCTGCCGGATCATGGCCGCGAGCCGGGTCGCCTTGCCCGCGAGGGTCATCGCCGTGCCCTCTATCTTCTCGAAGTGCGTCAGCTCGACCTGGTACAGGCGGACCATGTCGACGGCGAGTCCGACGGTGCCGGCGAAGGCGACGGCCGTGTAGTCGTCGGCGGGGTGCACCTTCTCCAGGTCGCGCTGGGCGATGAGGTTGCCCATGGTGGCCCGGCGGTCGCCGGCGATCAGCACGCCGTCGCCGTACGTCAGGGCGAGCACCGTGGTGCCGTGCGGGAAGCTGTCGGGTGCCGTCCGCACGCCGCCGGGCAGCCGGGGCGTGGTGGGCAGGAGTCCGGGGCGGTGTGCGGCCAGGAACTCGGTGAAGGACGACGACCCCGGTGTGAAGAACGCCTCGCTCGGCAGCCCCGCTGTCTCGGTCCCGGTCATGGCTCTCCCCCTCCAGTACGGCATACGACACCCGACTCCTACCTGAAGTGGCCGCGCGGGAAACTCCCCGCCCTTCACAGGGCCTTGCGTCGCACCATCACCGCGAGCACCAGCAGGCCCGGGACCAGGGGCAGCCACACGGTCAGCAGCCGGTAGCCGAGGACGGTGGAGGCGGCGGCCGCGCCGGGGGCGCCGGCGATGGTGAGGGCGAGGGCGAGCGCCGCGTCGAGGGAGCCGAGCCCGCCCGGTGTGGGCAGCAGCGCGGCGGCGCTGCTCGCGGTGAGGTACAGCAGGGCGACCTGGAGCGGGGGCAGCGGCAGTCCGACGGCCTGGCCGACGGCCACGACGACCAGGGAGTGCAGCCCGGCGAAGGCGAGGGAGCCGCCCCACAGGGCCGCCGCGCGGGCGGGGCGGGCGTGCAGGGCACGGATGTCGGCGAGGACGGTGGTGAGGGCCCGGCGGCACCGCGGCCACCAGGGGGTCACCAGCAGCACGGCCAGGAGGAGTACGGCGCCCAGGGCGCAGGCGAGGACGGTCGTGGACAGGTGCGGCAGCCGCAGCAGGCCGGGGCAGGCCGGGACGAGCAGCGCGATCAGTGCGAGGCGGACGACGGCACCGGTGGCGGCCTTGACGGCGAGGGCGCCGGCGCTGCGGGCGGCGGGCAGTCCGCAGCGCATCAGGAACCGTACGTTGACCGCGCCCGCGCCGAGGCCCGCGGGCAGCAGGTGGTTGGCGGCGGAGGCGGCGAACTGGGCGGCGACCAGCCGGGGTCGGGGCAGCCGCCGTACGACCGCGCCCTGCTGGGCGAGCGCCGAGGCCGCCCAGGTGCCGAGGGCCGCGGTCGCGCCGACCAGCATCCACCCCTGGTCGGCACCGGCCAGTCGCCCGGCTCCGCTCTCCAGCGCGGGCCAGTGCCGGCGGGCCAGGTAGGCCCCGCCGAGCAGGACGGCGAGCAGGACACCGAGGTGCCAGGGCGCGGGCCGGTGGACGACGGAGGAGGAGGCGAGTTCCGCGGGCAGGGCCGTCGCCGTGGGCGGGGACGATTGCGTGCCCGCGGTCGTTTCCGTTCCGGGAGCCGTCATCGGCCGCTCCGGGCGTGGGCATCGCGCGATACCGCGTGTGTGGCGTGCGCACTGGCGGCCATGATCACCCCTCTTGCCCCGTGGCGGGCCGAGCCCCTGCAACCCTACAGCCTGTAGGGCCAAGGGGAAACACCCCCAAACTACCCCGTATCGCTGCCTCTTGTCGGACGGACAGGCCCATCCGGCCCACGCACTACGCGCTGTAAGGTGGGGGCATGGCTGGCACGGAGTCCCGCGGCAGGGCGGAGCGGCGCAGCGCCGGGGAGCTGGAGAGCGAGGTGCTGGCCGCGCTGTGGGCCACCGAGCGGCCGCTGACCCCGGCGGAGATCCAGGCCGAGGTCGACGGGGCGCTCGCCTACAACACGGTGCACACGATCCTCAAGCGTCTGTACGACAAGGGGCTGGTGCTGCGCGACGCGGCCGGGCGGCGCGGCGCGTACCGGCCGGCGAAGAACGCGGCCCAGCTGACCGCCGAGGCGATGCACGAGGCCCTGGACCGGGGCCCGGACCCGATCGCCGCGCTCCAGCAGTTCGTCACCGGGCTGAGCCCCGAGGAGGAGCGCGCGCTGCGCGAGGTGCTCGCCGGGGGCGGCGCATGATCTTCGACGTGTACGGACCGCTGGTGCTGTCCCTGCTGCTGGCACTGGTCGGACCGGTGATCGCCCGGCGCGTCGCCCCGGCACTGGCCGCACCGGTACTGGCGTCGGCCGCCATGCTGACGGCCGCGGCCACCACCTGGTCGCTGGTGCTGCTGGCCGCCGCGCTCCTCGGGGACGCCCCGCCGGTGATCCGTGAGGCGCGCGAGGCGGGCCGTCCGGTCATGGACCCGGTGCCGGAGGTGATCGGGCTCGGCGCGAGTGCCGCGCTGCTGGTCGTCGCCGTACGGCTGCACCGGGCGGTGCGCGCCGAGCGGTCCACACGGCGGGCGCTGCGGCGGCTGTGCGCAGGGCAGCCGGCGGACACCGAGCTGATCGTCGCGGCCTCCGCGGTGCCCCAGGCGTTCGCGATTCCGGGCCGGCCCGGCCGGATCCTGGTGACCTCGGCGATGCTGAGCGCACTGACCCCGGCCGAACGCCGGGTGCTGCTCGCGCACGAGCGCGCCCATCTCACGTACCGGCACGGGGCGCTGGTGACGGCGGTGACGCTCGCCGCGGCCGCCAATCCGCTGCTGCGCCCGGTGCGTACGGCCGTCGCGTTCCTGGTGGAGCGCTGGGCGGACGAGCAGGCCGCGGACCTGGTCGGGGACCGCCGGACCACCGCCCGCGCGCTGGCCCGGGCCGCGCTCACGGCGGGCCGCGCCCGGGCCGCCTGCGCCCTCGGCTTCACCGACCGGGCCGTCACCCGCCGGATCGCGGCCCTCCAGACCACCCCTCCCCCACGCCTGTGGACCGCCGCCGCGGCCGTCCTCGCCCTGGGCGCCCTGCCCGCCCTGCTGGCCGCCGACGCGACGGGCGATCTGATGGGGCTGCTGTCCGGCGCACTGAGCTGAGCCCGGCGGCACACGTCGCGCCCGCGCGGCGTGTGCCGCCGGGCCTCAGTCCGCGTGCGGCGTCCGGTGCGGCGGCTGCTCGGGGGCCGGGCGGCGCACCGGTGGCGGAACGGCGCGGACGGCCGGGTCGGCGGTGGTCACCGTCAGCGGCTCGCCGTGGTGGCGCAGGGTCAGGGGCGGGCCGGCGAGGAGCGCGTACGTCGCCTTGTCCGGTCCGATGTCCACGCGCAGCGTGCGGCCGCGGAACCGGACGTGGAAGGCGAGCCGGCTCAGCCGCTCGGGCAGCCGGGGTGCGAAGCGCAGGTTCTCGCCGTCGCGGCGCAGTCCGCCGAAGCCCGCCACCAGCGCCATCCAGGTGCCGGCCAGCGAGGCGATGTGCAGCCCGTCGCGGGTGTTGTGCTCCAGGTCCTGAAGATCCATCAGGGCCGCCTCGGCGGTGTAGGCGTAGGCGAGGTCGAGATGACCGGTCCGTGCGGCCATGACGGCCTGGCAGCAGGCGGACAGCGAGGAGTCCCGGACGGTCAGCGGCTCGTAGTAGGCGAAGTTCCGGGCGATCTGCTCCTCGGCCGCGCCCGCGTCGCCCCGCTCGAACCAGTCGCCGCAGGTGTACATGGCCAGCACCAGGTCGGCCTGTTTGACGACCTGCTTGCGGTAGAGGTCGAAGTAGGGGAAGTGGAGGAGCAGGGGGTACTGGCCGGGGCGGGTGCCGGCGAAGTCCCAGCGCTGGTAGCGGGTGAACCCGGCGTGCTGTTCGTGGACGCCGAGTTCGGCGTTGTAGGGGACGTGCATCGCCGCGGCGGCGTCCCGCCAGGCCGCGCTCTCCTCCGCGTCCACACCGAGCCGGGCGCCCTGGTCCGGGTGGCGTTCGACGGCGTCGGCCGCCGCGAGCAGGTTCCGCCGGGCCATCAGGTTGGTGTAGGTGTTGTCGTCGGCGACCGCGCTGTACTCGTCGGGTCCGGTGACGCCGTCGATGTGGAAGTCGCCGCGGGTGTCGTGGTGGCCGAGCGAGCGCCACAACCGGGCCGTCTCCACGAGCAGTTCCGCGCCGACCTCGCGCTCGAAGCCGTCGTCACCGGTGGCCTCGACGTACCGGACGACGGCGTCGGCTATCCCGGCGTTGACGTGGAAGGCGGCGGTGCCGGCCGGCCAGTACGCCGAGCCCTCCGGTCCGGCGATGGTCCGCCAGGGGAACGCGGCGCCGGCGAGGCCGAGTTGGGCCGCGCGCTCGCGGGCCTCGTCCAGGGTGTTGTACCGCCAGCGCAGGGCCTCGGCGACGGCGGTGGGCGCGGTGTGGGTGAGCACGGGCAGCACGAACATCTCGGTGTCCCAGAAGGCGTGCCCGTCGTATCCGGAGCCGGTCAGGCCCTTCGCCGGGATCGCGCGCTGCTCGGCGCGGGTGCCGGCCTGCAGGACGTGGAACAGGGCGAAGCGGACGGCCTGTTGGATCTCCTCGTCGCCCTCCACCTCGACGTCCGCGCGGGCCCAGAAGTCGTCCAGGAAGGCCCGCTGGTCGGCGAGCAGCCCCGCCCAGCCGTCGTGCGCGGCGGCGGCGAGGGCGGCGTCGACCTGGTCGGCCATCGCGGGCAGCGAGCGAGTGCCGGACCAGCCGTGCGCGACGAGCTTCTCCACCCGCAGCGTCTGCCCGGGCTCCAGCACGGAGGTGACGGTCAGCCGGGCCACGTCGAAGCCGCTCTCGCTGCGGGTCGTCGTACGCTCCGGGCCGCTCACGACGTGGTCGGCGGCCACGGCGACGCGCAGACCGCTGCGCTTGGTGCGGTGCACCAGCCGCAGCCGCTGGTCGGCGGCGAAGTGGTCCTCCTGCTCCAGCGGCGACTGGAGGGCCATGGCCGCGCGCGGGTCGCCGTCGGAGGCGGGCAGCGTCTCGTTGGCGACCAGTTCGGACTGGATCACCACGCGGCTGCGGCAGCCGACGGCCTCGACCTCGTAGGCGACGGCGGCCACCGCGCGCTGGGTCAGCGACACCAGCCGGGTGGAGCGCACCCGGACCGTGGAGCCGGCCGGCGAGGTCCACTCGCAGGTCCGCTCCAGCACCCCGCGGCGCAGGTCCAGGACGCGTTCGTGGGCGACGAGCCGGCCGTAGCGCAGGTCGAACGGCTCGTCGTCCACGAGCAGTCGCAGGATCTTGCCGTTGGTCACGTTGATGACGGTCTGGCCGGACTCCGGGTAGCCGTACCCGGCCTCGGCGTACGGCAGCGGGTGCACCTCGTGCACGCCGTTGAGGTAGCTGCCGGGCAGGCCGTGCGGCTCGCCCTCGTCGAGGTTGCCGCGCCAGCCGACATGGCCGTTGGACAGCGCGAACACCGACTCGCTCTGGGCGAGGACGCCGAGGTCGAGGGCGGTCTCGCGGACGGCCCACGGCTCGACGGCGTACGACCGGTCGGTGATCATTCCTTGCCTCCCAGCTCCGCGAGGTCGTTCACGACGATCGTCGCGCCGTGCGCGTACAGCGCCTCGCGCTGGCCGACGCGGTCGACGCCGACGACGTACCCGAACCCGCCCGAGCGGCCCGCGTCCATGCCGGCCAGGGCGTCCTCGAAGACGGCGGCACGGGACGGCTCGACGCCGAGGTCGCGGGCGGCGGCGAGGAAGGTGTCGGGGTGCGGCTTGCCCGGCAGGTGCCGCTCGGCGGCGACGACCCCGTCGATCCGCACGTCGAAGTAGTGCTCGGCGCCGACCGCGCGGAGCACGTCGCGGCAGTTGGCGCTGGAGGACACGATCGCCGTGCGCAGCCCCTCGGCGCGCACCGCCTCCAGATAGCGCAGGGTGCCCGCGTAGGCCTCCACGCCGCCGGTGCGGATCTTCTCGAGGAGCAGGGCGTTCTTGCGGTTGCCGAGGCCGTGGACGCTGCGGGTCCCGGGTGGGTCGTCGGGGGTGCCCTCGGGCAGGTGGATGCCGCGCGAGTCGAGGAAGGCGCGCACGCCGTCGGCGCGGGGGCGGCCGTCGACGCACTCGTCGTATTCGGCGTCCGCGTCGAACGGCCGCCCCGTCTCGCCGTCGTAGTCACGCAGGAACGCGTCGAACGTCTCCTTCCAGGCGGCCGCGTGCACGAGGGCCGTCTTGGTCACGACCCCGTCGAGATCGAACAGACAGGCCTGGATCGCTTCTGGCAGACCGAGCTGAGTCATACCGGCACTCTTCCCCACGATCGGCGTTCGAGGGGTGGCGCACGCCACACCGCAGGGTACTTCTCGGCAAAGTCCGAGGCGCGCGCGGCGGTGCCACACTGTGCGGTGTGCCGCTGACCTTCGACGACCTTCTCGATCGCGCCCGTGGCCTCGTCCGGGACGGCCGGCGTGCCGTGCTCGGCATCGCGGGCGGCCCCGGCGCGGGCAAGACGACCCTGGCCGAGCAGGTGGTGCGCGCCCTGAACGGGGACGGACCGCCCTGGGCGGCGCACGTCCCGATGGACGGTTTCCATCTGGCCGACGCCGAGCTGGACCGCCTGGGCCGCAGGGACCGCAAGGGCGCCCCGGACACCTTCGACGCGGCCGGGTACGCGGCGCTGCTGCGCCGGCTGCGCGAGGACACCGGCGAGGTGGTGTACGCGCCCGGGTTCGAGCGGGTCCTGGAGCAGCCACTGGCGGGCGCGATCCCGGTGGCGCCGGCCGCCCGGCTGGTGGTGACCGAGGGCAACTACCTGCTGGTGGCGGAGGGTTCGTGGGCGCGGGTGCGGCCGTGTCTGGACGAGGTGTGGTTCTGCGAGATCGCCGAGGACGAGCGGATCGGCCGACTGGTCGCGCGGCACGAGGAGTTCGGCAAGGACCACGAGAGCGCCGTGGCCTGGGTGCTGGGCACGGACCAGCGCAACGCCGACCTGGTGGCGGCGACGCGGGGGCGGGCGGACCTGGTGGTGCCGCCCGCCGCGCTCCCGGCCGTCGTGCTCCGCGAGCGCTGAGGCTCAGCGGCGCAGGGTGAGCGCGGGCTCGCCCCGCTCGTCCCCGGCCACAGGGCCGAGGACCGCCGTGAACTCCTCGGTGCGCACGGTGAGTTCCTCCCCGGCCGCTTCCAGGACGGGCGCGAACGCTCCGCCCGGCCCGTACCGTACGGCGAACACGTGCAGCCCCTGCGGCGCGCCCGGGGCCGGGCCGGCCTCCAGGGCGGTGGAGGAGACCAGGTGCCGCCAGCCCTCGTCGGGGTTGCCGTAGCCGCGCGGGTCGGCGGCGAGCGCGAACGCGGCCTGTTCCTGGGTGAGTTCGGCGCGGGCGTCGAAGTGGTCGTCGCCCGCCGCCGCCGGGTGGGTGAGACGCAGGGCGCCCGCCGACGTCACCTCGCCCTCGGCGACGCGGCGCACCCGGTCGCCGTCGTCGGCGGCGTACGGCAGCCCGCACAGCAGGTACGGCGCTGCGTCGAGCCGTTCCAGGGCGACCGTCACCCACAGGCGCGTGCCGTCGGTGACGTACAGCGAGCGGACGTGGCGCAGGACGTGGTCGCGGCCGACGACCGGCTTGGTGACCAGCTTGGCGGCGAGCCCGTCGGCGCGGACGTCGCGAACCCGTACCTCGCCCATCGGGCGGCACAGCAGGAAGCCGTCGGTGACCGGGCCGAAACCGTGCCGGCGGTGCACGGCGGCGGGCAGGTAGTAGGTGCCGGCGGCCTCGATCAGGGCCGGGGTCATCCGGCTGTCGAAGGCCACGGAGACGGTGCCGGAGCGCAGTTGGTGGCGGGCGACGGCGGTCGACGGGGTGCGGTGCCAGCGCGTGGGGTCCTGGATCTGCCAGACCAGCATGAAGGCGAAGTGCCCGTCGATCCGGCCGTCATCCTGGACCGCGTGCCGGCCCCAGCGGGTGTCGCCCCGGTAGCGGCCCAGGTCGGCGCCGATGCGCGCGCCGAAGTAGCGCAGGCCGAGGACGGATTCGAAGCCGGAGTGCTGTTCGCTGTAGCGCGGGCCGCCGCAGTCGTAGCCGCCGCTGGTCAGCCGGGCGTCGAGGTAGCGGGCGAGGGTGTCGCCGTCCTCGGCGAACATCTCCGCGCCGCTGACCCGGTGGGCCTGGGCGAGGAAGGACAGGGAGATGGGGCCGTAGTTGTTGTCGTAGGCGCCGCCGTGCTCGGGCGGCAGCAGGACGCCCCGGTCGCGGACCCGGTGGGCGCGGATCTCCTCGGCGTACAGTCTCAGCGCCCGTGCCCGTACCGACTCCCCCTCCCTTTCCGGGAGATGGCGGGCGAGCATCAGACCGCCGACCACGCAGCCGATGGCCTGGTTGCCGGCCTCCTGCGGGTTGAAGAAGGTCGCCTCGGTCAGCCAGCGCCAGTAGCCGTGGGCCAACTGCCCTAGTTTCGCGTGCTGTTCGTCGTCGATGAGGCCCTCGGCCCGGTCGAGGAGGTTGACCGCCTGGAGCAACGCCCAGACCGTGCTGGGCCAGTCGCCGATGGGGTGGGCACCCGCTTCGAGGACATAACGGGCATACGGCAGACCCGAGTTGGTCAGGCGCAGGTTGGGGTATCCGGGGTTGTCCCCGGTGTAGACACGCTCGCGGAGGTGGAAGGCGAGGCCGCGGCGGACGGCCTCGGGCAGCCGGGGGTCCTTGCCGCGCTGCCAGGCGAGGGCGAGCAGGGCGGTGATGCCGAGCGAGGTGTCGCCGATGTCGTCGAGGGCGTCGGGGTGTTCGAGGCTGCCCTCGGGGGTGAGGCGGGCGAGGGCCTGCTCGACGACATCGGCGAGGACGGCGTCGTACGCCTCGGGGGTGTCGGGCAGGTCGTGCAGGGGGCGGAGCTGGCGGGGGAGGTGCACGGGAGGGGGCGGGAGGCGCAACGGGGATCAGCCCTTCATGCCTGAGGTGGCCATGGCGTGGGTCGTCGGGGTCACACGACAGGTGCGGGCCGGCGGGCGCGCAGTGCGACGGTCAGTGTGTGCGGGCCGTGTCCACCAATGTAGACGCGGTTCCCGGTCGTCGCATCGGTGCCGCCCACCACGGTGTGGTCCTGACCCGGGTCGTACCGCAGTACGTCGCTCCGGTCCGGCCCGGCAAGCGGTTCGCCTGCCTCGACGCCGGCCTCGACCTGGATCTCGTCGTCGCCGGCCCGGTAGGTCATCGGCCCCCTCGTCAGGCACCAGCGTCCGTCGCCGATCGGTACGGCGCCCTCTGGCACGCCGCCCGGCCGGAAGGTCAGTTCGAGGGCCCAGGGCACCCGTGGTCCGCGGATGTCGATCCGCAGGTCGGCACCGTCCTCCCGCAGGTCCACCTCGACGCGCGTCGTGTGGGAGACCTCGTCCCGAGGCCGGTCCGGGAAGGCCATCGCGGCCGAGAAGCGTCCCTCGTCCGCGATCCGGTAGGCGCCGTCGTCCCGGCGCCGGCCCGGCGGGAGCGGCTGGTAGTAGGCGGCCGAGAGGGTCTCGGTGAGCCGGTAGCGGCTGTCGGCGAGGCGTTGCATGCCGGCGGCGCGGAACGGGCCCATGTCGAAGAAGCCCCGCGAGAGACGGACCGCGTCGAGGACGGCGTCGCCTGCGAACAGACGCAGGAAGGTGGGATTGCAGGCGAGGCCCGAGCGGATGCGCCGGTGCTCGGGCACGTCGGAGCCGCCGTACACCACCGTGTGCGCGCCGGCCGAAGCGCGGGCGGCGAGGCGTGCGGTGGTGAGGTACCGGTCACGGGGCAGGGTCTCCGCGGCCGGTGCGGGCAGTGCGCGGCACAGGTCCGGGGTGAGGAGGGTCTCGGCGAGCAGGCCGGGGTCCTCGATGCCGCCGACGGCCGCCAGCCGGGCCGCCCGGCTGAAGTCGCCTCGGCCGGTGCGGATCGCGAGCAGCCGGTAGTGCGGCAGGTAGGGCGCCAGCGGGAACGGGTGGTTCTGGTCCTGCCGTCGCGAGTGGACGGTCTCCACCGTGCCGTCCGGCCTGATGAGGTCCAGGGTCGTGGCGAGATTGCGTTCGACGGCGTCCAGCAGGTCGGCGCGGCCGAGCACGCCGGCCAGCAGCAGGAGGGAGGGGTTGGACACGTGGGCCGCGTAGTTGGCGCTCCGTTCCGAGTACAGGCCCTCCGCGTCGATGTCGACGCCCTCGGCGAGCCACTCCTCGACGCGGTCGAGCAGCCGGCCGTCGGGGAACGACCGGTGCAGCCGGGCCAGCGCCGCGCACAGCTCCCAGCGGTGGTTCGGGGTGTGCACCCCGCCGGTCAGGAGACTGCCGGAGGCGGAGCGGGCGATCTCGGCGAGCGCGGCCGTGACGTCGCGCAGTTCGGGCCCGGCGCCGGCGGCGAGGACGTGCGCGTCGCACACGTCGTTGACGGTGAACGCGGAGTCCGGCGGTGACTGCACGTTGTCGCCGCCGGCGAAGAGGCCTGAGGGCGTCTGCGCGGCCCGCAGGGCGCGGAGGTGCGTCAGCGTGGCGGCGACGGCCTGCCTGCTGCCGTGCAGTGCCGAGTGCGGGGAACGGTACGCCGCGACCAGGGTCTTCGCCCGGCGTGCCAGGCCGCGGTGCGGTACACCGGCGGGTTCCTCGTCGGGGCCGGCCGCCAGCGGCGCGGCCAGCCGGTCGGCGGCGCGGGCCACCGCGCGGACGAACTCGTGGTCGAGCGGGGTGGGCACGGTCAGTCCTTCAGTCCGGCATTGATGTCGGCGCCCATGACGTAGCGCTGGAAGACCAGGAAGATGACGATCAGCGGGATCATGGAGATGACCGATGCGCCGAGCAGGACCGACCAGTTGATGTTCTGCGCGCCGACGATGCTCTGGATGCCGATCTGCACGGTGAACTTGTCGGGGTCGTTGAGCATCAGAAGCGGCCAGATGTAGTCGTTCCACCGCCACTGGAAGGACAGGATGGCGAGGGTCAGCATGATGGGCCGGGAGAGCGGCACCATGATCCGCACGAAGATCGACAGTTCGCGGGCGCCGTCGATGCGTGCGGCTTCGACGAGTTCGTCGGGAACCGTCAGGAAGAACTGGCGGAACATGAAGCATCCGGTCGCGGTGAGCACGGCCGGGAGGATGATGCCGGTGAAGGAGTTGTAGAGGCCGAGGTTGCGGACCACCAGGAACTCCGGGGCGAGCATGACCTCGGACGGCAGCATCGTGGTGGCCAGGATGCAGATGAAGAAGACCTTGAGCCACTTGTTGTCGTACTTGGCCAGCGCGTACCCGGTGCAGCAGCTGGCTCCCACCGTGAGGATCGTCGTGATCACGCACACGAGGGTCGTGTTGACGAAGTACTGGGAGAAGTTGGCGCTGCGCCACGCCGTCAGGTATCCCGACAGGGTGGGGTGGTGCGGAACCAGCGTCAGCGGATAGGAGAACAGGTCCCCGGCCGGTTTGAGGGAGCTGAGGATGAACCACAGCACCGGCAACCCGTAGAGGCACGCCAGGATCCACAGCAGTGTCGTCGCGGACACCGCCCGCCGGACCCCGCCGCTGCCCGCGCTGCGGGTCCGCTTCTTCGAGACGGCCCGTCCGGGACCTGCGTCGACCGGGCGTGGCATGTCTGTGGTTGTCATCGGTTCTCCACCCGCCGGTTGACGATCAGCTGGACGATCGCGACGGCCATCAGGATGAGCATGAGCACGAACGACGCGGCGCTCGCGTAGCCGATCTGGCCCCGTTGGAAGCCGGTCTGGTAGATGTACTGGACCAGCAGGTTGTTCGACGTTCCGGGTCCGCCGTTGTTGAGGGAGACGAACAGCGGGTATTCCTTCATCGCGTTGATCGTGTTGAGCAGGATGACGATGAACGAAGTGGGCGCGATGCTCGGCAGCGTGATGCTGATGAACTGGCGCCAGGGGCCGGCGCCGTCGAGCGAGGCCGCCTCGTAGTACGACACCGGTACGTTCTTGATCGCCGCGATGAACAGCAGCATCGAGAAGCCCGTCCAGGCCCAGGACGCCGCCATCACCACCACCAGCAGCGACAGGTCCGCGTTCGACTGCCACGGCACGGCGTGCCCGCCGAGCTTCTCGACGACGTAGTTGACCAGTCCGAAGTTCTCGCCGAACAGCCACCGCCACAGGACACCCACGACGATGGGCGACAGCAGCCACGGGATGAAGAAGACGACGCGGGCGACCGACGTGCCCTTGGCGTGCTTGCTCACCAGCATGTTGGCGATGAGCAGCGAGAGCGCGAAGTTCAGCGGAACGAAGAGGACGGTGTACAGCAGCGTCCGGGTGAGCGCGTCGTAGAAGGAGGAGTCCCCGAACAGGTTGCTGTAGTTGTCCAGTCCGACGAACTGGAACGCCCCCACCCCCGTGTAGTTCGTGAAGGAGTAGACGAGCCCGATCACCGCCGGCCACACGAAGAACAGCGCGAAGAGCACGACGTTGGCCGCGATGAGGACGAGCGGCGCGATCGTGTAGCTGCGGCGTCTCCTGGGCGGGCTCGCGGACACGTCCGAGGCGCGTTTTGTCATCTTCCTGACTCCGTGCTGGTGGAAGGGGTTCCTGTGGGCTCACGCCATGAGCCCGGCGTCACGTGGGCGGCCGGGGCCGGGCGGCGGTGTCTCGGCCCCGCCGCCCGGCCCTGTGGTCTACGACCCGCCGCCGACCTGCTGGTTGTAGCCGGCCACGATGTTCTCCAGGGCCTTGTCGGCCGACTGCTGGCCGTTGATCGCCTTGCCGAGCTCCGTCTTGGTCGGGTCGGTGGTGAGGCTCTTGCCCTTCAGCACCCAGTTCGTCTGCGCGGTGTTGAAGTACCCGGAGATCGGGGCGTAGAGCGGGATCTCCTGGTTGTACAGCCTGAACGCCGCCTGCGCCGCCTCGGAGGTGAAGGGGTACTTCGGGTTCAGACCGCTCTCGACGGGGAGGAACCCGGAGGACTCGACCAGCTCGGTGTACTGCTTCGGCGCGTACACCCAGGCCAGGAACTTCTGCGCGGCGGTGGCCGCGGCGCCGTTGTTGTTGAACCCGACCATCATGCCGCCGCTGTTGACGTCGCTCGCCTGGACCGGCTCGGCGGGAGTCGGGACGCTCGCCCAGGCGAACTTCTTGATGCTCTCCGCGAAGGCGGGAACCTGCCACACGCCGGACCAGTAGGCGACCACGTCACCGCTCTGGAACATGGCCGACGGGTCGGCGCCGCTGGTCCACACCGACTTCGGCATGGTCTTGTCGTCGTTCAGTCCGACGAAGTAGTTCACGGCCTTCTTGGTCGCATCGTCCACCGAGAACTTGCCGGAGGAGTCGGCGTGGACGTACTGCCCGCCCATCTCGTACACCATGGCGCGGAGCCGGGACGGCGACTGGTCGAACGTCAGGGAGTACTTGGCGCCGGTCTTCTCCCGGACCGTGTTCGCCGCCTTGATGAAGTCGGTCCAGGTCCAGGTCTTCTGGGGCGAGGCCGGGAAGGAGACGCCGGCCTTCTTGAACAGGGTCTCGTTGATGTACAGGCCGGACGCGGTGACGTCCGAGGGGATGGACAGCACCTTCCCGGACGAGTCCTTGGCGAGGAAGTTGCCGTTGATGTTGTTGCTCTTGTCGTTGGCGACGGAGCTGAGGTCGAGCAGCTTGTTCGACCAGATCGGGTCCAGCGCGGGCACGTCCGCCACGTCCGGCAGAGCGTTCGCCTGAGCGGCGTTGTGGAGCTTCGCCGGGTAGCCGTCGTAGGGGATGTTGACGAGCTTGACGTCGACGCCGGTTTCCTTCTTGTACTGCGCCACCAGCTTCTTCCAGCCCGCGTCCTGCCCCGGAACCGTGGAGATCCAGAACGTCAGCGACTTGGAGTTGCCGCCCGAGCCGGACCCCGACCCGCAGGCGGAGAGCAGAAGGGCACCTGCCGCGGCCACGGCAGCGAGGGGAACCACGCGGCGTATGCCGCCGCGGCCGAGTCGGCGGGAGCGCCGCACACCCACACTGGTCATCTTCGATCCCTTTTCGTCGTAGGGGGACGGAGCACGGCGCCGACCGAGGCGGCACGGGTGCATTCTGCAGGTGAAATTTCGCTTCCCGGGGGCGCGGCCTCGCCCGGCCGCGTCGCCTTCGCGGGTGGGATCCCCGGCCATGAGTGCCGTCGTCGCACAAGCTCGCCCTCGTGCGGCTGCCGTACTTCGCGTACGGTCGGGACGCCGACCCAAGCCGACGTCCCGACCGGCTTAGAAAGCGCTTGTCCGGACATTGGCAGAACGGGCCGGAAGCCGTCAATCCTTCCGCCGCCCGGGCTCGGTCACGGTTCGGACACCTCGGGCCACCGCGAGGCGGGCCGCGCCCACGACGGTGCCCAGGTCGCCGACCGTGCTGCTGACCACCTCGGTGGGCCAGCTCAGCCGGGCCAGTTCGGCCCGCACCCCGGGCAGCAGCCGGGGGTCCGCGCCGGTGCTGCCGCCGAGCACGATCAGCCCGGGGTCCAGCACGGCGGTCACGGCGGCGGCCAGCCGGCCGACGTCGGCGGCGTGCCGGGCGACGACGGCGCGGGCCGGCGCCCGTCCCTCGCCGGCCAGTGCGAACAGCTGCTCGGCGGTCTTGGGGCACGGCCCGTCCGTCTCGCGCCAGGCCTCGGCGGCGCGGCGCAGCAGGGAACGCGCGCCCATGTACTCCTCCAGGGCCTCCAGGCGCGGCTCGCTGCCGTCGTCCCAGGGGTAGGGCAGCCGGGCCAGCTCGCCGGCGGCGCCGTTCGCCCCGCGCACCACCTGTCCGCCGATGACGATGCCGAGGCCGACGCCCACGCCGACGCGCAGATACGCGAAGGTGGCACGGCCCTGGGCGGCGCCCTCGTGCAGCTCGGCGAGCGCGGCGCAGTTGACGTTGTTCTCCAGGTGCACGGGGACGCCCGGGGGCAGCGCGACGGCCACGGCGTCGAAGACGGGACCGGCCTTGGCGGTCGCGGGACGCATCTGCGCGCCCTTCCCGGACGGTGCGGTGACATCGCCGACGGCGATGACGATGGCGCGCGGCGGGAGCGCGGCGGGCAGCGCGCCGAGTGCCTCGCGGACGGCGTCCGCGGCCTCGGCCCGGGGCGCGGTGACCTCGGCGAGCAGGCTGCCGTCGAGCGCACAGCCGCGGACCCGGGTGAGCTCCGGGCCGAGGTCGACGGCGAGGACGGCGCCGGCTCCGGGGCCGAGCCGGTAGACGGCGGCGCTGCGGCCGGTGCCGCTGGAGGCGGTGCCGGAGGGGGCTGCGAGCCCGGCGCTCTCCAGCTCCGCGACGGCCGAGGACACCGTCGGTTTGGACAGTCCGGCCAGGCTCGCCAGTTGCGGCCGGGTCGCGCTGCCCGCCTGCGCGAGCACGGCGAACACCGCGCTCGCGCTCTCGGTCAGCCGGGGTGCCGCCACCACGTCGTGTTCCACGGTTCTCCCACAGGTCGCGAGGACTCTTGACGCACTGTACTTCGTTAGTTAATTTCCTAACGAACTTCACGGTACTCGCCTGCCGTGCTCCGCCAGAGGCCCGTCCCGGGGCTTCCCGACCGCTGCGACCACCCCGTTTCCCGGCTTTCACCGGCTTGCCCCCGGCTCCCCCGGCACGGTTCGCCCGCCGTCGCTGCACCGCGCGCACGAAGAACACAGCGCACACGACGCACGACGAAAGAGGTCCCGTGCAGGACTCCACGCCCGTCCTCGTCGGCATCGACGTGGGCGGCACCAAGACCCGGCTGCGTGCCGTGGCGGGGGACACCCCGCTCGCCGACCACGTCCGTACGAGCGGCGGCTGGCGGCCGCACGACCCGGTCGCCGCCGCCGGCTGGCTGGCCCGGCTGATCGCCGAGGCCCTGCCGGCCGGCCCGCGTCCGGCGGCGCTGGCGGTGGGCGGCCACGCCTGCGAGACCGCGCGCCAGTGCGAGCAGCTCCGCACCGCCCTGCACCTCCACTTCGACGTGCCCACGCTGGTCGTGGGCGACGCCGAACTCCTCGTCCCCGCCGCCGGGTTGGACAAGGGCGCCGGCCTCGTCGCCGGCACCGGCTCGGTGGCGGTGGGGCGGCGCGCCGACGGCACGGCCGTGCAGGTGGGCGGCTGGGGCGCGGTGCTCGGCGACGAGGGCGGCGCGGCCGGGCTGGTCCGCGAGGCGGTGCGCGTCTGCTGGGCCGCCCACGACCGCGGCGAGGCACCCGACGCGCTGGCGGCGGCCCTCCTCGACGCGTTCGGCGTGCCCGAAGTGCCCGCGCTGGGCGCGGCGTTGGAGAGCGCCCCCGAGCCGTCCGCCACCTGGGGCCGGCACTCCCCGGCCGTCTTCGCCGCCGCCGAGGCGGGTTCGGCGCTCGCCCATGGCGTCATCACCGCCGGCGGCCGCTCGCTCGCCGCGCTGGTCGAACTCCTCGACCGGCGGGGCGCGGCGACCGACGACGTGGTGGTCGCGGGCGGCACGATCCTCGCCCAGCCCGCGCTGTACGACGCCTTCGCCGCGGCCCTCGCCGCGTCCCTGCCGTCGGCCCGGCCGCGCCCGCTGCGGGTGCCGCCGGTGGCGGGGGCGGTGACGCTCGCGCGCGGGCTGCTGTGAGCACGGCGCCGGAACCGGGGGTGTGCCGGGCGCCGGTTGTCGGTTTCTGTGTGCCGAACGCCCCGCGTTCACCTGCCGACCGGACGCACATCACCCGGACCTTCCCGACGGGTCACACCCCACCCCTAGATATTCACTCGTTCAACTTCTTCCTCCTTCTTCTCCACGGTTTCGCACACGCCGGCACATCGCGCCCCGCGTTCCGTGGACCGCTTCCGAGAGGCACAGGCATGCCGTCACCTGCCGGGCACCCCTCCGCCGCGCTGAACCGGCGCGGGTTCCTCACCACCGCGCTGGCCGCGTCGGCGGGCGTGCTCGCCGCCCCGGCCATCGCCGTCTGGCTGCCCGCGGCCGACGCCAAGGCCGCCACCGCGCCGGCCGCGTTCGTGGACGACTACCGGACCAACGTCGCCGCCAACCTGACGCCCGAGACCAACGCCGTGGTCCGGGTCCTCGGCGGCTTCGCCCAGGTGTGGAAGACCGGCGCCGCCTGGAACACCGGCACCCCGCTGCGCCCCGAGATCCTCCGCGCCGACCTGCGCTACTGCGCCCGCACCACGGCCGAGCGCACCGACGCCCAGGCGAAGGAAGCGTTCGTCTACGACCGCCAGCACCAGAGTTACGCGATGATCGCGGGCCTCGGCCCGCTGGCCGGCCTGTACAAGACGGGCGCCAAGGCGGTCACTTCGATCACCGGCGCCCCCGACGGCACTCCGGCGACCACCGTCAGCGACGCCGTGCCCGCCGACGCCCCGGCCGGCTCGGCGCTCGGCGCGGGCGCCCACGACTCGGCGCTCGGCAAGGTCGCCGAACTGGTCGACACGGTGCGCGGCCCGTACGCCTCCGGCAACCCCGCCAAGTACGCCTACGAGTACCCGCGTCCGTGGCGGCTGAACGAGGACAGCGAGGTCGTCGACACCGGCAGGACGGACGCGTTCGGTTTCCCGGTGTACGACTCCCCGGTGTCCGTCGCCCCGCAGCTGCTGCGCCAGCGCGGCACCTCCGCCACCGACGACGGCGGCTTCCCGAGCGGCCACACCAACGCCTTCCACCTGGCCGCGCTGGCCTACGCGTACGCCGTGCCGGAGCGCTTCCAGGAGCTGGTGGCGCGGGCCGTCGAACTGAGCCACACCCGGATCGTGGCGGGCATGCACCACCCCGTCGACGTCATCGGCGGCCGGATCATGGCCACCGCGCTCGCCGCGGCCACCCTCGCCGACCCGGCGAACGCCCAGCTGAAGGCCGCCGCCCGCGCCCAGGCCCTCGCCTGGTTCACCGAGCGGACCGGCACCACCGCCGACACCCTCTTCTCCTACGCGCACACCGGCGCCGACCCGTACGCCGACCGGGCCGCCAACGCCCGCGCGGTCCGGCCCCGGCTGACGTACGTCCTCACCCGGCAGGGCCCCGACGTGCCGCTCACCGTGCCGAAGGGCGCCGAAGTGCTGCTGGAGACCCGGCTGCCGTATCTCAGCGCGGACCAGCGCCGCGCGGTGCTGCGCAGCACCGCGCTGCCCTCCGGCTACGTGCTGCTCGACGGCTTCGAGCAGTGGGGCCGGCTGGACCTGTTCGCCGCGGCGGACGGTTACGGCGCCTTCGACACGGACGTCACCGTCACGCTGGACGCGGCGGCGGGCGGCTTCTCGGCGGCCGACGCCTGGCGCAACGACATCGACGGCCGCGGCGGCCTGACCAAGCGCAGCACCGGCACGCTCACGCTGACCGGCCGCAATCGCTACACCGGCGGGACCGTGCTGGCCGAGGGCGCGCTGGTCGCGGGCGGCGAGGACGCCCTCGGCCACGGGGACGTGCGGATCACGGACGGCACCCTGCGGGTGGCCGGGCGGCTGCGGGTGCGCGGCGCCTACGCCCAGGACGCGGGCACGCTGGAGATCACCCTGCGCGCCGGCCGCAAGGCCCCGCTGACGGTCCGTCACCTGGCGGTGCTGGGCGGTGGGGCCGCGCTGTCGCTGCGCCTCGACACCGAGCGGCCGCCGGCCGCGGGCAGCACGCTGCCGGTCCTCGACGTGCCCCGGCTGCGCGGCCGGTTCGCGCGGATCGAGGTGAACTCCGACCGGCTGCGGGCCGTACCCGTGTACACGGCAGAAGGTCTGTCGGTACGACTCGTGCAGCGGTGACGCCCCCGGTGGCGGGAGCGGTGCGACAGTAGGGCCATGATCCGGCCCACGCACGCTCCCGCCGCCGTACGGCCGGTGCCACCGCGGGGCGGATGATGGCGCACGAACAGCACCTGGTCCTCGGCCCGGCGGCTCCCGCCGCGGCCCCGGCCCGCCCGTACGCCGGGCTGCACCGGCACCGGCGGTGGCTGGTGCCGCTCGTGGCGCTGCTGCTGCTCGCCCAGATGGCCGCGGTGATGGTGACGACGGCCGTGCAGCAGAGCCCGACGATCGACGAGCCGGTGTACGTCGCGACGGCCACCGACTATCTGCACGAGCACCGGATCCGCTACAACCCCGAGCATCCGCCGCTCGGCAAGCTGCTGATCGAGGCCGGGGTGGCGGTGGCGGACCCGCGCTACGACGCGTCGTACCCCGGCACGCAGGGGGACGTGGGCCGGCATCTGCTGTACGAGTCGGGCAACGACCCCGGGCGGCTGATGCTGTGGGCACGCCTGCCGGTGATCGTGCTGACGCTGCTGTTCGGGCTGGTCGCCTTCGCGTTCGCCCGCGACCTGACGGGCACGGCGGGCGCGGTGGTGGCGCTCGCCCTGTACGCCTTCACGCCCGACCTGGTCGCCCACGGCTCCCTGGCCACGCTGGACATGCCGGTGACCGGCTTCGTCCTGACCGCGGTATGGCTGCTCTGGCGGGCGCGCCGGCGGCCCAGGATGTACGTGCCCCTGGCGGGGGTGGCGCTGGGGGCGGCCGTGGCGACCAAGATGAGCGCACTGCCGGCGGTGCCGGTGCTGACGGGGCTCGCGGCGGTGTCCGTGGGCGTCGCGTGCGCGGGGGCCGGCCGGCGGCGCCGGGTGCTGACCGCGCTCGCCGCCGCGGGCGGCATGGCGCTGGTGGCGGTGGCCGTGGTCTGGGTCGCGTATCTGGTGGTCGATCCCCGGCTGCGGTTCTCCCCCGCCGAACCGGTCCCGGCGCTGCACGGACCGCGCGGGACGCTGGTCGACCTGCTGCCGCTGCCGCCCGCGTACCGGGCCGGGATGCGGGTGCAGTTCGGGCTGGAGGACTACCCGTGGCAGGGCTATCTGTTCGGGCACGTGTACACCGGCCGGCGCTGGTACTACCTGCCCGTCGCCCTGCTGGTGAAGACACCGCTCGGCCTGTTGGCGCTGGGCGCGGCCGGTGCCGTGGCGGTGGTCGCGCTGCGGCGGCTGCGGGCCGCGGCGCCGTACCTGCTGCTGCCGCCCGCCGTGCTGCTGGCGGCAGCGATGACGGGATCGCGGGACTTCGGGACGCGGTACGCGCTGTGCGTGCCGGTGTTCCTCGCGGTGACGGCGGCCTGCTGCGTGCCGGCGGGCTCGCCGACGGGTATGCCGGGCCGGGTGCCGTGGCCGCGAAGGCGGTGGGCGGCCGCCGTGACGGCCGTGCTCGCGCTGTGGACGGCCGTGAGTTCGCTGCGGACCTTCCCGTACTACCTGCCGTACGCCAACGAGGCGTTCGGCGGGCCCGCGCAGACCCACCGGCTGCTGCACGACTCCAACGTGGACTGGGGACAGGACCTGGGCCGGCTCGCCGACCGGCTGCGCCGGGACGATCCGGGCGAGCGGGTGTGGCTGGTGTACAAGGGCAGTGGTGTGCCGTCGTACTACGGCATCCGCGCCGCCGATCCGCGCGGCGTGCCGCCGGACCGGGTGCACGGGCTGCTCGTGGTGTCGGATTCGGCGGTCGCCAAGGCACGCGGCCGACTGGCCGAACTGATCGCTTCCAGTCATCCGGTCGGCGATGTGGGCTATTCGATCAGCCTCTATCGTCGGTGAGCACGTACGCTCAACCCGCTGGTCAAGACGGCAGGTGAGCTATGTTGAGTGGTCGTGGCAGACAAAGGAGGCGAGCGGGTGCCCTCGCCGCAGCAGGCACGTGCACAGGCATCAGCGATCACCTCGGGCAAGACCGTGCCCGAGGCCGAGCCCGCTCCGACCTCCCGGCTCCGGGAACTCTTCGACGGCCCCCGTCTGTCGCCGGGGCAGCGGCGCATCGCCCAGTATCTGATCGAGCACATCACCGAGGCCGCGTTCCTGTCGATCACCGAGCTGGCGGACCGGGTCGGGGTCAGCCAGCCCTCCGTCACCCGGTTCGCCGCCGCCGTCGGCTTCAGCGGCTATCCCGCGCTGCGCGAGAGGCTCCAGTCGATCGCGCTGAGCACGCTGGCGGGCGGCCCGGGCGAGGAGGACCGGGCCAACGAACTCCAGGCGGCCGTCGACGCCGAGATCGAGAACCTGGAGAACCTGCGGCGCGACTTCGCCGACCCCGACCGGATCATCCGGGTCGGCCGCGCGCTGTCCCGCTCCACCCCGCTGACCGTGCTGGGCCTGCGCATCTCCGTGTCCCTCGCCGAGTACTTCGGCTACGCGGCCCGCCGGATCCATCCCGACGTACGGCTCGTCACGCGCGGGGGCAGCGTGGCCTACGACGCCCTGCTCCAGTCCCGCGAGGCCGGCGGCACCTGGGTGCTCGCCTTCGCCATGCCCCGGCACTCCCACGAGACCCTCCAGGCCGTCCGGGTGGCCCGGGACGCCGGGCTCAAGGTCGCGCTCGTGACCGACCTGGCACTCGGGCCGCTGGCCGAGGCGGCCGAGATCACCTTCGCCACCGGCACCGGTTCGCGCATGGTGTTCGACTCCTACGCCGCGCCCGGCGTGCTGGCCGCCGCGCTGCTCCAGGCCATGACCGACGCCGATCCGGAGCGCACCCAGGCCCGGCTGGAGAAGTACGAGCAGCTCTCCGAGCAGCATCAGTTCTTCATGAAGGACTGACGTCCGCGCGTGGGATCCGTGAAGATCCTGCACCCCCCGATACCCCCGGACAGGGATCATCCACCACAAAGCACGCATGAATGTTTTCATACGTCTTGCAAACCGGACGGCATATATAAATACTGCTCACGGATCGCGCCCGACCCACTCCGGGCACGTTCCGCGCACGCGGACCCACCGCTCGCGCCACCGCCCCGAGAAAGCCGACGGACCAGCCATGCGCACGCAACATCACCCGCAGCGCCGGTTCCCGATGGCCGGGGCCCCCGTACGGACACCCCCGGCCGCCGGCTCCTACCCACGTCGGCATGTGTGGTGTTCCGGGGCGCGCCGTCTGCGTGACGCGCCCGTGGCGGCCCCGGCCATCCCCTAGACCGGGGCCGCCCCGCATTCGTCGGACCACCCTCACGACGCCGCACACCGGAAGCGATGATCATGCCCCTGACCAGCACGCGCATCAGTCCCGACTGGCCCTGTCAGGTCAAGACGCCGGGCTCGTACGACTGGGAGCGCTCGGCGGCCAAATGGCTGCGGGAGCTGATCCCCGCGCGCTACGCCAGCTATCCGGCGCTCATCCGCCACCCCGTGCTGCTGGCCCGGCACGCCCAGCTCCAGGTCCAGCAGGAGGTCCGGGTGGCCCGGACCGCCCTGCAGACCGCGCGCGCCGAGCTGCCGATGCTGGGGCTGCCCGAGTCGGTCATCGAGCACACGATCAAGCTGTACGCCGCCGAGGTCCTGCAGCTCCAGCACATCGCCCGCAGCGTACGAGCGGTCAGCGAGGCCCTGTCGGGGCGCGGCCCGGGACGCTGATCCCCGCGCCGCCCGTCGCTCCGGCCGGTCTCACGAACCCTCGCCGGGGGTCGTCCGTGACTCCAGGGCCCGGCGTGTGTCGTCGCCGTAGACGCCTCGCTCGTCGCCGCTGATGCCGTACCAGACTTGGAACCGGGCCACGGCCGCCGTGAGGGCGGCGTCGAAGGTGCCGTCGGTGGATCCGTCGCGGTAGACGTCCGGGATGCGCAGCAGGCGTTGCTGGAGTTCGGTGACGTCAGGCCCGGTGTCGCCCTGGCGGAGGGTGCCGGGGCCGTCGGGGTCGGTGGCCGCCGTGGGGGCTCCGGGAGTGGTGGGGGCTGGCGCGGTGGCGGGCGGTGCGGTGGTCGCAGGCCGCGCGGTCGCGGCGCTCGCGGTGGACTCCTGGCCGGAGGGCAGCAGCATCGCGCAGCCGAAGCCGACGAGGGCGGCAGCGGCAACGGCCCCCGCGACGGCGGCCCGCCGCAGCCGGGGCGTCGCGGCGCGGGCGCCGGGGGCGGGGGCCGGGGCCCTGACTGCCGGTACCGGCGGCAGCTCCTGGGTGTCCTCCTCCGCGACGGGCACCGCTCGACCGGCGGTCGGGCGCGGCCCGGCGGCCGTGCCGACGGGCTCGTACGTCACCGGGTCCGGGCGGATCTCCCGCATCAGCTCCGCGAGGGCGTCGAACCGGCGGGGCCGCAGCACCCGGACGGGTTCCAGGACCGGCCCGGACTGCGGGCGTTCGGGATCGGGCGGTGTCGGCACCTGACTCTCCTTCCGTCCCCGCCCCGTCGCGGACGGGCGGGACTCATGAGGTCCTCGTGCTCAGATACGGCGTGTACGGCGGCCCCGTTCACGCCCGGTCCCCGTTCGCGCTCCGGTCGACGCGCCGATCCGGAGCACCCCACGCCACACCGCCCATCAACCGATCGAATCGCTCAACTCGGTAAGAACTGTTGAGCGTTCGAGAAAGCGCGTGCTGGAAAGCGCTGTCATGACGACTCCTTGGTCACGCCGTGGTCGGCCACGCTCGGCGGCCGCGGCCGCCGGCACCGCGCTGACGCTGGTCTTCGGCGACCTCACGGGCACGACGGGGGCCACCCAGCGGGTCACCGTCAGGCTGCGGTGAGAGCGCCTTGCGCGAACCGGCCCAGGGAGGCCGTGAACGCGCCGACGAAGGCGTCCCGGGCCTCCTCCGGCAGGGCGTCCAGCGACAGATAGGGGTTCAGGTCCTCCAGCTCGACCAGCAGCAGTCCGCCGTCGCGGGTACGGCAGGCGTCCACGCGCTGGATGCCGTGGCCGAGGTCGTTCCAGTCGATGAAGCGCCGGGCGAACTCCAGGTCGGCGGCGGTCGCGGCGTAGGGCTCCAGCGCCCAGCGGCGCTCCGGGTCGGGGGCGTACAGGGCGTACTGGAAGTCGTCGTCGACGAAATAGAAGGACACCTCGTGGAGGAAGTCGACGCAGGGCTGGATCAGCACCTCCCCGCCGGCCGCAGCGGCGGCCGCGGCGACCTGGCCCGCGGGCACGACCCGCAGGCCGACCGAGTCCGCGCCGAGCTTCGGCTTGACCACGTACCGCTCGGCGGACGGCAGCCGGTGCAGGTCCTCGGCGCCGCCGACCGTCGGTATCACCGGGAATCCGGCGGCGCTCAGATCGAGCAGATACTGCTTTCCGGCCATGTCGGCCTTGCCGGTGAGCGGGTTGTACACCCGGGTGCCCGTTTCGATCGCCTGCGCGCGGAAGGCGTCGTAGGCGCTCTGGTAGCCGAGGACGGGCCCGCTGTTGCGGACGACGACGGCGTCGTAGCCGTCCATCAGCGCGGCCGCGTCCAGCGGGTGGCACAGGGCGAGGTCGAAGCGGGCGCGCAGCCGGGAGGTGAGGAAGATGTCCTCGTCGCAGTAGCGGCGCCCGCGGGCCCGGTACGCCAGGTCCGTGACGTAGAGCAGGCGGGGGCGGGCGGCGGGCATGCGGGATCTCCTCGGACGGGCCGGTGCGGGAACGGCCGGTGTCCCGCGGCCGTAGGCGATGCCTGGCGGCGCGGGCCGGTCCCGGCACGGTGGAGAAAGGTTACGTCGCAGAGTGGGGACGACCGTCGGCGGGGGCGGGTCGGTGTGCGGCGGTCGGGCCGGGTTCGGGGCCGGTGCGGGCCGGGGTTCAGGCCGAGCGGGTGAGTTCCTCGGGGCCGACGGGGTGGGCGAAGGGCAGACCGCAGGCGTAGCGGGCGAGTTCGTCGACGGCCCACTCGGTCATGCGGCCCGGTTCGGTGCCGAGGGAGCCGGCGATGTGCGGGGTGAGCAGGACGTTCGGCAGGGTGCAGAGGGGGGAGTCGACGGGGGTACGTCGGGTTCGGTGACGTAGAGGACGGCGTGGAGGCGGCCGGTGAACCGTGCGGAACGATCGTGGCGTACGCGTCATGCACGGCTCCTACGAGACCTCGTACGGCAGAGGCCGTCGCAGGACATCTCTTGCGCACAGGCGATCAACGTCAGCAGCGTTCGCGCAAGATAATCAAAACGATCGACTATTGATCGAGTCTCGATCGCTTCGGTGAACCGGAGTGGTGCGGTGGCGGTCAGGAGCCGTCGGCGGGCGCCCGGCCTCCGCAGGAGGAGCGGATGCGCAACTCCGGGAGCAGGTCGAGGTGTTGGCGGGGTCCGGGGTGCTGCTGCCCGCCCCGCTCGGCGAGGCGGCGCAGCAGGAGTTTCGCGGCGAGTTCGCCGACCGCGCGGGTGGGCGGGGCGATGGCGGTCAGGGGCACGTCGGCGAGCGCGGCGACCTCGTCCTCGTAGGCGATGAGGGCGAGGTCGTCGGGCACCCGCACACCGTGCGCCTGGAGCCGGGGGACGAGCACGATGGCGTCCTCGTCGCTGTGCACCAGGGCCGCGGTGACGCCGCGTTCGCGCACCGCCCGGACGAGGTAGTCGACGGAAGCGTCGTAGTCGCCGTGTTCGCGCACGCTCGGGGCGCCCTGGTCGACGTCGATCCCGCGCGCGCGTACGGCCGCGTCGAAGCCGGTGCCGATCTGGACGGCGTGCGGGCCCTCCTGGAGCACGGCGGTGATCCGGCGGTGGCCGAGCGCGGCCAGGTGGCCGACGGCGACGGCGGCGCCGTGGGCGCGGTCGGTGCGGACCCGGTCGAGGTCGGCGGCCGGGTTGCCGGGCGGGGCGGAGCGCTCCACCAGGACCGTGGGCACCCCGCTCTCCATCAGCCACTTCTCCTGCCCGTCCTGGGGAACGCCGGCGAACCAGCTGGGCGCCACCAGCAGTCCGCGCGCACCGCCCGCGATCAGGTGTTCCGCCTGCACGCTGTCCTCGGTGTCGACGTAGCCGGAGACACCGAGGACGAGCCGCCCGCCCCGGGCCGCGACGGCCTCCCGGGCACCACGCACGATGGCGGCGAAGAGGTTGACCGTGGTGGGCACGATCATGCCGATGACGGCGCCTTCGAGGGAGTCCGGCCGCGGTGCGGCCGCGGCGGCCGGCGCGGGGGACTGTTCGCCGGGCCAGACGACCGCGCCGTGCAGCCGCCGCACCCGCCCCTGCGCCGCGAGGGTCTCCACGTCGCGGCGCAGGGTGACGGCGGAGACGCCGAGTTCGGCGGCCAGTTCGGCGACGCGGAGGCTGCCCCGCTCCCGGACGAGTTCGAGCACCCGCTCATGGCGCTGGTCGACGTGCAGTCGCATGGGGTTCCCCCTGGAACGGTGGTCACGCGGATTCGGTGATCGCGGATCGCATACTCTACGCCCACAATCGTATCGATCGATTCCAATCAATTCGATCGATCCGATGTTCGGAAAACGCCCGCACGGCGCAGCCATCGCCCTCCCGTCCCCCTCATACAGCACTCAGTTCCCCCTCGGGCCTACTCTTCCTGCACTGAGTGTCATGACGTCCGCGCGGGTGCTACGTTCCCGTTCATGAGCTCCAGCAGCGCGGCACCGGCCGCGAAGCCGCCGATGCGGGAGGCCCTGGTCGCGGCCGCGTTCCGGCTCTTCGTGGAACGCGGGTACGAGCAGACGACCGTCGACGACATCGTGGCCCTGGCCGGGGTCGGCCGGCGTTCGTTCTTCCGCTACTTCCCCTCCAAGGAGGACGTGGTCTTCCCCGACCACGAGCGCTGCCTGGCCGACATGACCGCGTTCCTCGCGGCGGGCGGCGCGGAGCACGAACCGGTGCGGCGGGTGTGCGACGCGGCCCGGCTGGTGCTGCGGATGTACGCCGAGAACCCGGCGTTCTCGGTGCAGCGCTACCGCCTCACCAAACAGGTGCCGGGCCTGCGCGCCTACGAGCTGTCCGTGGTGTGGCGCTACGAGCGCGCGCTCGCCGAGTATCTGCGCGGACGGTTCACCGGACTGCCCGACGGCACGCTGCGGGCGGATGTGATCGCGGCCGCCGTCGTCGCGGCACACAACAACGGGCTGCGCTCCTGGCTGCGGTCGGACGGCGAGGGCGACGCGGGCGCGGCGGTCGACCACGCGCTCGGCTATGTACAGAGGGCGTTCGGGCGGTCCGCCGCCGCGGCGCCCCCGCGCGTCAACCCGGTGCCGGTCGGCGCGCCGGCGGAGGATCCGGACGACGTCGTGGTGCTGGCCTGCCGCCGGGACACCCCGCTGTGGCGCGTGGTGCAGGAGCTGGAGACGGCGCTCGACCGGACCTGATCGCGAACGCCATCTGCCAGATGGGGGTACGCAGTGCCTTTACGAGTGACACTGAGTGCCATACGCTGTCGGCGTGCGCGGCAGCACGGCTCCCGCCCACACGTGTGCCCGGTGCGCGCCGGACACGCAGGATTCCGGCCGAGCGCAGGGAGTTGACCAGCGTGTACCACCACTCAGCAAATGCCTCGTTTCCGGCGGCCGGCGCCGCGACGGGCGTGCTCGATCCCGTCCCCGTAGCCGTCTCCGTCCCCGCGGCCGTCTCCGGCTCCGTGGACGCCAAAGACATCAAGGACGCGATCCTCTTCCAGCGCTGCACCTGGTGTGCCACCGCGATGTACCACCGGCTGCTCTGTCCGGTGTGCCAGGGCAGCGAGCTGCGTACGGAGCGCAGTGAGGGAGTCGGGACGGTCCGGCACTCCACGGTGCTGCACCGCAACACACCCGCCGCGCGCAACGTGTCGCTCATCGAGATGGCCGAGGGCTTCGTGGTCCGGGGCCGCGTCATGGGACCGCCGGTCGGCATCCACAGCGGCGACCGGGTCCGGCTGTCCACGGCCAAGGACCCGGTGCGGGGCGAGCCGGTGTTCCAGCTGATGGACGAGCCGTACCGGGCCTGGACCTGACGCACCTCACCGGTGCCACACATCCCCGGCACCAACTCCCGTACGCCACCGGCTGTCCGGTCTCGAACGCGCGGCCGGCGGCGAGCCCGACGCCGAGCGCGAGAGCGCCGTCGCGCGCGGTGGCCGTCGGCACGGCACCGCCCCTGGCACGCGCGCAGCCACCGGTGGCCGGGTCCAGTGGTCCAGTCGGGGGGCGGGACAGAGACGAGCAAGGGACGGCCGCGAGTAAGTCGCCCGGGTGAGAGGCGACTTGATGTCGGTCGTCGTCGTGGGCGCCGGGATGCTCGGGGTGTCGGTCGCATATCACCTGGCGGGCCGGGGTGTGCCGGTCGCCCTGCTGGAGCGGGCGGCGCGGCCGGTCTGAGCTGGCCGGTCCTGGCGGACCGGCGGGCGGCTGGAGGCGGAGCCGACCGGACAACCGCGTGGATCCAGACCATCATTGTCTTGATCGCATCATCCGAACGATCACTCTTCTTTCACAGGCAACCCACAGTCTCCGCCTTCCGTCCTCCGGAATCGAGGGGCTCCCGGGACGGCCTGGGCGCCCGGGATTCGGGGGTCGAGGAGGAACAGTGGTCCGTGCCCGGCACATATGGGTGACCGCCGCCGCGTTGGCCGCGGTGGCGGGGGCATCCCCAGGGGCGGCAGTCGCCCAAGGCCAACCACCGTCACATGACGCGCAGTTGGCCGCGTCGGCCGACGGTTCGCTGCCGCCGGGCTGGCGGATATCCGGGCAGCGCTCGCAGCCGCAGCTGGAGTGGCGCTCGGACCGGCCGGTGCCGATGGGTGACGCCCGGATCGAATTCCGGGCGGGCGAGCGCCTGTTGGGAGCGCCGCGGGAAGGTGCGGACGGGCGCACCTTCCGGCTGCCCCTGGACGAGCGGCGCGCCGACGAGCTGCGCGAGCTGCAAGGGCTGCGCGGACCGCAGGGCACGCAAGGACTGCGGGGGCTGCATGTCTGGTCGGGCGGACGGCAGTTGGACGCGCCCGCGACCGGCGGGGCCGCCACCGCGGCGCAGCCGCCTGCCCCGCTGCCCGCGAACTCGGTCGACCCGGGCAAGCCCGGCACGTACCGCACGACGAGCGGCGAGTACAGCCTCGCGTCCGTGAAGCTGCCCGGCCTCCCGGTACCGGTCGAGATGCGCGGGGTGGTCGTCGCCCCGGTCGGCGCGCCCGGCAGGCGGCCGCTCGCGCTGTTCCTGCACGGCCGCCACTACACCTGCTACCAGGGCGAGCAGATCGGCGGCGACTGGCCCTGCAAGACCGGCTGGAAGCCGGTGCCGAGCCACCGCGGCTATCTGCGTGACCAGCAGCTGCTGGCCTCGCAGGGCTATGTGACCGTCTCGGTCTCCGCCAACGGCATCAACGGCCAGGACTTCGCGGCCGAGGACGGCGGCGCCCAGGCCCGCTCCTCGCTGGTGCGGCTGCATCTGGCCCGCTGGGCCGACTGGGCCGCGCACCCCGCCGCCGCGCCGGCGGTCGTCCGCCAGGCGCCGCGCGCCGATCTGTCCCGGGTGCTGCTCGTCGGTCACTCGCGGGGCGGTGAGGGGGTCAACCGGGCGGCCATGGACAGCCTTTACCCGCCGCCCGCCGACCAGGACGGCTACCACGGCCCGGTCCGCTGGACCGTCCGCGGCATGGTCCTGATCGGTCCCACGGTCTTCGGCCAGAACCCGGTGCCCGACATCCCGTCGATGACGATCCTGCCCGGCTGCGACGGCGACGTGTCCGACCTCCAGGGCGAGGTGTACGTCGACGGCACCCGCGCGGTCAGCAACGGCAGCGCCCTGCACAGCGCCGTGTACGTGATCGGCGCCGACCACAACTTCTTCAACTCCGAGTGGACGCCCGGCCGGTCCGCGGCGCCCTCCGAGGACGACTTCTACGACGACCCGGACCACCCGGACGCGGTGTGCGGCAAGCGCGCGGCGACCCGGCTCACCGCCGACCAGCAGCACCGGGCCGGCTCGACGTACATCGCGGCCGCCGCGCGGCTGTTCCTGACCGGCGACGACCGGGTACGGCCGCTGCTCGACGGCTCCGGCAGGCGGGCGCCGTCGGCGGACCCGGCGCGGGTCCTCAGCCACGCGGTGGGGGCGCGCCGGAGCGCCGGGTTCCTGCCGGATGGCGGGGTGCGCGTGACCGGCGCCCGGCTGTGCGACGCGGTGAACCCGAGTGCCGCCGAGGCCTGTCTCGGACAGGGCGCGAAGGGGGCCTCGCCGCACTTCGCCCAGTGGGAGACCGGCCGGGAGAGCGGCCGCCGGGCGATCGCGCTGCGCTGGACGCGCGCCGGCACGCCCGCGCGGGTGAGTGTGCCGCACCCGGTGTCGCTGGAGGGCGGGCAGGCGCTGGCGCTGCGGCTGTTCGTGCCGCCGAACTCCCGGGGCGCGCAGTGGGACGTGTCCCTCACCGACACCTCGGGACGGAAGGTGACGCTGGGCCGGGTGCGTGCCGACGGGCTGCCCGGCAGCGAGCGCACCGCGTCGTACTGGGCGCGTGAGTTCCGGCTGCCGCTGACGGCCGCAGCCCGTGCCGGGTTGCGGCTCGGCTCGGTCAAGTCGATGGAGCTGACGGCGCGTTCGGCGTCCGGGCAGGCCTGGCTGATGGACGCGTGGGGCTGGCGGCCGGGGACGCCGGCGGTCCGGGCGGTCGCGCTGCCCCGGGTGGACCTCGGCCGGATGACGGTGGCCGAGGGCGACTCGGGTGTGCGCACCTATCACGTGCCGGTGCGGGTGAGCGGCCACGGCAGCGGGCAGGTCCGGGTGTACGTCGTCGACCCGGCCACCGGGAAGGCGAAGGACCGGCTGGTGACGGTGCGGCCGGGCGGGCACGACATCGACGTACCGGTCGAGGTGAAGGGCAACACGCGCTACGGCACGGACGTTTCGCACGATGTGCTGGTCAAGGCGGTCCACGGCGCGGTCGTCGGCTCCTACCGGGGCGGCATCACGGTCCACGACGACGACCCTGCGCCCACGATGAAGGTCACGCCGGTCGCGGACCGGGTCACGGAGGGGCGGTCCCTGACGTGGCGGCTGTCCCTGTCACAGGCCGTGGACGTGGACATGAACGCGATGTTCGCCGCGGTGCCGGCCACCGGGCCGGAGCTGTCCACGAAGGACGTCCCGGCGCGCTGGCTGGAGGAGACCGCGGGGGCCAAGCCCGACCCGGAGCGTCCGCTGTCGAAGGCCGGTGTCTCGCTGTGGGTGGACGTGCCGGCGGGGAAGACGAGCGTGGACATCACCGTGCCCACGGTCGGGGACACGGTGAGGGAGCCGACGGAGTCGGTGCGGTTCCAGCAGGTCGACGTGACGACCGGCAAGCCGGTGCCCGACGGGCTGGTGCTGTCCGGTTCGGTGCTCGACGCGTCGTAGCGATCCCGTTTCCGGGTGGCCCCGCCGGTGTCAGTCGGTGAGGGTCACCCGGATCCCGACGGTGCCGTCCAGGCCCCGCCGCAGCCGGCTGCCCAGCAGGGTGAGGCGGCCGAGGATGCCGTACTTGCGGGCGATCAGGTCCCGGTAGCGGGCGGTGGTGGCGCCGTCGGCGAGCACGGCGGTGGCCGGGAAGAGGTCGCCGGTGGGGTTGCCGCGCACGTCGCAGGGGCCGACGAGGACGTCCGCGCGGCGCCGGATCCGCTTGACCTTGTAGCTGTCGGCGGCCGTCCACACCCCGAGGGTGTCGCCGTCCCGGACCACCCACACCGGGGTGGCGACCGGGGTGCCGTTCTTGCGGTAGCTGGTCACCAGCAGGTATTTGCCGGATCCGAGCCGGTCCAGTCGCGTGTCGTCCATGCCGGGCAGTCTAGGAGCCCGGCCGCGCGGCGGGCAGGGCGGCCGCCATGCGCCGTACCGCCTCGGTGAGGATCTCGGGCGAGGTCGCCAGGTTCAGCCGTACGTGCCCCGCGCCGCCGGTGCCGAAGGGCAGGCCCGAGCTGAGGGCGACGCGGCCGCGGTCCAGGAAGACCCGCGCGGGGTCGTCACCGAGGCCGAGGGCGCGGCAGTCGAGCCAGGCCAGGTAGGTGGCCTCGGCGGGGTGGAGGCGGATCGCGGGCAGGTGCTCGGCGAGCAGGTCGCAGAGCAGCCGCCGGTTGGTGTCGAGCCCGGTGAGCAGGGCGTCCAGCCAGCCTCTGCCGTCGCGCAGGGCGGCGGTGTGGGCGATGACGCCGAGGTGGCTGGGGCCGTGCCCGACCTCCTCGGGCAGCCGGGCGAGGTCGTCGGCGGCGCCGGGTCCGGCGAGGGCGAGCGCGGCCTTGAGGCCGGCCAGGTTCCAGCCCTTGGAGGCCGACATCAGGGACAGGCCGCGCTCGGCGCCGGGCACGCCGAGGTACGGCACGAAGGCGGCGGTGGGGGCGACGAGCGGGGCGTGGATCTCGTCCGCGACGACCCGGACGCCGTACCGCTCGGCGAGGTCGGCGACGGCGGCCAGTTCAGCGGCGGTGTGGACGGTGCCGGTGGGGTTGTGCGGGCTGCACAGCAGGAAGGCGGCCCGGCCGGTGCCGGCGGTCGCCTCCCGGAACCTCTCCTCCAGGGCGGCCGGGTCGAGGCGTTGTCCCGGCCCGAGCGGCGCTTCGACCACCTTGCGGTCCATGTGGCCGATGAACTGGAAGAACGGCGGATAGACCGGCGGGTTGACGATGACCGGATCGCCGGGCCCGGTGACCAGTTTGATCATCTCGACCACGCCGAGCATCACGTCGGGGACGATCGCGGTGCGCTCGATCGCGATCCCGTCCCAGCCCCAGCGGTCGGCGGCGAACGCGGCGAGCGCCTCGGCGTAGGCGGTCCCGGCCGGGTACCCGGTGTCGCCGAGGGTGAGCGCGTCGGTGACGGCGCGGACCACGGGTTCGGCGAGGGGGACGTCCATCTCGGCCACCCACAGCGGCAGCACGTCCTCGGGGTAGGTGCGCCATTTCATGCTCGTACGGCGGCGCAGCCGCGCCAGGTCGAGGGCGCGCAGGGGGTCCGGTTCGCCGTGGGTGTCGCGCGGTGTGCCGCTCATGGGGCTCACGATATGCGGCAGGGGCGGCGGCGGGAACGCTCCGAAGAGCCGGAGTGCCGGAGTGCCGGAGTTCAGGGTGGTGATCAACTCAAGCGTCTGGATTGCGTCATGAACGAATGGCCGCATCGCTCGCCCGGCTTTCCTACGAGGTCGACCGCGCGGCCGGTTACCGGATACGCCAACTGCACCCGGGCATCGGGAAGTACGCGCGCGCCGACCGGCTCTTCCTCGGCCGTGCCGTGCGCCATCCGGCCGCCGAGGCGGGGATCCGGCAGTTCCTGGACATCGGCACCGGGCTGCCGACCGCCGACAACACGCACGAGGTCGCCCAGGGCATCGCGCCCGAGACGCGGATCGTCGAGGAGGTCCGCCATGTTCGGCGGGATGGCGCGGAAGAACCGAGCCGGGCGGGCGGGACCTACCGGCCTCAGCGAACATCGGGCCCCCGAACACCGGTCTCCCTGAACACCGGGCTCCCCGAACACCGCTTTCGCCGAAGACCGGTTGCGCTGAACGCTGGGGCGCCGGGCCGCGTATGGAGGTGCGGGCCCTCGACGAGCCGGGGGTCTCGCGCCGTCGGCACGGGCGGCGCGTGGTCGGGTTCGGCTTCGGGAGCCACGCATGCGGCACGCACGACGACGCATCGTCCGGCGGGTGACACGCCTGGCGGCGGTCGGCGGACTCCTCCTGGGGGGCGTGATGGTCACCCAGGCGGCCATGGCGAGCGAGACACCTCGCGCCGCCACGAGAACGCTGTCCGCCGCCGGCGGCGGAAGGGACACCGGCGCCGCGCTGGTGGCGCGGCTCGGCACGGCCCGTACGGCGGGCAGTTGGATCGGCGCCGACGGGCGGCCGGTGGTGGCGGTGACCGACGACGCGGCGGCGCGGGCGGTGCGCGGTGCGGGGGCCGAGGCGAAGGTCGTCGCGCACAGCATGGACCAGCTCACGTCGGCCACGGCCACGCTGCGTTCGGCGCCTCGGGTGGCGGGCACCGCGTGGGCGGTGGACTACCGGACCAACGAGGTGCTGGTGAGCGCGGACAGCACGGTGTCCCGGGGCGACTGGTCCCGGATGAGTCAAATGGCCGCGGGAATCGGTGACTTCGTGCGGATGCGGCGGACGGGGGGCTCCTTCACCACGCGGCTCAACGGCGCCCAGCCGATCCTGTCGACCGGCGGCCGCTGCTCGGCGGGGTACAACGTGACGAACGGCCAGAGCGACTTCATCCTCACGGCCGGGCACTGCGGTCCGGCGGGGTCCACGTGGTTCGCCGACAACCAGGGCGACCGGCAGCTGGGGCAGACGGTGAGCAGCACCTTTCCCGGCAACGACTTCTCGCTCGTGAAGTACGCCTCCGGCAGGGCCGGTGACGGCGCCGACGTCGTCGCGATCGGCGGCGGCAACGGGGTGCGGATCACGGGGGCCGCCGATGCGACGGTGGGGCAGCGGGTGTTCCGCAGCGGCAGCACCAGCGGGCTGCACGACGGCACGGTGACCGCGCTGAACGCGACCGTCAATTACCCCGAGGGGACGGTCACCGGGCTCATCCAGACCACGGTGTGCGCCGAACCGGGCGACAGCGGCGGCCCGTTGTTCTCCGACGGCATCGCGCTCGGTGTCACCTCGGGCGGCAGCGGGGACTGCACGGCGGGCGGTACGACGTTCTTCCAGCCGATCACCAAGGCGTTGACGGCGCTGAACGTCAAGCTGATCGTGTCGGCCCAGAACGCCGGCGGTGCGCAGGGCGCCGCCCCCTCCCCCGCGCCGTCCGCCGCGGCCACGCAGGCCGCGATCGCCCCGAGCGGCGTGACGCCGGGCTCGGCGGCGCCGGTGGCGGGCGGCGGGAACGAGACACTGCTGGCGCGGCTGACGGACACCCGGAACGTCGGTCCCGGGCTGCTGGTCATCGCGGGCAGTCTGATCGCGCTCGTCGCGACCCGGTACATCCGGGCCGAGCAGGATCGCAAGGCCTATCAGCGGTACTACTCGGCGACCTGGGGCTGACGGGACACGAGAAGGGCACCCGTGCGGTCACGGGTGCCCAAGGGTTCAAGCGGTGCGGTGGCGGCGCGGTCGACGCGAGGCCGGTCAGGCCGCCCGCTTCGACCGCGGGGTCGCGGCGGCCCACTCCAGCACGAGGCGCTGGTACTCCGCGCGCTGCTCGGTGGTCAGTGTCCCGCCCGACCGGCGCCACAGGGCCCTGATCTCCTCGTTGACCTCCGCGGCCGATCGCGCAGAGCGCTCGGTGACGGCTTCAACAGTGGTGGACATGCTGTGAAGCATATGCCGCTCGACGTGAAGACGTCGTGAGTAAGTACCCTCGATACGGACATTTCGGACCGTGTTACTCATCACGTCGATCTGTCAATGCGCACACGGGAGTTCACACTCTCCCCTCACCCAGCACGAGGACCTGGATCGCCAGCACCGCCGCCCCGCGCGCCCAGTCGTGGAAGTCGGAGACCTTCGTCTCCAGATCCACCGGTTCGGCGAGCGGATGCCGGTGGGCGCGGACGGTCTCGCGGACCGTGGCCCCGGCCACGTCCATCAGTCCGACCCCCTCCCCGGCGAGCAGGATCTTCTGCGGCAGCGCGAAGTTGGCGATCTGCGCGACCAGGACGCCGAGCGCCCGCGCCGCCTCGCCGACGACCCGGGCGGCCATGGGCTCGCCCGCGGCGGCACCGGCCAGGATGTCCTCGTAACCGACGTCACGGCCGGTCGCGGCGCGGATCTGGTACTCGATGCTGGGGATCGTGAGCAAGGACACGGCGCTGCCGCGGGCGCCGTCCGGGGTGAGCGGGCCGTGCGGGTCGACGATCCAGTACCGGCCGGGGGCGCGGCCCTCCTCCGCGAACGGCACGCGCCTGCCGCCGAGCACCAGCCCGTAGCCGAGGCCGGCGCCGATGGTCAGGACGGCGAAGCGGTCCAGGCCCCGGCCCGCGCCGAACCAGGTCTCGGCCTCGGCCAGGGCGGCGACGTCGTTCTCGACGACGACCGGCAGCCCGCTGCGGTCCCGGACCAGCGCGGCGAGCGGCACGTCCCGCCAGCCGAGGAACGGCGAGTCCGCCACCACCGCGCGCTCGCGCACCAGACCGCCCACGCCGATGCCGATGCCGGCCGGGACCGGCCGCCCCTTCGCGAGGTCGGCGGCCAGCCGCGCGACCACGTCGGCGACGGCGTCCGGGCCGTGGCCGGTCAGCGGCCGGTCGAGACGGGCGACGACCTCGCTGCGCAGGGTGGTGACAACGCCGTAGACCCGGTCGGCGGTGATCTTGAAGCCGAGGAAGGAGCAGGAGTCGGCCACGACGCCGAGCGGCCGGGAGGGGCGCCCCTGGCGTGCCTCCGCGCCACCGTCCGGCTCGGCCGCCTCCACCAGCAGCCCCGACTCGATGAGGGGCTTGGTCAGGCGGGTGAGGCTGCCCTGGGAGAGCCCGAGACGCCGGGCCAGCTCGGTGCGGGACAGCGGCCCGTGCACGAGCGCCTCGATCGCCACGGAGCGCTCCGCGGGGCTCAGCGGAAGCCAGTCGGTCACAGCACCCCTCTTCTTTTGAGCATCTTCTTCTGGCGCATCTTCTTCCGGCGCAGATTTTCTTTTGGCTCAGAAGCAACCAGGTCACCCTACTGTGCACCGTGCGCGCTGCAGAAGCTTCCTCCCGCCCCTTGACGATGCAATTCTTCCGCACCAAAAGTAATCGTCATGACTTTCTCTCTCGGCATCGTCGGCGCCGGACAGTTCTCCGGTCAGTTCGCCACGCTGTTCCAGGCCCATCCCGGCGTCCGTGACGTGTACGTCACCGACCTGCTGCCCGAGCGGGCCGAGCGGCTCGTCGCCGCGCAGGGGCTCGCCGGCACCTTCCCGTCGTACGAGGCCATGCTGGAGTCGGCGGCGGTCGACGCGGTCGCGATCTTCACCCAGCGCTGGACGCACGGCCCGCTCGTGCTCCAGGGGCTGGGCGCCGGCAAGCACGTGTACTGCGCCGTGCCCATGGCGATCACCACGGAGGAGATCGGCGCGATCATCGACGCGGTCCGGGCGACCGGGCTGACGTACATGATGGGCGAGACAAGCCACTACCACCCCGCGACCGTGCACGCCCGCGACCAGCTCGACCAGGGCGCCTTCGGCCGGCTCTTCTACGCCGAGGGCGACTACGTCCACGACATGGACCTCGGCTTCTACGACGCCTACCGGTACAGCGGCGGCGAGAACTGGCGGGCGACGGCCAGCTATCCGCCGCTGCTGTACCCGACGCACGCGGTGGGCGGGGTGCTCGGGGCCTGGCGGACACATGCGGTGAGCGTGTCGGCGCTCGGCGTGCGCGACGATCGCGGGGACGGCGTTTTCGACCGTTCGGTCAGCCAGTTCGACAACGACGTGTCCAACGCGACCGCCCTGTTCGAAGTGGCGGGCGGCGGATCGTTCCGTACGAACGAGTTCCGGCGGGTCGGCTATCCCTCGCACATCCGCGAGTCCCGCTTCCGGTTCTTCGGCACCGAGGCCAGCATGGAGCAGCTGGCGACGGTGGCGCTGTGGCAGGACAAGAAGGGGGTGCGGGACATCAGCGAGCTGCTGGAGCCCAAGCAGACCCTGGCCCCTGACGACCCCTCACTCGCGCACATCGCACCGGAGCTGCGGGCCGCCTTCACCTCCGGCTCGGCCCCGGTGCACGACCGGTCGAGGCTGCCCAGGGAGTTCGACCACCTCCACAACGGCCACGAGGGCAGCCATCACTTCCTCGTCGACGACTTCGTCACCGCCGTCACCACCCGCGGCCTGCCGACCGTGAACGCGTGGACGGCCGCCCGCTACACCCTGCCGGGCGTCATCGCGCACGAGTCCGCGCGGCAGGGCGGGGTACGGCTGCGGATCCCCGACTTCGGGGACGCGCCCGAGGCGTGACGGCCCGGGCGACGACGGCCCAGGTGCCGCTCGGATGCCGCTCAGGTACCCGGCTTGCGGCCGTAGACGAAGACGTCGTCGCCCGTCCTCAGCAGCGACCAGTACGTCTGGGCGTCCTTGGTCGTCATGTTGACGCAGCCGTGCGAACCCGGCGGGTTCCACATGCTCAGGCCCACCGAGTGGAAGGCCTGACCGCCGTCGAAGAACTGGCTGTACGGCATGGGCACGTTGTAGACGGTCGAGACGTGGTGGAGGTCCCGCCAGTAGACCTTCTTCAGACCGGTGCGGGTGACGTAGCCCTTGCGGCCGGTGCGCACGGGCACCGGCCCGTAGACGACCTTCTTCCCGTCCTGGATCCAGCTGAGCTGGAGCGTGAGGTTCACGCAGGCGATCCGGCCCTTGTTCACGGGGCACGCGCCGTCCTTGTTCGGGTTCTTCCCCACGGCCCGCTGCTTGCTCACCAGATCCATCACGCCCCAGGTGACGGGCCCGGCGTAGCCGATGTCGGGCGTGATGCCGTGCGTGTCCTGGAAGGCCTTGATGGCCCGGCAGTCGGCGGCGGACTGCTTGCCGTCGACGGGCCGGCCGAGGAACTTCTCCGCCTGCTTCTGATACGGCCCCGCCTGCGTGGTGCAGCTCGTGGCCGCCTGGGCCGGCGCCGTGGTGAGGGCGAGCGTGAGCGGCGCCACCAGTCCCGTGACCCCGAGCGCGACAACGCCCCGTCTGCGTGTGTCCCCCATGTCCGTGTCCCCTTCTCCCCTTGTTCTCCCCTGCCGCCCGGGAGCCGCCCCGGGTGCTTACCACTCGCTTCCCGCGATGTCGGACTCCTAGACCTGCGCGGGGACGGCGGGGTTGTGGTTCCGGCCGGACTGTGACGAAACGGTGAACTTCGTCGCGTTCGTCAGGACGGGCGCTTCACGGCCGCGAGGAAACCCGTGTTCACCGCCGTCAGGCCGCCGTCGACGACCAGCGTCGTCCCCGTGATCCAGGCCGCGTCGCGGGAGGCGAGGAAGGCGACCGCGGCGGCGACGTCCTCGGGCTCGCCGATGCGGCCGAGCGGGTAGAGGGGCCGGACGGCCTCCAGTTCGTCGTCGCGCCCCTCCCACGCCGAGGTGCGGACCGTGCCCGGCACCACGAGGTTCACCCGTACCCCCCGGGCCGCCGCGTGGCCGGCGAGGGTACGGGTCAGCGAGGCGAGGCCGGCCTTGGCGGCGCTGTAGGCGTGGTTGCCGAAGTCCTGGCCGCCGTTGACGGAGCCGATGCTGACGATCGCCCCGCGCCCGGAGGCGACGAGGTGCGGCAGCGCGGCCCGGCAGCACCGGCGCACGCCGGTCAGGGTGATGTCGAGGTCGCGTGCCCACGCGTCGTCGCAGTCGTCCTCGAACAGCGGGGCGTCCGGGGTGCAGTGGGCGGCGCAGTTGACGAGCACATCGAGCGAGCCGAACGCGGTGACGGCCCGCGCGACGGCGGCGTCCACCGCGGCGCGGTCGGCGACGTCGCACGCCAACGCCTCGGCGGGGAGCC
This sequence comes from Streptomyces sp. NPDC055966, assembly GCF_042269865.1. Lineage (NCBI taxonomy): Bacteria > Bacillati > Actinomycetota > Actinomycetes > Kitasatosporales > Streptomycetaceae > Streptomyces > Streptomyces sp. NPDC055966. The sequence continues at coordinate 203,777 of NZ_JBHJYK010000018.1, forward strand.
CCTGTTGGCGCAGGGACTCGGCGGTCCGCTCGGCCTCGGGCAGGTCCTGGTCGGTCAGCAGGACGCGGCCGCCCTCCTCGGCGAGGCGCCGGGCGACGGCCGCGCCGATGCCGCGGGCCGCGCCCGTGACGAGTACGCCGTGTCCGGCGAATCGGGTGTGATCGGTCATGGGGCGACCGTACGGCGCCCGGGCCGCCGTTTCACCGGGTACGGCGGGAACGGCCGCTGCGGAGCGCCGGGATCACCGGTGTCCGCGGGGCCTCGGACGGTTCAGTGGCCCCGTTCGATCCACTCCTCCAGGTGCGGTGCCTCGGCGCCGATGGTCGTGGGGTCGCCGTGCCCGGTGAGGACCTTGGTCTGCGGGGGCAGGGTGAGGAGCTTGTCGCGGATGGAGTCGATGATCGTCGGGAAGTGGGACCAGGACCGTCCGGTGGCGCCGGGGCCGCCCCGGAAGAGGGTGTCGCCGGTGAAGACCGTGCCGAGCCCGGGGTCGTACAGGCAGACGGCGCCGGGGGCGTGGCCGGGCGTGTGGAGCACGGTGAGGTCGGCGCCGGCCGCCTCGATGACCTGGCCGTCGACCAGGTGCCGGTCGGGCTCGCGGTGCGGGTGGGTCTGCTTCCACAGCGGCAGGTCGTCGGGGTGCAGCCAGATGACGGCGCCGGTGAGGTCGGCGAGGGCGGGAGCCGCGTCGATGTGGTCGTTGTGCGCGTGGGTGCACACGATCGCGGTGAGGCGGCGGTCGCCGACGGCGGCGGCGATGGCCTCGGCGTCGTGGGCGGCGTCGATGACGATCACCTCGTGGTCGTCGCCGACGATCCACACGTTGTTCTCGACCTCCCAGCTGCCGCCGTCGAGGGTGAACCGGCCGGAGGTGACGAGGTGTTCGATGCGGGCGCTCATCACAGCACCACCACCGAGCGCAGCACGTCGCCGTGGTGCATCCGCTCGAACGCCTTCTCCACCTCGTCCAGTTGGACGGTCTCGGTGACGAACGCGTCGAGCGGGAGGCGGCCTTGCAGGTGCAGGTCGACGAGCATGGGGAAGTCCCGGGAGGGCAGACAGTCGCCGTACCAGCTGGACTTGAGGGCGCCGCCGCGGCCGAAGACGTCCAGCAGGGGCAGTTCGAGCTTCATCTCGGGGGTGGGGACGCCGACGAGGACGACGGTGCCGGCGAGGTCGCGGGCGTAGAAGGCCTGCTTGTACGTCTCGGGGCGGCCGACGGCCTCGATGACGACGTCGGCGCCGAAGCCGCCGGTCAGCTCGCGGACCGCCTCGACGGGGTCGGTCTCCTTGGAGTTGACGGTGTGGGTGGCGCCCAGGGTGCGGGCCTTTTCCAGCTTGCGGTCGTCGATGTCCACGGCGATGATCTTCGCGGCGCCGGCGAGGTCCGCCCCGGCGATCGCCGCGTCGCCGACGCCGCCGCAGCCGATGACGGCCACCGAGTCGCCCCGTCCGACGTTGCCGGTGTTGAGGGCCGCGCCGAGACCGGCCATGACCCCGCAGCCGAGCAGTCCGGCGACCGCCGGGGAGACGGCCGGGTCGACCTTGGTGCACTGGCCGGCGGCGACGAGGGTCTTCTCGGCGAACGCGCCGATCCCGAGGGCCGGGGACAGCTCGCGTCCGTCGGTGAGGGTCATCCTCTGCTTCGCGTTGTGGGTGTTGAAGCAGTACCAGGGCCGGCCGCGCAGACAGGCCCGGCAGTTCCCGCACACCGCACGCCAGTTGAGGATGACGAAGTCGCCGGGCGCCACGTCCGTGACACCGGCGCCGACGGACTCCACCACGCCCGCGGCCTCGTGGCCGAGGAGGAAGGGAAAGTCGTCGGAGATGCCGCCCTGCTTGTAGTGCAGGTCGGTGTGGCAGACACCGCAGGCCTGGACACGTACGACGGCCTCGCCGGGCCCCGGGTCCGGCACCACGATCGTCTCGACCCGTACGGGCTCGTCCTTCCCCGGTGCGATCACGCCGCGGACTTCCTGCGCCATGGTCTGGCCCCTTCTTTCGATTGCCTTCGCTGCCGACCCTACGCGTGACCGATCGGTAGCGGCGGGGACCACGGCGGTGATCGTGGATCTCTCGCCTGACCGGGTTTCTTCGCGAGCGTTCCGCAGGTCCCGGGATGTGACTGGAAAAGGTCATTCCATGATGGCAATTTTTTTGCAGGGTGCAGGAATCTGCCTGGTGTCTGCTCCCGGTCCGGCCGTGCCTCAATGGGGGCATGCCCCTTGACGGCTGCACGGGACGTACCGCCTTCCTGTTCTCGGCCGGTGCCTCACCACGGCCCGGAGCCGGCGCCGAACTCCGGGAGGAGTTCCCGGTGTTCGCCGAGACGCTGGACGACATCTGCGCGCGCCTCGACCCGTATCTCGAACTCCCGCTGGCCTGTGTGATGTTCGCGGCCGACGGCACCCGGACGGCGGCCCTGCTGGACCGGGCGACGTACGCCGGTCCGGCGCTGTTCGCGCTCCAGGTGGCGCAGTGCCGGCTGCTGCACAGCTGGGGAGTCAGGCCGGACGTGGTCTACGGCCAGGCGGCCGGTCGGATGGCCGCCGCGTACGCCGCCGGTGTCTTCTCCCTGGCGGAGGCCTGTCACGCGGTCGGCACCCTGGCCCGTCTCCTCGGCGCCCTGCCCGGCCCGGCCCCGGGGCGCCCCGCTCTGGAGGGCGTCCTCGGCGCCTACGGCCGTACGCTCGCCACCCTGCACCCGCGCGCCCCGCGCCTCCCCCTCGTCTGTGACAGCACCGCCCGCCCGGTGGGCGCGGAGACCGCCGAGCCGGAGTTCTGGGTACGGCGCACACCGCAGCGGTTCGCGGACATGGCCGGGGTGCTGCACCGCGCCGGGGTCCGCGTCTGGCTGGAACTGGGCCCCGCCGACCTGCTCGTCCGCCTGCTGCCCGGCTGTCTGCCGGACGGCCCGGCGACGGCCTTCGCCCTGTCGCGGGACTGGGCGGTGCTGCGTGCGGGGCCGGGGACGGGGTCCGGCGGCGGACAGACGTGAGGGCCGCGGCCGGCGAACGGGCCTCGGGCGGCGGTTCAGGCCGCGACGGCCGGCGGCACGCCCGTCACGGGCCCGCGAGGTCGGTGACCTGGTGCAGTGCGTCGAGCTTGTTCAGCTGGTCAACCCGGTTCAGCGCGCGCATCTGCTCGGACACCTTCGGGACCTCCTTGCGGTGCGCGGCCGGGATGTCGCTGACCGCGATGGCGTCGAGCGTGGTCATGGGGTTGAGCAGCGCCTTGTGCGGTGCGCCGGTGGGCGCCGCGTTCGCCGTCGGGACGGCGAGGCCCGTGATCCCGGCGGCGAGGCCGAGGGCGGCGACGATACGTCGAGAGGAGATCATGCCCTCAACAACGCCCCCGGACCCCGGCCGGACACGGGTGGCGGGCCGCGGCTACCCGCGAGGCGGAGGCGCCCGGCTGCGCTTGCCGTGCCCGCCGGGCCGGAGGAGCCTCGAAGAGTGGAGCCCGCGCGGCCCGATCCACGCCGGGCCGCGGGCGTCCGAAGGAGGTCACCATGGGGACCGTGACAGGTTCCGGCTTCGACACCGAGACACTGCGCCGGGCCGTGGAGGGGAACACCGGCAACTCCCTGCTCGCGCTCTACGCCGACGACGCGGAGATCCGCATCGTCGACCACGACCACCAGCCCAGCCACCCCACCGTCCTGCACGGCCGGGCCCAGATCGCCGAGTTGCTGGACGACATCTACCGCCGCGACATGACACACAAGCTGGACCAGTGCGTCGTACAGGGCGATCACGTCGCCTTCAGCGAGAAGTGCCAGTACGGGGACGGCACCAAGGTCCTCGCCGAGTCGATGCTCACGCTGCGCGACGGCAAGATCACCAGCCAGCTGATCATCCAGGCCTGGGACGAGTAGGCGGCCCCAGGCATGACGGGCGCCGGAAGGAGAAGTGCGAGGGTCCAGGTCACCTCCCGGCTGACCTGGACCTTCTCTGCCCGCGCGAGCCTGGGAGGGCTACGGCTGCGGTCGGTGCGGGCGCTGCGGTCGGTGCTCGGGCAGGCGCGACCCCGCCCCGCGCCGCACACCCGGCGCTCCCGACGCCGCTGAGCCGCGACGACGGCGACCGCCCGGGCAGTGGTCAGGTCTGCGACCACTTCTGGTTGTCCTGACCGTTGCAGGTCCACAGGACCAGGGAAGTGGCGTTGCCGGTGGCCGCGTTGGAGGCGTCCAGGCACAGTCCCGCGTGGACGTTGGTGATCGTGCCGTCGGTGTGCAGCGTCCACTTCTGGTTGTCCTGGCCGTTGCAGTCCCAGATCACGACCTTGGTGCCGTCGGTGGTGCCGCGGTCGTAGGCGTCGAGGCACTTGTCGCCGTAGACGACCAGTTCCCCCCGGGAGGTGAACGTCCAGGCCTGGTTGGCGCCTCCGTTGCAGTCCCACAGCTCGGCCTGGGTGCCGTTGGTGAGCGTGTTGTCGTAGACGTCGGCGCAGCGGCCGGACTGCTTGCCGGTCAGGAGGGTGCCGTTCGTGCCCGGCAGGGGGCGGACGGTGAGGGCACCGAGGGACGGACCGCCGGTCAGCGCGAGGGAGTTGCCGGCTCCCTTGATGAGGTTCACCTGGACCGAGACGGTGCCCTGGGACGAACCGGTCGGCGGGAACGAGACCGCGGTGGCCGTCTGTCCGTCGACCCGGAGGGTGCCGGTGAGGGGTGTGGAACCGGTGTTGGTGTAGGCGATGTCGGCCACGGCCAGGCCGGTGCTCGCGGCGCTCACGCCGGTGTAGGTGCCGGTGGAGGTCGTGCCGTAGTCGGTCCTCGCCGCCTCGGTGCCGCTGACCTTGAGCATGACCGAGCCGCCCGCCGGGACACCGGCGGTGTAACTCGTCGCGTACGAGCCGAGGGTGGAGCGCGCCCACAGGTCGCGCACCGTCGCCGAGGCACCGGTCAGGCCGAGGTCGGACCAGCGGACGGTGATGTTCCGCGCGGCGGAGGTGCGGTTCAGCAGGACGACGGCCCGGTTGCCGGTGCCGGACAGGACCTTGCCGTAGACCTGGAGTCCGGTGGTGTCCTCGGCGACCTTGACGCCCTGGAGGCCGCGCGGGTCCTGGTCGACGGCGACGACCTCGGGGTTCGTGAGGATCCCGGCCGTCTCGCTCGTCATCGTCGTCAGGTCGTTTCCGGCCAGCAGCGGGGCGCCGGAGACCGCCCACAGGGCCATGTGGGCGCGGTTCTGCGCGGCGGTGAGGCCGGGCATGCCGGTCATCAGCATGTCGGGGTCGTTGTGGTACCCGGTGTGCTGGGCGGCCGGGTGCTGGGCCTGGTCGAAGTTGGCCAGCATGTTCGCCTGGGAGGGCGCGTTGCCGTAGTAGATGATGTCCGTGCTGGTGCGCCACATGGTGGCGAGGCCCGGCGCCCAGTTCCAGGGGTTCTGCCTGCCCCAGTTGCACGCGGACAGCGTGAGCGGGCGGCCGGTGGCCGCGGTCGCCCTGGTGACGGCGGAGCTGATCGAGGTGTACGCCGTCTTCGCGTCCAGGCCCTCGGAGTCGCCGCCGCACCAGTCGACCTTGACGAAGTCGAAGCCCCACTTCGAGAACTGGAGCATGTCCTGGTCGTAGTGGCCCTCGCTGCCGGTGTTCGGGGCGGCGGGGCGGCCGGTCGGGTAGTAGTAGCCGCAGCCGTTCTTGCCGGCGTCGGTGTAGATGCCGGCCTTCAGGCCCTTGCTGTGGATGTAGTCGGCGATGGCGCTCATGCCGCCGGGCCACTCACCGGTGTCGACGGTGATGTCGCCGGCGCTGTCGCGGGTGCCCTGCCACCAGCCCTCGTCGATGTTGATGTACCGGTAGCCCGCGGCGGGCAGACCGGCCGCGACGAACGCGTCGACCTGCTGTTTGATGACGTTGTAGTCGATCTTCGCGGCGAAGCTGTTCCAGGAGGCCCAGCCCATCGGCGCTGCGGGCACGGCGATCTGACGGGCCGTCACCGCAGCCCTGGCAGGGCCGGGCTGGGCGAAGAGGAGGGCGGCGGCCGCGGTCAGCGCCAGGACGAGCGCGCGGACGGCGCCGGCTCTGCACCGGAGCAGCAGGCCTTCGGCGGTCGGACGGGGTGAGGGATACATCGGCGCCTCCGTGTGCGGAACGGAATCCACGCTGAGTGATACGTCGACCGGTTCGGTCGTCGGCATCGTCGGCATAGTCGGTATTTCGAACACAGATCGACACTCCGAACGTGTCGCGGGCCGACCGTAGAGCCGCCCGGGGGTGAAGTCAACGGCTGTGACGGGGGCGAACCGGCCGTGCCCGCTGGGCCGTTGGGTCCCGCGCGAGGGGCCGTGCCGCCATACTGGGTCATCGTGCGCATTGCGATCATGACGGCCGGATCCCGGGGCGACGTCGCCCCCTACACCGGACTGGGGCACCGCCTCGCCCGCGCCGGGCACGAGGTCACCCTGGTCACCCACGCCCGCTTCGGGCCGTTGCTCTGCGGCTCGGGCGTGCGCTTCCACCCGCTGCCGGTCGACCCCCGGGCGGAGCTGGAGTCGCCGCGCGGCCGGGGCCTGCACCGCAGCGCCGGCGAGGCCACGAAGCTGCTGCGCCTCGCGGACATGGCGCGCCGGCTGGTCGGGCGGATGACGGAGGACCTGCTCACGGCGGCCCGGGACAGCGAGGCACTGCTGCTGTCCGCCTCGCTCGCCCCGCTCGGCCACACGATCGCCGAGGGACTGCGCCTGCCGAGCATGGGGGTGTACCTCCAACCCCTCGCCGGAACGCGGGAGTTCGCGCCTCCCGTGCTCGGCGGCGGCTCCTGGGGGCCGGTCGTGAACCGGGTCGCCGGGCACGGGGTGTGCCTCGCCACGGAACACATCTTCTCGGGTGCCCTGCCCGGTGTGCGGGGGCGGCTCGGACTGCCCCCGGTACGCTCCGGTGCCGCGCTGCGGGCCCGGGAGCGACGGCTGTGGCCGGTGCACCACGGCTTCAGCCCGCTGGTGGTGCCCCGGCCCCGGGACTGGCGGCCGGGGCTGACGGTGAGCGGCTACTGGTGGCCGTACGACACCGAGGACCAACTCCCCGCTGGCGTACAGGAGTTCCTCGACGCCGGTCCGGCGCCGGTCTTCGTCGGGCTGGGCAGCGCCACGGTGCCGGACGCCGCACGGCTCAGTGCCCAGGTGGTGGCGGCGCTGCGGCGGGCCGGGCTGCGCGGGGTGATCCAGCGCGGCTGGGGCGGGCTCGCGGCCGACGGCGAGGACATGCTGACCATCGACGACGTGCCGCACGCGCTGCTCTTCCCGCGCATGGCCGCCGTGGTCCACCACGCGGGTGCGGGTACGACCGCGGCGGGCCTGCGCGCCGGGGTGCCCGCCGTGCCGGTGCCGATCCAGTTCGACGCCGCCTTCTGGTCCGCCCGCCTGGTCGCCCTGGGCGTCGCCCCGGCCGCCGTACCGCTGCGCCGCCTCACCGTGGACGCCCTCTCCTGCGCCCTGCTGCAGGCCACCCGCCGGCCGGGGTACGGGCAACGGGCCCGCTCCCTGGCCGCCCGCATCCGCGCGGAGGACGGGGCGGCCCCGGTCCTGGCCGCACTGGAGCGGCTGGCCGACGGCTGACCCGCCCGGCCGGGGCACCTTCGCCAGGCAGCCGCGGGCCGACCGGGAGGCGGCTGGGTGTGCCGCCGGGGCCGCTCTCGGTCGTCGCCGCCCGGAAGGATCCCGCCGTGGCCCGGGTCGGCGTCGCCCGGGTCAGCCGTTCGTGAGGACCATGCGGAAGCGGGCCTTGCCGGCCATCATCTTCTGGAAGGCGCCGTCGACGTCGTCCAGCGGGACCGTCTCGGTCATCGGGCGGATGCCGTGCAGGGCGCTGAACTCCATGGTGTCCTGCACGTCCTGCGCCGTGCCGGACGGGTGTCCGCGCACGACCCGGGCGCCCATGATCAGCTGGAGCGGGCTGATGCCCATGGCCTCCGGGTCCGCGCCGATCACCACCAGCTCACCGCGCGGTGCGAGACCGTCCACGGTGGCCGTGATGGCGCCGGAGTTCCCGGCGGTTGCCAGCACGACGTTCGCCCCGCCCAGGGACTGCAGGGCCTCGGCGACCGGGGTGCCCGCGGTGCTGTCCACGTAGTGGTGGGCGCCCAACTGCTTGGCGAAGTCGGCCTTCTCGGCGCCGCGGGCGATCGCCACGGTCTCGAAGCCCATCGCCGCCGCGTACTGCACCCCGAGGTGGCCGAGGCCGCCGAGGCCGAGCACCGCGACCAGGTCCCCGGGGTGGGCGGAGCTGTGCCGCAGGCCGTTGTACGTGGTCACGCCGGCGCAGGCCATGGGGCCCGCGTCGGCCGCCGCCAGGGCGTCCGGGATCCGGGCCAGGGCGTCGACGGGCGCGATCATCTTCTCCGCGAAGCCGCCGTCGTAGGCCCAGCCGGGCACCTTGAGGTTGGCGCACACGATGAAGTCGCCCCGCCGGCAGGGCGTGCAGTGGCCGCAGCTGCCGCCGAACCAGCCGACCGCCACGCGGTCGCCGATCTGCCAGCCCCAGTCCTGGGTGCCCTCGCCGAGCGCGTCCACGCGGCCGGCGATCTCGTGCCCGGGGACCTCCGGGAAGGTGATGCCCGGCACCGCGGCGTGCACGAACATGGCGTCGCTGTGGCAGATGCCGCACGCCTCGACGGCGATGCGCACCTGGCCCGCCCCGGGCTCCGGCACCTGACGCTCGGCCAGCTCGAACGCGCCGCCCGCGCTCCTCACCTGCGCGACTCGATACGTGCTCATCACGCTCCCTCTCTCCCTCTCTCCCGCTCTCCCATGTCTCGCGGTGGCTGTGCCGCCCGGCGCACGGGTACCGCACGGGTACGACGCCCCCGCACCAGCAGACCAGCTCCGGGCCGATCCCGCGCGCCGAACGGCACGGACCGGCACTGACCTGCGCCGACAGGCGAGCAGCAGCCGGGGGCTCAGACAGCGCCCGGCACGTCGGGTGCGGGGCGCCAGCCCTCGGGCCGGAGCATCCCGAGCAGCAGCCGCACCAGCTCGTCCACCAGCTCGTCGAGCGTGGCGTCCACCCAGCCGGCGCTCCAGTCGTGCAGCAGGCCGTTGACGCTGCCGATGAAGGCCGTCGCCGCCAGCCGGTAGTCCCGCGGCGCCGCCTCGCCGCGTACGACGGCCGCGTCCGCCTCGGCGCGGATGAGGTCGACCCAGCGGGCCCGGCGGGCCAGCCGCTGCTCCTCCAGCCGGGAGCTCACGCCGACGATCTCCACGAAGGCGATGCGGATACGGCGCGGATCGCAGGTCACGTCGCGGGCGTAGGCCCGGAAGAGCACCGTGGCCCGCTCGGCCAGCGGCAGTCCGTCCGCCGCGCCGAGGGCGTCCAGCACCGCCTGCTCGGCCCAGCCGTTGACCTCCAGGTGCAGCGCGGCGAGGACGTCCTCCAGGGTGCGGAACTCCTCGTAGAACTGACGGGTGGACAGTCCGGCGGCCTGGCTGAGTGCGGCGACCGTCGTGCCCCGGTAGCCGGGCGGTCCGCCGAACAGTTCCAGGGCCGCGTCCAGGAAACGCCGGCGCCGTTCGGCCTGCCGTTCCTCGGCGGACCGACCGCCGTAGCGGCCCGTCGGCGCCCTGAACCTTCCCGCCACCTGTCCCCCTCCGTCTCCCCGCCGCCGGCCCGCCCTCGCCGCACCGGCTCTCAATCCTGTCGTGCACACCTCTTGTCGAGTAACCCACCCCCTCCTTACTTTTCAGTAAGTTCACTGTGAAAGCACGCGTGTTCAGACTTCTCCCCCGAGGAAGGAGAGCAGTCATGCCTGCCTCCAGAACCAGGCACCTGTGCTCCGTGGCCGCCGCACTCGTCCTGACCGTCGCCGCTCCGGCGACCGCCGCCTCCGCCGCCACGCCCGGCTCCGACGGTCTGCGCGAGGTGATGTTCGTCGGCAACAACTGGGACGGCACCGCCGACGTCATCAGGTCCACGGGTGACTTCGCGAAGATCGGCCGGATCGATGTCGTCCCCGACAAGGCGGCGCGACTGGCCGAGATCAACGCCGACCCGATCAAGTGGATCTACTACACGTCCATCCGCAACGAGGTGGGCCAGGGGCACGACCAGTACGTGGACGACATGTACTCCACGCCCGACGGCAGGTCCGTGGTCGTCTCCCGGCCGAGCTTCGCCGACGTGGTCTCCATCGACCTGGCCACCGACAGGATCAACTGGCGCTTCCCGGTGGCCGGTTACCGCGCCGATCACATGGCGGTCTCCCCCGACGGCACCCGGGTCGCCGTCTCGGCGTCGACCGCGAACAAGGTGCAGGTGCTGGACATCGACACCGGCAGGGAACTCGGCGAGTTCGCCACCGGCGACAAGCCGCACGAGAACTTCTTCACCGACGGCGGGAAGTACCTCTGGAACATGTCCATCGGCGAGGTCACGACCTCCCTGGACGATCCGAGCTGGGACTGGACCAAGGGCGACCGGCACATCACGATCGTCGACGCGACGACGTTCAAGCAGGTCAGGACCATCGACATGCGGCAGCGGCTGGACGCGGTCGGGCTGAAGGACTTCTCCAGCGCGGTCCGGCCCGCCGCCTTCACGCCCGACTGGTCCAAGCTGTACTTCCAGGTGTCGTTCTTCAACGGCTTCCTGGAGTACGACGTGGCCGCGGACAGGATCACCCGGGTGAAGACGCTGCCGGCGAACCCGGCGACGAACCCGGACCGCACCACGTGGCTGCTGGACTCGCGCCACCACGGCATCTCGATGAATCCCGAGGGCACCAAGCTGTGTGTCGCCGGGACCATGGACAACTACGCGACCGTGGTCGACCGGGCCTCCTTCGACGTCGGCCCGCTCATCACCGCCTCGACGCCGTACTGGGCGACGGTGAGCGGCGACGGCAAGGACTGCATCATCTCGGAGGCCGGCGCCGACCAGGTCACGGCCATCGACTTCGCCACCGGCCAGAAGGTGCTGTCCGTACCGGTCGGCGACCATCCGCAGCGTGTCCGGCTGGGGCATGTCCAGGCCGACTGGACGGGCCCGACGGGGAGTTGAGCGCCGGCGGCCTCCGGGGGGACCCCACTCTCCACGGGGGCCGCTCGGCTTCCTCGTCAGGGGTCACGGGCGTCTCAGAAGTGCGCCCCCGCCCACGCGGCCAGCTCGGACCGGGCCGCGCTCAGCAGGTCCGCCGAGGGGGACGTGGCCCCGTCGGTCACCAGCGCGTAGTGCAGGACGCCCGAGTCGGTGTCGCCGAGCAGCAGCCGGCGGCTTCCGGTGCCGCCCGGTTCGGGGGCGACGGCGACCGGTGTGCCGGCCCCGGTGTAGGCGGGCGGGGCGTACACGGTGCCGAGGTCGGAGACGACGGTGGTCGACGCGGCCGGGAAGGACGCCGGCAGGTGCAGTTCGGTCGGCGCGGTGCCGTCCCCGGAGCGCCACACGAGCAGCCCGTACCGGCCGGAGCCCACCAGTCGGGCCACGTGCGGCAGGCTGCTGGGCACCGGGTTCCAGGTGAGGGTGGTGGAGCCGTCGCGGGAGCGGTCCTCGTAGGTGAAGGCCAGGGCCGTACCGGCCGTGGCGCTCGGGTACAGGCGGTCCAGCAGCCGCGCGTCCTGCCGGAGGGTGACGTTGCCGGACTCGTCCAGGTCCACGGCGGAGAGGTCCTCGCCGTTCCAGGCGTCGCCGGAGGTCTGCACCTTGTCGGGACTGCCGTTCATCAGCTCGTGATGCCGGCCGCTGTAGATGTCCCACTGCCACTGGGTGCCGGACAGGACCGGGCCCGAGGCGGCGGGGTCCGACCACCAACTCGCCCCCGGCAGGCGGGAGTCGAGGGACTGGTACATGGCCTTCAGGACGGTCGGCGCCTTGTCGGACACCGTGCCGGACAGGGGGTGCCCGAACTCGCTGACCACGGCCGCGGTGCCGGCGGAGGCGGCGCGGTCGCGGACGGCGGCGAAGTCGGAGGCGTACTGGCCGTCGGCCGCCTTGCCCCACATCAGGATCCCGGAGATGGCCTTCTGGTCGTAGAAGTGCGTGTTGAAGACGTACCGCGGGCCGAGGGTGCCCGCGTCCAGCAGGCCGCCCTCCTGCTTCTGGGTGGAGATGTCGGAGTTCCAGAAGAGGCCCGGCTCCACGAAGGCGGGCTTGTCCTGCCAGCCGGCGGCGTCCATGGCGGCGCGGAACCTCACGTAGAACGGCCACAGCAGATCGCGTTCCCAGGTGCGGGAGGCCTGCCCGGAGTCGTAGCTTCCGGCGTAGGGCTCGTTGTACGGGTCGAATCCGGCGACGGCGGCGAACTCGGCAGCGGTCAGGTGCTGTTGGAGGTAGGCCATGGCCGTCCGCGCGGTGGCGAGGAAGGCGTCCTGGAGACCGTAGGTGTCGTGCCAGAAGTCGTACTGGGCCTTCTGCACGGCCGCGTTCTGGGTGATGTTCTGGCCCCAGAAGAGGCAGAGGCCGCAGGATTCGGCGGGGTAACTCCCGGTATCCACGGCCCACTTGGGCGCGCCGTCGCCGGTGTACCAGCTGCCCGTGTGGAACAGGTGGCGGGAGTAGAGGTCCTGGTGGAAGTCGGGGAAGACGCGGATTCCCTCGTCCAGGAAGGCGCGCATCTGGTCGGTGACGGCGGCCAGATAGGCGGTGTCGGCCTGGCCGCGTACGGGTTCGGCGTGGGCCCAGGAGAGCAGGAAGCGGACCGCGTTGCCGCCGCCGAGGGCGCGCAGCGCGGTCGCGGACGTGCGGGCGTCGGCGACGGAGGCGAACGGCAGGCCGCCGTTCTCCTCCAGTTTGGTCTCGCCGGAGACGTTGTAGCCGCGCAGGACGATCTCGCGCCCCTGGCCGTCGGTGAACCGGCCGTTCTGCACGGTGAGGGCGGAGCCGTCGAACCAGAGGGAGTCGGAGGGGAGAGCCGAGGTGGCGGCGGTGGCGGGCGGGGCGCCCGCCACCGTCAGGAATCCGCTGAGGACGACCAGGACAACCAGCAGACGTGCCCGGGTGTTCGACATGTCCACCACAGTCCGGCCCGCCGAAAGCCGCGTCAATACCACCTGACTCATAAGTAAGTTGACTCTCAGTCAGTTCACGCCGTCCCGTCCCCGGTCCTGCGCATCACGTTCAGCAGGTACTCCTTGCGGTTGAGCGGGTTGTGGTCGGTGCGCGGCCGCTCGGGGACGGCGCCCCGGGCGATCGGCGCGTAGTGGTCGAACGCCGTCTCCAGCTCGCCCTCGCCGCGGGTGAGCCCGGGCAGCCGCTGCTGCAGCTCGTGCACCCGGGCGGCGGGCACCGTGCCCTCCAGTACGGCGGCGGCTCCGGCCGCGGCGGTGCTCTCCGGTACGGCGCCGAGCCGGGCGAGCACCGGCAGCAGTGCGCCCAGCGTGTCCGCCGGGGCGTCGAGCCGGAAGCGGTGCACCGGCTCGTGCACGACGGTGCCCGCGCGGCGCAGCGCCTCGGCCAGCACCAGCGGGGTCAGGCCCCGGAAGTCGTAGCCGGTGCTCGACATGCTCTTGTCGAAGCCCTGGTGGGCGTGGCTCTGCCGGGGCGAGTACCCGCTGTGGGTCATGGTCACCGTGCAGTCGGGCACCTGCCAGCCGTGCAGCCCCTGGCCGAGGCTCTCGCGGACGGTGTCCTCGACGGCCTTGAAGAAGGCGTACGGCATCGAGCCGAGCTCCACCTCCAGCCGGAACGCCACGCCCGCGCCGGGCGGTGCGGGCTCGACGCGCAGGCCGACGGTGGCGAGGAACGGGTTGCCGTCCTTGTTGTTGAACTCGACGGCGTGCCCGGTGCCGGCGGGCCGTTCGACGCACAGGGTGGTCGTCTCGCGGAAGGTGACCTCCAGGCCGAACTCCTCGGCGAGGGTGGCCTGGACGACCTCCTTCTGGACCTCGCCGTAGAGGGACACGGAGGTCTCCCCGCGCCGTTCGTCGTGGCGGACGCCGATGAGCGGGTCCTGTTCGGCGAGCTGGGTGAGCACCAGGTGCAGGGCGCGCCGGTCCGTGCCGGGGCCGGGGACGACGACGCTCTCCAGGGTCGGTGGCGCGAAGTGGTGCTCGTACGCCCGTCCGGGCGTGCCGAGCGTGTCCCCGATCCGGATGCCGTCGAGGCCCCACACCCTGACGATCCGCCCGGCACCGGCGTGGTCCTGCCGGGTGTCGGTACCGCCGTCGAAGACGCTCAGTGCGGTGACCCTGCCCGTCACACGACGGGCGGCGCCGTACGGGACGCGGTCACGCACGCGCAGGGTGCCGGCGCGGAGCCGCGCGTAGGCGATCTTCTCGCCCGCCGGACCGCGTTCGACCTTGAAGACCGCGCCCGACAGCGGGCCGTGCGGGTCGCCGTCGGCGGGAGGCAGCAGCCGTTCGACGCCGCCGACCAGTTCGGGCACCCCGGCGCCGGTGATCGCGGAGCCGAAGTAGACGGGATGGACACGGGAGCTGCGGGTCTGGGCGGCGAGGGCCGCGTGCAGACGGCCGTCGGGGATCCCGCCGTCGAGGCAGGCCGCGAGCAGTTCGTCGTCGTGCTCGGCGAGCACCTCCGCGGCGGCCGGGGCGAGGTCCGGCACGAAGCGGGCGGCGCGGGTGCCGGGCGCGGCGGGGCGGCCCATCGGGACGAGCGGCACGGCCAGCCGGCGCGACAGCTGGTCGAGCACGGCGGAGCCGTTCGCGCCGCGCCGGTCGATCTTGTTCACGAAGATCAGCGTGGGGATGCCCAGCCGGCGCAGGGTGCGCATCAGCACCCTGGTCTGCGCCTGGACGCCCTCGACCGCCGAGACGACCAGGACGGCGCCGTCGAGGATGCCGAGCACGCGCTCGACCTCGGCGATGAAGTCCGGGTGACCGGGGGTGTCGATGAGGTTGACGGTGACGCCGTCGAGCGGGAACGACACGACGGCGGACTTGATCGTGATGCCGCGCCGGCGTTCCAGCGCGAGCGTGTCGGTCCGGGTGTTCCCGTCGTCGACGCTGCCGATCTCCTCGATGACCCCGGCCGTGTGCAGCAGCCGTTCGGTCAGGCTGGTCTTACCGGCGTCGACATGGGCGAGAATTCCGAGATTGAGCAGGTGCACTGAGCGTGATGTCCTTCGGCATGGGGTGGATTCCTTCCTGGGCGGACATGCACGCAGCGCGCATCGCTGGACCTTCCTGTGTGACGTACGTCGGAACCCGCGCAGTGCAGCAGACTCCGCTACCCGGCGGCAATGGATTAACGTTCAACGAAACCCCCTCCGCCGCGCTCGCCGCACCCCGGACGCGGCCGTAATGTGACGTACGGCCACCATTGGGTCGCTGTCTCCACGGTGCCGACCCTGCGGGCGGTGTTCGCGCGGGGCAGGGAGAGGAGTGGGGCGTGCGGGAGATCCTGCCGACGTTGGCGCGCTGGCACGCGGCCGGGGCCCCGTTCGGGCTGGCCACGGTCGTCGCGGTCAGCCGCAGCGCGCCGCGCGGTCCCGGTGCCGCGATGGCGGTGGGCCCGGACGACGAGGTGGTGGGGAGCGTGTCCGGGGGCTGTGTGGAGGGGGCCGTGTTCGAGCTGGCGCGGGAGGTCGTGGCGAGCGGCGAGGCGCGGCTGGAGACGTTCGGGTACAGCGACGCGGACGCCTTCGCGGTCGGCCTCACCTGCGGCGGCGAGATCACGCTGCTGGTGCGGCCGGTGACTCCCGCGTCGGATCCGGCGTTCGGGGCGCTCGCCGCGTCCGTCGCGGCGGGCGAGCCGGTGACGGCGGCCACGGTGGTGGACGGGCCCGCGCCGCGCGGCGCCACGCTCGCCGTCCGGCCGGACCGGGCCGAGGGCACGCTCGGCGCGCCCGGCCTCGACGTCGCCGTCACCGCCGACGCGCGCGGCGAACTCGCCCTCGGCGCCTCGGTGATGCGGCACTACGGTCCCCACGGCGAGCGCCGCGAGGACGACGTGTCGGTGTTCCTCCAGTCGTTCGCGCCGCCCCCGCGCATGCTGGTCTTCGGCGCGATCGACTACGCGGCCGCGGTGGCCCGCGTCGGCGACTTCCTCGGCTACCGGGTGACCGTGTGCGACGCCCGCCCGGTCTTCGCCACGCCGAAGCGTTTCCCGGCCGCGGTCGAGGTCGTGGTCGACTGGCCGCACCGCTACCTCGCCGGCACGCGGACCGACGACCGCACGGTGATCTGCGTCCTCACCCACGACCCGAAGTTCGACGTCCCCCTGCTGGAGGAGGCCCTGCGCCGCCCGGCCGCCTACGTCGGCGCGATGGGCAGCCGCAAGACCCACGACGAGCGGCGCGCACGGCTCGCCGAGGCCGGTCTGGGCGAGGCCGAGCTGTCCCGGCTGCGCTCGCCGCTCGGGCTCGACCTCGGGGCCCGTACGCCCGAGGAGGTCGCGGTGTCCGTCGCCGCCGAGATCGTCGCCCTGCGCTGGGGCGGCTCCGGCGCACCGCTGACCACGACCGCCGGGGCCATCCATCCGCCCGCCGCGTGAGCGAGGCCGCCGCGTCCGGGAAGCGCGGGTCGCGGAGCAGCGCCTGGCGCAAGGCATGGGCAGGTCGCGGGGCAAGTCGTGGGGCCGCGCCACGAGTTCGCCGCCCCGCGGTGGCGGCCCGCTACGCGGTGTCGCCCGCCACGCGTGCGTGCAGGTGCTGGTCGTGCCAGCCGTCGGCGTGCAGGAGGGCGCTGCGCTGGGTGCCCTCGTAGGTGTAGCCGGCCTTCTCGGCGACCCGGCAGGACGCCGGGTTGGCGACCGAGTGGCACAGGCGCAGGCGGTGCAGGCCCAGGTCGTCGAGGGCCCACTGGCTGAGCCTGCGCGTGGCCTCGACGGCGACGCCGCCGCCGCGTGCCTCGGGCAGGAGCCAGTAGACGATCTCGGCACTGCCCTCGTGCAGATCGATGTCGCCCCATGCGCACAGTCCGACGGCGGGTCCGCCCGGCGCGGCGACGGCCCACACCGCGAAGGTCTCGGCTCGCCAGCGCGCGTGCATCCGCTCGATCCTGGCGAGCGCGTCCTCACGGCTGTCGACGGCGAGCCGGTTCCACCGGCGGATCGCGGGGTCCTGGGCCGCGGTCAGCAGGGTGCCGGCGTCGTCGGGGCGCCAGGGGCGCAGCTGAAGTCCGCCGGGCAGGGCGAGCACGGGCTGCTCGCCGCCGGCCATGCGACCCGCCGGAACGACGTCCCCCGGTATGCCGTTGTCAGAGATCATCCCGGCATCCTGGCACAGGGCCGCTACCGCTGCGGCAGCCGGTGCAGGGTCACGTCGGTGAGGGTGCCGTCGGCGAGCGTCGCGGTGAGGTAGGTGCAGTGCGGCTGGCGGCGGCGGTCGGTCGGGGAGCCCGGGTTGAGCAGGCGCAGGCCGGTCGGGGCGGTGGTGTCCCAGGGGATGTGGCTGTGGCCGAAGACCAGCACGTCGAGGTCGGGGAAGCGGGCGGCGCAGCGGGCCTCGCGGCCCTGGGCGGGACCGGTCTCGTGCACGACTCCGAAGCGCAGGCCGTCCAGTTCGGCGTGGGCCACCTCGGGGAGCCGGGCCCGCAGCTCGGGGCCGTCATTGTTGCCGTGGACCGCGATCAGACGGCGGCTGCCGCTCTCCAGCAGGTCCAGGGTGGCGGTGTCGACCCAGTCACCGGCGTGGAACACCACGTCCGCGCGCGGGAGTTCGGCCAGCAGTTGTTCCGGGAGCCGCTTGGCGCGCCGGGGCAGGTGGGTGTCGGACATCATCAGCAGACGCACCCGGCCAGCCTAATCGAGTCACGGCCGGCGGACGCCAAATCAATCAGCCGGAACTGAACAGTTCGAGCTGGACAGTTTCGGCTGTCGGACCTACGCTGGTGGGCATGGCTGACACCTCCGACTCCGCCACCCGCGCCGCGCGCGATCTGCGCGTGGTCTTCAGCCGGCTGCGGCGCCGGCTCCGCGAGGTCGCGCAGGACACCGATCTCAGTCCGTCCCAGGAGTCGGCGCTCACCCTGGTCGGCAAGCACGGCGCCGCCACGGCCAGCGCCCTCGCCGCCACCGAGGGCGTACGCCCGCAGTCGATGGCGACGACACTGGCCGCCCTGGAACAGCAGGGGCTGATCCTGCGCGCCCCCGACCCGGCCGACGGCCGCCGCCAGCTGGTCACGCTGACCGAGGCCGGCCGGGCCCGCGTGGAGGGCAACCGGCAGGCGCGCAGCGAGTGGCTGGCCCGCGCCTTCCAGGAGCGGTACACGGAGGAGGAGCGGCAGGCCGTCCTCCGGGTGCTGGAGCTGATGGACCGGCTGTCGGAGCCCTGATACGACCGTGGCGGCGAGGCTCGCCGGACGCACGGAGCGGACCAATCCGCCCCTGAGGTCGACTCCTCGATGACCGCCGTATATGACCGCCGTGGCGCTGGTGCCCATCGGCGCGACCGGCGTCGCCTGCGGCGCCCCGCCCGCCGAGGCGCCCGGGCCGTTCCGCGCCCGGCCCCCTTCCCGCTCGCCCGCTCCGTCCTGTTGCCGGCGACGACCTTGCCGGACCGTTTCCCCGGTCGGCTCACCCCTCCCCCACCGCACCGCTCGGAAAGGCCTGACCGATCATGTCGCTCACCACGCTCGACCCCCGTACCGCCCTCGTCGCGATCGACCTCCAGAACGGCATCGCCGCCATGCCCACCCAGCCGTACGCCGGCCCCGAGGTCGTGGCGCGCACGGCGGAACTCGCCGACGCCTTCCGCGCCCGGAACCTCCCGGTGGTCCTGGTCCGCGTCTCCTTCTCGGCCGACGGCGGGGACGTCGTGCCCGGCCGTACCGAGCGCCAGGCCCGCGGCCTCGCCTTCGCCGAGGGCTGGGACGTCATCGTCGACGAACTGAACGGCCACGCCGGCGACATCCGCGTCACGAAGCACAACTGGAGCGCCTTCCACGGCACCGACCTGGATGTCCAGCTGCGCCGGCGCGGCATCACGCAGATCGTGCTGACCGGCATCGCCACCAGCATCGGCGTGGAGTCCACCGCCCGTGACGCGTACGCGCACGGCTACCACGTCACCCTCGCCACCGACGCGATGGCCGACGCCGACGCCGAGGCGCACGCGAACAGCGTGGAGCGGATCTTCCCGCGGCTCGGCGAGAGCGGCACCACCGCCGAGGTCCTGGAACTGCTGGCCAAGACCCACGCCTGAGCACCGCCCGACCGCCCCGGCCCCTGCGCCCCGGACATCGACGGCGGTTTGCCGGGCGGTGCCCAGGCGTGGCGCGGGCGGGGCGTTCGGGCACCCGGAGTAGCGTCGCCCGGGATGACCGAACTACCACAGATGTCCGACAGCCGTGAGGCCGTCGAACGGTACACGGCCCCCGCCCCGCGGCCCGGCCGGACCCTGCTGCGCTGGGCGGCCACGACCGACCACAAGGTGATCGGCCGGCTGTACATGGTCACGGCGTTCTGCTTCTTCCTGTTCGCCGGGCTGCTGGCGCTCGGCATGCGGGCCGAACTCGCCCGGCCGGGGCTCCAGTTCCTGAACGAGCACGGCTACGACGAGTTCTTCACCATCCACGGCACGATCATGATGCTGCTGTTCGCGACGCCCATGTTCGCCGGGTTCGCCAACGCGGTGATGCCGCTCCAGATCGGCGCCCCGGACCTGGCGCTGCCGCGGCTGAACGCGATGTCGTACTGGATGTACCTGTTCGGGGCGCTGATGGTGGTGTCCGGCTTCCTGGTGCCGGGCGGGGCCGCCGCGTTCGGCTGGTTCGCGTACGCGCCGCTGAACAGCGCCTACTTCTCGCCCGGGGCGGGCGGCGACCTGTGGGCGATGGGGCTGGTGGTCACCGGTGTGTCGACGACCCTGACCGCGGTCAACTTCATCACCACGATCCTGTGTCTGCGCGCGCCGGGCATGACCATGTTCCGGATGCCGATGTTCACCTGGAACGTGCTGTTCACCTCGATCCTGGTGCTGCCCGCGTTCCCGGTGTTCGCGGCGGCGCTGCTCGCGCTGGAGGCGGACCGGAAGTTCGGGGCGCACGTCTTCGACGCGGCGAACGGCGGCGCGATCCTGTGGCAGCACCTGTTCTGGTTCTTCGGGCATCCGGAGGTCTACATCGTGGCGCTGCCGTTCTTCGGGATCATCTCGGAGATCGTCCCGGTGTTCTCCCGCAAGCCGCAGTTCGGCTATCTGCCGATGATCGGCGCGACCGTCGCCATCACGATGCTGTCGGCGGTGGTGTGGGCGCACCACATGTTCGCCACGGGCGCGGTACTGCTGCCGTTCTTCTCCCTGATGTCGTTCCTGATCGCGGTGCCCACCGGGATCAAGTTCTTCGCGTGGATCGGGACGATGGTGAACGGATCGGTGTCGTTCGAGACGCCGATGCTGTGGGCCATGGGCTTCCTGGTGTCGTTCCTGCTCGGCGGGTTGAGCGGGGTGCTGATCGCCTCCCCGCCGCTGGACTTCCACGTGACCGACAGCTACTTCATCGTGGCGCACCTGCACTACGTGCTGTTCGGCACCGTGGTGTTCGCGATGTTCGCCGGGTTCTACTTCTGGTGGCCGAAGTTCACCGGGAAGATGCTGGACGAGCGCCTCGGCAAGCTGCACTTCTGGCTGCTGTTCCCGGCGTTCCAGCTGACCTTCCTGGTGCAGCACTGGCTGGGCGCGGGGGGCATGCCGCGCCGGTACGCGGACTATCTGCCGACGGACGGCTTCACCCTGCTCAACACGCTGTCCTCGGCGGGCGCGTTCCTGCTGGGGATCTCGACGCTGCCGTTCCTCTACAACGTCTGGCGCACCGCCGCCCGGGGCGTGAAGGTCACCCTCGACGATCCGTGGGGCTGGGGCCGGGGCCTGGAGTGGGCCACCTCCTGTCCGCCGCCCCGGCACAACTTCACGGCCCTGCCCCGGATCCGCTCGGAGTCGCCCGCGTTCGACCTGCACCATCCGGAGGCCGCCCGGGCCGGGGAGGAGACGGCCGGATGAGGACCGAGTCGATGCTGTTCGGCGGGGTGGCGCTGTTCTTCGGCGGGTCCGCCGCGCTGTACGGGGTGTGGTCCGGGGACGAGACGGGCACGGTCGCGCTGGTCGTCGCGTGCGGGATGGCGGCGCTCGTGTCGTTCTTCTGCCTGATCCAGTACCGGCGGCGGGGCAGCCGGGCGCAGGACCGTGCGGAGGCGGAGGTGGCCGACGGGGCGGAACCGGTGGCGTTCTTCCCGGACGAGAGCATGTTCCCGATCATCACCGCGCTCGGGTTCGCCCTGAGCGCCGGCGGGGTGGTCTACGGACTCTGGCTGTTCCTCATCGGTCTGGGGGTGCTGGCTCGCGGGGTGTTCGGGATGGCGTACCAGTACGCGCGGCGGTGAGCGGCCTTCGCGGGGCGCCGGGCCGGAAGGACGCCACGGGTGCGTGGTCGCTCTCGTAGCCGCCGGCGATGTTCTGCCGGATCTCGCCGGTGGACACACCCCGCGCCAGCCGGTCCCGCTCGGCCTCGGTGAGGGCCCGGCACAGCCAGCGGGTCACCAGGAACGCGAGGACGGGCAGGACGACCACGGCGACGCGCAGCACCCAGGTGAGGGCGTTGACGGAGATCCGGAAGGTCTGCGCGACGACGTCGTTGCCGCCGGCCAGCAGCAGCACGCCGTACCAGACGATGCCCGCGACGCCGAGGCCGGTGCGGACGGGGCGTTCGCGCGGGCGGTCGCAGAAGTGCTGCTCGCGGCGCCACTCCCCGGTGCGGCGCTGCTCGACGAACGGATAGGCGTACAGCACCGCGAAGAGCAGGCCGGGCAGGACCACGGCGGGCAGCAGGACGTTCCACATCAGGGTGTGTCCGGCGAGGTTCGTCTCCCAGGCCGGCATCAGTCGCAGCGCGCCCTCCAGGAAGCCGACGTACCAGTCGGGCTGGGCGCCGGTGGAGGCCTGGTCGGGGCGGTAGGGGCCGTAGTTCCAGACCGGGTTGACCTGGGCGAGTGCGGCGAGGAGCACCAGGACGCCGAAGACGATGAGGGACAGCCCGCCCGAGGAGGCCGTGAACTGGGGGAAGAAAGGCTTGCCGGCGGCGTTGTCCACGCGGCGGCCCGCGCCGCGCCACTGGGTGTGCTTGAGGTGGACCACCAGGATCAGATGCACGGTGACCAGGGCGATCAGGGCGCCCGGGAGCAGCAGGACGTGCACCGGGTACAGCCGGGTGACGATGTCGTGCGCGGGGAACGCGCCGCCGAAGACGAAGAAGGCCACGTACGTGCCGACCAGCGGGATCGAGGTCATGATGCCCTGTGCGATGCGCAGTCCGGTCCCGGAGAGCAGGTCGTCGGGGAGCGAGTAGCCGGCGAAGCCCTCGGCGAGCGAGACCACGAACAGGGTCAGGCCGATCACCCAGTTCAGCTCGCGGGGGCGGCGGAAGGCGCCGGTGAGGAAGATCCGCAGCAGGTGCACGCCGATCGCGGCGACGAAGACCAGCGCGGCCCAGTGGTGGGCCTGCCGCAGCAGCAGTCCGCCGCGCACGTCGAAGCTGATGTGCAGGGTGGAGGCGAAGGCGGTGGACATGCGCACCCCGCGCAGCGGCGCGTAGGGGCCCGCGTAGACGACCTCGCGCATCTCGGGCGTGAAGAACAGGGTCAGCCAGACGCCGGTCAGGAACAGCACCAGCAGGCTGTAGAGCGCGAGTTCACCGAGCAGGAAGGACCAGTGGTCGGGGAACGCCTTGCGCAGCAGCGGGCCGCCGTCGAGGACGGGCAGCCGGGCGTCGGCGGCCCGTACCAGCCGCTCGGCGCGGCTCACCTCCCCGCCACCCCCACGGCCGACGCCGCTCGTGTCGCCTGCCGCCGTGCTCATGTCTCCTGCGGCTCCGCGGCCGCCCGGGCCACCTCGGCCTCGATGTCGGCGCGCGTGCGGCCGGTCTCCCTCGCGTAGTCGCTCAGCGCGGTCTGCGCCTCGCGGGCCAGGTCCCGCGAGGCACGCAGCGCCGTTTCGTAGGTCTCCGACTGGGCGCCCGTCATACCCCGCTCGGCCGGGGGGCCGTAGGCCTCCCGCAGTTGGTCGACCGTGCGCTGGGCCGCGTCGGCGGCGCGCTGCTTCGCGACCAGTTCTTCGAAGGTGTGTGCCACGCCGATCGACCCTAGGCACGGCCGTCGGGCGAGCCCCTTCGACCTGCCGGGGGCGCGCGTACCCGTACCCGAGTGGCGGGTCAGCCGCCGGGCACGAGATCGGCCCACACCTGTTTGCCGCCGCTGACCGGGACCGTCCCCCAGGCCGCCGAGACCGCCTCCACCAGCAGGATGCCGCGCCCGCCGGTGGCCTCCCAGCCGATGCTCGTGGGCTTGACCGGGCTGCGCGGCGAGGCGTCGGCGACGGCCAGCCGGAGCCGGTGGTTGACCAGGCTGAGGTCGAGGCGGACCTGGCCGTCGGTGTGCACGAGGGCGTTGGTGACGAGTTCGGAGACCACCAGCAGGGCCGTGTCGAGCGTGTCCGGGCTCACGCCCCAGGTGCGCAGGGTGCGCCGGGTGAAGCGGCGGGCGTGCCGGACCGCCTCCGGTACGCGCCACACCGTCCAGCTCTCGCGCAGGGGTCGTACGGCCATCCCGTCGTAGCGCATCAGCAGCAGGGCGACGTCGTCGGCGCGGTGGGCGTCGGTGAGCAGCGCGTCGGCGACCAGGCCGAGGTGGGCGGGGTCGGCGGCGGACAGGGCGTGGGCGAGCCGCTGCATGCCGGTGTCGAGGTCGGTGTCCGCGGACTCCACCAGGCCGTCGGTGGTCAGCGCGACCACCGTGCCGGGTGCCAGGCGCAGCGGGGTCATCGGGAAGTCCGCCTGCGCCGTCACGCCGAGCGGCGGCCCGCCCTCGGTGCGCAGGATCTCGGTGCTGCCGTCCGGGTGACGCAGGACCGGTTCGAGATGGCCGGCGCGCACGATCCAGGCGGTGCCCTCCTCCATGTCGACGTCGACGTAGGCGCAGGTGGCGAAGAGGTCGGTCTCCATGTCCAGCAGCAGCCGGTTGGCGTGGGCGACGACCACGTCCGGGGTGTGGCCCTCGGCGGCGTAGGCGCGCAGCGCGGTGCGCATCTGGCCCATCAGGGTGGCGGCGCCCGCGTTGTGGCCCTGTACGTCGCCGATGACGAAGGCCACGTGGTGGTCGGCGAGCGGAATGACGTCGTACCAGTCGCCGCCGACCTCCAGCCCGGCGGTGGTGGGCAGGTAGCGGGCGACGGCGACCGCGCCGGGCAGCCGGGGCAGGCGGCGCGGCAGCAGGGTGCGCTGGAGCATGCCGACGAGTTCGTGCTCGGCGTCGAAGGCGTGGGCGCGCAGCAGGGCCTGGCCGGTCAGGGCGGCGCAGGCGGTGAGCAGGGCGCGTTCGTCGGGGCCGAAGTCGTGCGGGTCGTCCCAGCCGATCAGGCAGGCGCCGGCCACCCGGCCGGCGGCGGGCAGCGGCAGCACGGCGAGGCCGCCGGGGCCGACCTCGCCGAGGGCGGGCTCCAGGGTGCTGCCGGCGGGCCAGATCCGCGCGCGGCCCTCGCGCAGCGCGGCCGCGAGCGTGGGCATGGCGCGCACCGGCGCGTCGGGCCACTCGGTGCGCCATTCGGTGCGCCACACCTCGGGCCACGCCTCGGGTTCGGGCGGGTCGAGGACGGTGACGACGAGGCGGTCGTGCTCCAGTTCGGCGAGCGCGATCCGGTCGGCCCGCAGCGGTACCCGCAGGGCGTCGACGACGGCCCGGCCGACGTCCTTGACCGTGCCGGCGGTGGCGAGGGCGGCGGCCAGGCGCTGCACCCGGGCCACGTCGGTGACGTCGGAGCGCAGAGTGGAGGCGTCGGCGACCGTGCCGACCAGCCGGGCCGGGCGGCCCTCCCCGCCGGACAGCAGCCGGCCGCGCAGCCGCAGCCACAGCGGCGCGCCGGAGGGCTGCAGGATGCGGAACTCCAGCTCACGGTCGCCGATGGACATGTGGTCGGCCTCGACCACGGACATCAGCGCGGGCAGGTCCTCGGGCACGGCGCGCGCGAGCAGGGTCTCCACCCGGCCGTCGAAGGAGTCCCGGCCGAGCCCGAACAGCCCCAGGATGGCGGCGCCGACCTCGACCCGGCCGGTGTCCATGGCCAGGTCGAAGGCGTTCTCGGAGAGCTCGCCGGGCTCCCCCGCGGCGGCCGGGGCGGGGACGGCGACCGCGCGGGCGACCAGCTCCAGGCAGGCCCGGTCCTCGGTGCCGAAGCCGCCCGGACGCTCGCTGACGGCCACCAGCACGCCCGCGCCCGCCGGGTCGAGCGGCAGGACGGCCACGGAGAAGTCCGGGGAGGGCGTGCGCCGCGCCTCGGGGCACCCGGCCAGTTCCTCGGGGCCGAGCCACCGCGGGCGGCCGGTGCGGTGGGCCGCGGCGACCGGCGACGTGCCGGCGGCCGGGTAGCCGTCGCGGAGCCCGTACAGGGTGCGCGGCAGACCAGCCGATTCGGCGAGGGACAGCTGCGCGGGATCGTCGCCGGGCGTGTACACGCCGACGAAGGCGGCGCCGGCGAACACCAGCGCCTGTTCGAGGACGCGGTGGAGCCGGTCCGGGGTGCCGGGCGAGGCGCCGAGGGCGTCGAGAGCGGCTGCGGCGCGCTCCGGCCCCGTCCTCGTACCGCCGACCGCCGCGCCCTCGCTCACCACGTTCG
This sequence comes from Streptomyces sp. NPDC055966, assembly GCF_042269865.1. NCBI lineage: Bacteria > Bacillati > Actinomycetota > Actinomycetes > Kitasatosporales > Streptomycetaceae > Streptomyces > Streptomyces sp. NPDC055966. The sequence continues at coordinate 229,257 of NZ_JBHJYK010000018.1, forward strand.
CCATTACAGCGCGTGTGAGGCTCCTGCGCAGCCCCTGTGAACGCTACGGGTGGCCCTGGGGAACGCCCGGGGCCACGCGGGCCCGGATCCGCTCGAAAGCCGCCGAACACATCTTGACCCGTGAGTTCCGCACGGTGACCTCGTGACAGTCGTGACTGTCCGCGGCCGTGCGACGCCTGCGAGTGTCTCTTCCGGTCACCGGGTCGAAGGTCCGGTGACCGAGGACAAGGGTGCCGAGGGTGCCGGGGACGACGCGGGCGGAGGGGCATGGACAAGCGGTACGAGGTGTACGCGCTGGCCGACGGGCACTTCTACGACACGCCCGACCGGCTCGCGGACGCCGGCGGTGCGCAGACCGCCCAGTTCACGGCGGCGCGCCGCACCGTCCCGGACGGCTGGCACGCGTCCCGCTCCGGAGACTGGCTGAATCTGACCCCGCTCGGCGCGGACGGCGCGCCGCTGCCGGCGCCGGCCCAGGGCTGGAAGATCCACTCCTCGGCGACCGCCGCGAACGCGGAGCGGATCGCCGAGATCGTCTGGGACTACTGCGTACCGCGCCGCATCCCCTTCAAGTTCGTGCCGGGCCCGCAGCTGCTGCATCTGCGCAACGCCAAGTACGCGGGCCGCGACACCAGTGGCAAGTTCGTCACCGTCTACCCGGCCGACGAGACGCGGCTGCACGAGGTCCTGCGCGAACTGGGCGCCCTGCTGGCGGGGTTCGAGGGGCCGTACATCCTCACCGACCTGCGCTGGGGCGAGGGTCCGCTCTACGTCCGCTACGGCGCCTTCGCCCGCCGGTACGTCGTCGACGAGCGCGGCACACTGGTCCTCGCGGTGGCCGACGGCGAGGGCAGGCTCGTGCCGGACCGCAGGGCGCCGTCCTTCCAGGTCCCCGAGTGGGTGACCCTGCCCGCGTTCCTCCGGCCGCATCTCGCGGCCCGCAACACCACGACGGTCGGCGAGCTGCCGTACCGCATCGAGAAGGCGCTGCACTTCTCCAACGGCGGCGGGGTGTACGCCGGCACCGACACCCGCGACGGGCGCAAGGTGGTGCTGAAGGAGGCCCGGCCGCACGCGGGGCTGGCGGCCGACGGCGCGGACGCGGTGACCCGGCTGGAGCGGGAGAGGGCGGCGCTGGAGCGGGCCGCCGGGACCGGTGTGGTGCCCGGGGTGCGGGACTGGTTCCTGCTCGGCGAGCACCGGTTCCTGGTCATGGACTTCCTGGCGGGCCGCCCGCTCAACTCCTTCTTCGCCGAGCGGCATCCGCTGCTCACCCCCGACCCCGACCCGGCGCGGGTCGCCGCGTACACGGCGTGGGCGCTGCGGATCCACGCGGCGGTGGAACGGGCGGTCGAGGCGGTGCACGCGTGCGGGCTGGTCTTCAACGACCTGCACGTCTTCAACATCATGGTGGCCGAGGACGAACAGTCCGTGCATCTCATCGACTTCGAGGCCGCCGCCCCCGCCGCCGAGAACGCCCGGCAGACCGTCGCCCATCCCGGCTTCTTCGCCCCGCCGGACCGCCGCGGCCCGGACGTGGACCGCTATGCGCTGGCCTGTCTGCGGCTCGCCCTGTTCCTGCCGGTGACCACGCTGTTCGTGGTGGACCGCGGCAAGGCCGCCCATCTCGCGGACGTCATCGCGGACCAATTCCCGGACGTACCAAGGGAGTTCCTGGACGAGGCGGTCGCGGAGATCACCCGGGACACGGCGGGCGGCCGACGCGCCCGCACCGCCCCGCCCGTGGTGCCGGGCGACTGGCCGTACAGCCGCGACTCGATGGTGAAGGCGATCCTCGCCTCCGCCACCCCGGAGCGCGACGACCGGCTGTTCCCCGGTGACATCGCCCAGTTCTCCGACGGCGGCGGTCTCGGCCTCGCGCACGGCGCGGCCGGGGTCCTGTACGCCCTGGAGGCGTCGGGCGCGGGCCGCTACGACGAGGGCGAGCGCTGGCTGCTCGACCACACCGCCCCGCCGCCGCCCGGCACCCCGCTCGGCCTGTACGACGGCCTCGCCGGCGTCGCCCTCGTCCTCGACCGGCTCGGCCACCGGCAACGGGCGTTGGACCTGGTCGACGGCATCCTGCGGGAGAACTGGCGCAATCTCGCCTCCGACCTGCACGGCGGGCTCGCCGGACTCGGCCTGGTCCTCGGCCGGCTCGCGGACACCACCGGCGAGCCGTCCTTGCGGCAACACGCCGCCGAGGCCGCCGACATCGTCGTACGACGGCTCGCCGAGCCCGTGCCGGACACCCCGCGCCGGCGCGCCGGGCTGCTGCGCGGCGCGAGCGGTCCGGCGCTGTTCCTGCTGCGGCGCCACCAGGAGACCGGCGAGGACCGCTATCTGGCCGCGGCGGCCGTGGCGCTCCGCCGTGACCTGGACTGCTGCGTGACCCAGAAGGCGGGCGGCGGCCTGGAGGTGGACGAGGGCCGGCGGACGCTGCCCTATCTCGGCGACGGCAGCGCGGGCATCGGCCTGGTCCTGGACGACTACCTCGCGCACACGGACAACGAGGCGTTCGCCCGCGCCCGGGCCGGCATCCTCACCGCCGCCACCTCACGCTTCTACGCCCAGCCCGGCCTGTTCCAGGGCCGCGCCGGAATGATCCTGCACCTCGCCCGCTCCACGGCGCCCGGCGCCGACCGGGAGCGGCTGGCGCGGCAGATCGAGGGTCTCGGCTGGTTCGCCATGGACTACCAGGGCCAACTCGCCTTCCCCGGGCACCAGATGATGCGTCTGTCCATGGACCTCGCCACCGGTACGGCGGGCTGTCTGCTCGCGCTCGCCGCGGCCTGCGACGACCCCCGCACCGCGCACCTGCCGTTCCTCGCGCCGCCACCGGCGGCCCCCGCACGCGGCTCCGCACGGACGGAGCCGTGATCCAACCCCCGTCCCCGACAAGGAAAGGACCCTGCCATGGCACTGCTCGACCTTCAGACCCTCGACTCCGACGAGCACGACGGCGGCGGCGCGAGCACCGTGAGCCTGCTCTCCTGCGTCTCCGCCGCGAGCATTCTGCTCTGTCTCTGACCGAGCGGGTGATCCACCGGCTCCGGACGGCCCCCTTCCGCCGGGGAGGGGCCGTCCGGGGCCGCCCCGGTGCGCCGCCTGCCGACTCCCGCCCCGACGGCGGCACTTCGGCGGCAGCCCGCGCCCTGTCGCGGGCGGTGCTGCGCCACGGCCGCGCCCGCTGTGCCGCGCTGTGCGCCGTGAGTACGGCCGCCACGGCCGCCGGCCTGCTGCTGCCGGCCCTCCTCGGCCACACTCTGGACCTGCTCCTCGCCCATGCGCCGACCGCCCGCTGGGTCGCCTGCTGTGCCGGTGTCGTCCTGCTGCTCGCCCTGCTGGACGGCTGCGCGGGCGTGCTCACCGGCACGGCCACCGCGCACGCCACCGCCTGGCTGCGCCGCCGTGTCACCGGGCACGTCCTCGCGCTGGGCCCGCGCGCGACGGCCCGGTTCGGCGCCGGGGACCTGGTGGCGCGCGGGGTCGGCAACGCCGCGCAGGCCGGGACGGCGCCGGGCGCGGTGGCCGTGCTGCTCTCCGCGCTCGCCGGGCCGGTCGGGGGCGTGGTGGCGCTCGGCGTCATCGACCCGTGGCTGGCGGCCGTGTTCCTCGCCGGAGCACCGGTCCTGGCCCTGCTGCTGCGTGCCCTCGCCCGGGACACGACGGAATGCGTGACCGAATACCAGCGGGTGCAGGGCCGGATCGCCGGGGCGCTGGCCGAGGCGATCGGCGGCTCCCGGACGATCCGGGCGGCGGGCGTGGCGGACCGGGAGACGGCCCGCGTCCTGGCGCCGCTGCCCGAACTCTCGCGCGCCGGGCGGCGGATGTGGCAGGTGCAGGGGCGGGCCGCCGCGCAGGCGGTCACCGTGGCACCGCTGCTGAACCTCGCGGTTCTCGCGGTGGCCGGGCTGCTGCTCGCCCGGCACCGGCTGTCGGTCGGCGACCTGCTGGCCGCCTCCCGGTACGCGGTGCTCGCGACCGGCGTCGGCGCGCTCGTCGGCCGGCTGACCGCGCTCGCCCGGGCCCGCGCGGCGACCGGCCGGCTCGCCGAGGTGACGGCCGTACCCCGCCCGGAGCACGGCACCCGCCGTCTGCCCCCCGGACCCGGCCGGCTGGAGCTGCGGGCGGTGACCGCCGTCCGGGGCGGCCGCGCGGTCCTCGACGGACTGGATCTGACCATTGCGGGCGGTACGACCCTGGCGCTCGTCGGCCGCTCCGGCGCCGGGAAGTCCCTGCTCGCCGAGGTGGCCGGCCGGCTCACCGACCCGGACGCGGGCGAGGTCCTGCTGGACGGCGTCCCCCTCCGCAGCCTGACCCACGACGAGTTGCGCCGCGCGGTCGCCTACGCCTTCGAACGCCCGGCCCTGCTGGGCACGACGATCGAGGACGCCCTCGCCCTCGGGCTCGCCGACCGGACCCCGGCCGCCGTCCGGTCGGCCGCCCGGCGCGCCCACGCCGACGACTTCGTCCGCAGACTGCCCGACGGTTACGCGACCCGCGTCGCCGACGCCCCCCGCTCCGGCGGCGAGTCCCAACGCCTCGGCCTCGCCCGGGCGTTCGTCCGCGAGAGCCGCCTCCTCATCCTCGACGACGCCCTGTCCAGCCTCGACACGGTCACGGAACACCGCATCACCCAGAGCCTGTTGGCCTCCGGCCCGGCCCGTACCCGCCTCCTGATCGCCCACCGCCCGACGACAGCGGCCCGCACGGACCTCGTCGCCTGGCTGGACGACGGCCGCGTCCGGGCTCTGGGCACCCACCGGGAACTGTGGCGGGACGCGGCGTACCGGGCGGTGTTCGGGGTGCAGGGGGAGAGCGACGCCGGGGCCGCGCCGCGAAGCGAGGAACGGGGCTGATGGGGGGCACATGGGCCGGACAGCCATCGGAACGGAGCGACCGAGTGCTTCATGTGCCGTGCCGAGGAGGGGAGTTGAGCGGCGTGCGCGGTGAGGAGGACCGGCGCGGGGTGGCAGCGGATCCGGCCGGCGGGCGTCCGGCACCGCTGCGCGGGCGGGCGGCCCGGTTCCTGCGGGACCGGTGGCGGGTCCTGGTGCGGCTCGGGGCGTGGTCCGTGCTGGAGGCGGGGCAGACCTTTGTCGTCGGTTACGCGCTCGCGCGGGCGCTGGACACCGGGTTCCTGGCCGGAAGCGTACGGACCGGGCTGGGGTGGCTGGGGGCGGCGGGGCTCGCCGTGTGCGCCGGGGCGTACGGGACCGGGCGGGTCTACGGCGTGGTCGCCGAGCTGGTCGAACCGGCCCGGGACCGGCTGGTGACCGCCGTGGTCGGGCGGGGGGTGCGGGAGGCGGACCCGGGCGCGCTGTCCGGGCTCACCCAGCAGGTGGAACTGGCCCGGGACACGCTCGCGGGCGTGGTGATGGTGTCGCGCTCGTTCCTGTTCACGGCCGCCGGCGCCCTGATCGGTCTGCTCTCGCTGGCCCCGCTGCTGCTGACCGTCGTGCTGCCCCCGCTGCTGGCCGGGGTGGCCCTGTTCGCCGTGACGCTGCGACCGCTGGCCCGCCGTCAGGAGGCGTTCCTCACCACCGACGAGGCACTCGCGCGGGAGCTGGGCGCGCTGTGTCCCGGACTGCGGGACGTCACGGCGTGCGGCGCCGAGGAGCGCGTCGCGGCGGACCTGGGGCGACGGATCGACGCCGAGCTGGCCACCGCACGCGCCCTGGCCCGCTGGAGCCTGGCGCGCACGGCGGCGCTGGCCGTCGGCGGCGAGCTGCCCGTGGTGCTGCTCCTGGTCACGGCCCCCTGGCTGCTGCGCCACGGCGTGACCGCGGGCGCCCTGGTCGGCGCGCTCGCCTACGTCACCCAGTCCCTGCTCCCCGCACTCCAGAACCTGGTCCACGGCCTCGGCACGAGCGGCTCGCGCCTGACGGTGGTGCTGCGCCGCCTGACGAGCCGAGGACCGCGCACCGTTCGACTCCGGGAGGCGCAACCGGCCCAGGGGCGCGGGACCGCGTCCCTCAGCGGCTCCGCGGCGGGGCGCGACCAGCCACCACGGACCCGCACCCGCCCGCCCATCGCAAGCACCCGGTCCGCGCCCGCCCTCGCCCTCACCTCCCTCACCTTCGCCTACGGCTCCGCCGGCGAGCCGATCCTCGACGGCCTCGACCTCACCCTGCCCACCGGCGCCCACCTGGCCGTCGTGGGCCCCAGCGGCATCGGCAAGTCGACACTCACCAGCCTGATCGCCGGCCAGCTCACCCCGGACCACGGCACGATCCGCGTGCACGGCCACCCCGTGCCCGCGCCGCAGGCGACCGTCCTCATCCCCCAGGAGGCCTACGTCCACGGCGGCACCCTCGCCGAGAACCTGGCCCTCTTCCGGCCGGGCCCCGTACCGGAGGCCGAGCTGCTGGCCGCGGCCGACGCCGTCGGACTGACCCCTTTGCTGCGGGCGCTGGGCGGGCCGGACGCCCGGGTCGAGCCGACGGCGCTGTCGGCCGGCGAGCGCCAACTGATCGCGCTGACCCGGGCCTATCTCTGCGCCGCCCCGCTCGCCCTACTCGACGAGGCGACCTGCCATCTCGACCCGGCGGCGGAGGCACGCGCCGAGCGGGCCTTCGCCGGGCGGCCGGGCGGCACGCTGCTGGTCGTCGCCCACCGGCTCGGCTCGGCCCGCCGGGCCGGGCGGATCCTGGTCATGGACGGCGCGCACACCGCCTGCGGCACCCACGACGACCTGCTGCGCACCTCGGCCCTGTACCGGCAGCTCACCACCGGCCGCCCCCCGTCACCGACCGCACTCCCCCGCTAGCCGGTACCGGTCACAGCCAGCCTTCCCCCCGCGATATGCGTATGGCGTCGATCCGATTCCGCGCGCCCGTCTTGCGGGTGATCGACGCCATGTAGTTGCGGACCGTGCCGTGCGACAGGTGCAGGCTTCCGGCGATCTCCGCGATCGACGCGCCCCCGGCCGCCAGCGACAGCACGCTCAGCTCGCGTCTGGTCAGTGGCATCTGGGCCGCCTTGAGGAAGCCGAAGCCCAGTGAGGCATCGACGAAACGTTCCCTCGCGGCGACGCTGCGGATCGCGCGCAGCAGCCGGTCCGGTGAGCCCGCCTTGTCGACGAAGCCGAGGGCGCCCGCCTCGGCGGCCCGCTTCAGCAGGCCCGGCCGGTTCGCGTGGGCCATGACCACCAGCGCCGGCGGCCGGCCCGCCCCGGCCCGCGCCGGGGACAGATCGCCGAGCGGCGGTATGCCATGGCCGTCGACGCAGTCCAGGTCCGCCGCGCACACGTCCGGCGACGACGACCGTATCCTCGCCGCGGCGCCGCGCCACGGTGTGTCGTCCACGTCCAGCCCCGGTTCCCGGCCCAGCCACTCCGCCAGCACCGCCCGCACCAGACACGCGTCGTGCACCAGAAGCAACCGAATCACTGCCCGCCCCCTCGCAAGCTCGTCGTACCCCGCGCTCATCGCCCGGCCCCACCGTCGCGATCCGCCCCCGCGTACCCGCCCGCCCGCTCGTCCCCTCGCTGTGCGGTCGGTGCGGAAAGCGCCTGCCCATTCTTGGGCGCGTCCTGCGTTCACGGGCGCGGAGAATCGGCCATCAGGGTGCGCGGGGGCGCACGCGGAGCGCCCGTACGCCGCCCGCGCTTCCGATGTCTGCGGCACATGTCCGGGCGGACCGGTTGGCCAGCGGCTCCGTGGCACGGGCGAGCAGGGCGGGGCCGGGGCGCTCGCCGTGCGCGGCGCGCTCCCGCGAGGGAGTCTGGTCCCCGGGGCACGACGCGCGGCCGTACGAGGAGGTGGTGGCGTGTCCGACGGGCCGGGCTCAGGGCCGGTACCGGCACCGGCGGCCGAGGACACGGTGGCCGCCCGGCCGGTGCTGTCGCTCGCGCTGGCCTCGATGCTGGAGGAGGTGCGCGCCCACTCCGGCGCGGTGTATCTGCTCCGCCCCGACCAGCAGGTCCTGGAGATGGCGGTGCACGCGGGCATGCCCCGGGCGTTCGCGGCGCCGTGGGAGCGGGTCGGGCTGGGCGCGCGGATCCCGGTCGCCGACGCGGCGCGCGAGCGCCGGCTGGTGTGGGTGGGCGGCGAGGAGGAGATGGCCGGCCGGTATCCGCGGATCGCGCTGGTGCTGCCGTACCCGTTCGCGCTGGCCGCGATGCCGGTGGCGACCGGGAACCGGCTGTACGGCGCGGTGTTCGTGACGTGGCCGGGTGCGCATCCGCCGGAGCTGTCGGACGTGGAACGCGCCGATCTGACCGCGGCCTGCGACCGGCTGGCGCTGCGGCTGGAACGGGCCGCGGCACAGAACCGGCCGCTCGGCCCCGAGGTCGACGTGCTGGCGGTGCCGCTGCCGGCGGTCGCGGCGGGCACGACGGGCACGGCGGGTTCGGCCGAGGCGGTGCGGATGGTGGCCCGGCTGCCCTACGGGCTGCTGTCGCTGGATCTGAACGGCCGGATCGCGTTCGCCAACGCGGCCGCCACCGAGCTGCTCGGCCGGACGGCCGGGGAGCTGCTCGGGACGCTGCCGTGGGCGTCGGTGCCCTGGCTCAACGACCCGATGTACGAGGACCGTTACCGGGGAGCGCTGCTCAGCCAGCAGGTGACGTCGTTCGTGGCGCTGCGTCCGCCGGGCGAGTGGCTGTCGTTCCGGATGTATCCCAGCCGCAGCGGGCTGAGTGTGCGGATCACCCGGGCCCGGGCCGTGGCGGACATGGCGCAGGAGGCGCCGCGGGCCGGTCCGGCGCCGTCCCGGCTGGTGACGATCTCGCAGGTGCTGAGCCTCGCGGGCGCGCTGACCGAGGCGGTGGGCGTGCAGGACGTCGTGCAGCTGGTGTGGGACGAGGTGACCCCGGCGGTCGGCGGGCAGGCGATGGTGATCCTCGGCTCGCAGGGCGGGCGGCTGCATGTGCTGGGCCACCGGGGGTACGACGACCCGCACATCGTCGAGCGGTTCGACGGGCTGCCGCTGGCCGAGCGCACCCCGGGCACCCATGCCCTGACCAGCGGGGTGCCCGCGTTCTTCGACTCGCGGGAGCAGTTGGAGCGGTTGTATCCGCAGCGGCACGAGACCCCGGACGGCTTCGCGGCCTGGGCGTATCTGCCGCTGATCGCGTCCGGCCGGCCGGTGGGCACGTGCGTGCTGGCGTACGCCGAGCCGCATGTCTTCCCCGCCGACGAGCGGGCCGTGCTGACCTCCCTCGGCGGGCTGATCGCGCAGGCGCTGGAGCGGGCCCGGCTCTACGACGCCAAGCACCGGCTGGCGCACGGCCTCCAGCAGGCCCTGCTCCCCAGCTCGCTGGTGCCGCCGCCCGGCATCGAGGCCGCCGCCCGCTATCTGCCGGCCATGCACGGCATGGACATCGGCGGCGACTTCTACGATCTGGTGCCGACGCTGCCGCTGTCGTCGGCGGTGATCGGGGACGTCCAGGGGCACAACGTGACGGCGGCGGGCCTGATGGGGCAGATCCGTACCGGCGTGCGGGCGTACACCACGGTCGGGCAGGAGCCGCACGAGGTGATGAGCAGCACCAACCGGCTGCTGATCGACCTCGGCGCGGAACTGTTCGCCAGCTGTCTGTATCTGCGGCTGGATCCGGCGCGCGGGCGGGCCGTGATGGCGCGGGCGGGGCATCCGCCGCCGCTGCTCAGGCGGCCGGACGGCCGGGTGCGGGTGCTGGACCTGGCGGGCGGCCCGCTGCTCGGGATCGACGCGGGCGCCGTGTATCCGACGACCGAGGTGTCCCTCGCACCGGGTTCGGTGCTGCTCCTCTACACCGACGGCCTGGTGGAGTCCCCCGGCATCGACATCGAGGACGCGCTGGTCGACCTCGGCGGTCTGCTGTCGGAGTGCGGGCAGCGGCCGCTGGAGGACCTGGCGGACGAGGTCGTACGGCACAGTGCGGCGGCCCGGGGCCGGGCGGACGACGTGGCGGTGCTGCTGCTGCGGGCCTGCCCCGTTGTCTGACTCCCCGTGACGGGAGAGGAGTCCGGCCCTCCCGCCGGAGGGCCGGACCGTGAGCCGGTCGGCTCGGGGTCAGTTCGAACCGGTCACGGACGAGCCGTTGTTCGCGGTGCTCGCGGCGCCGCTGCCGGACTGATCGCCGGTGCCGGTACCGGTTCCTGCGCCGGACTGGTCGCTGCCACCGGCGCCGGCCCCGGCGCTGCCGGACGGGTCGGTGGCCGAGGCGGAGGGGTCGGCGGAGCCGCCGATCTGGGCGCCGCCGGCGCCGGCCGGGTCGCTCGCCGAGGCCGACGGGGCGGCGGAGCCGGACTGGCCGCCCGCGCCGCCGTTGCCCGCGTTGCCGCCGGCGCCCAGCGTCGCACCGGTGGCCTGGAGGGCGGCGGTGACCGGCTGGAAGAAGGTCTCGCCGCCGCTCGTGCAGTCGCCGCTGCCGCCGGAGGTCAGGCCGACCGCGCTGCCGTCCTGGGTGAACAGGGAGCCGCCGCTGTCGCCGGCCTCGGCGCACACGTTGGTCTGGATGAGGCCGTTGACGGTGTCGGTGCCGCCCGGGACGGTCTCGCTCGCGAAGTTCACGGTGGCGTCGAGGCCGGTGACCTGGCCGTTGTGCAGGCCGGTGGTGGAGCCCATGCGGAACACGGTCTCGCCGACGGTGGCGTCCGCGGCCTTGGTGATCTGCACGGTCTGGCCGTTGCCGGCGTTGACCTCGCTGGGCGCCTGGGTGGTCTTGTCGTTGTACTTGACGAGCGAGAAGTCGTTGCCCGGGAACTTCGCCTGGTCGACGGTGGCGATGGGCTGGCCGGTCTGCGAGTCGGACCAGTCCTTGGCCGCGACCCCGCAGTGACCGGCCGTCAGGAAGGCGGGGCTGCCGTCGGAGGCGGTGACGTTGAAGCCGAGGGAGCAGCGGACGCCGCCCTGCTGGGTCTGGGCGAAGATGGCGTCGCCGCCCGAGACGAAGGTCTTGAAGGTGCCGGCGGACTTCTTCAGGGTCGCCATGTTCGAGCCGAGGCTCTGCACGGTCGACTGCAGCCTGTTCCACTTGGCGCCGGTGACGCTGGAGTCCGCGGTGACGAGGATCTTGTTGGTGCGCGGGTCGACGGCCCACGAGGTGCCGGGGATCGTCGCCCTGGTCTTGAGCGTCCCGGCAGCGCCCTTGAGCGCCTTGGTGCTGTTCTGCACCTGGCGGGCGACCGCGCCCGCCTTCTCGACCTGGACGATCTTGTTGCTGTTGCCGTTGACCACGTTCACGACCAGCTGCTGCTTGCCGCTGTCGAAGTACGACCCGGCGAAGGCGTCGCCGAGGATCTTCTGGAGCTGGGCGGCGAGGCCGGAGGCGTCCGAGGCCTTCAGGGTCCGCGCGGTGCCGAGGGTGCCCGCGGCGTTCGTGTCGTTCTTGTCCTGGGACGCCATGGCGTTGGGCAGCAGGAGAGCCGCCGCTCCGAGCGCCGCGACACCGCCCACCGCTATCGCGGCCTTGCGCTTGGGCATTCGCTTGTGACTCAACTTCTCGACCTCCTGGGGACGGGGGTCTGCCGCTCTTGGGCAGTTCGATTCGGCGCCTGGATGGCCGTACGTACGCACCGGGCGCGCGCCGTGTTCAAACGGGCGGCGCAACTGCCGTACGGGGTGGGGGAATCGGCCAGGGTCGGCCGCGGTGGGCGTGGTGGCGGGGGCGGCTGGGAACAATCGCCCATATGACGATGACCACCGCCGAAGCCGACACGATCCTCGCCGACCGCTTCGCGCCCTGGGTGCGCGATCTCGGGCTGAGTGTCGAAGGCATCGGCGAGGACCGGGCGGTGCTGCGTCTGCCCTGGTCGCAGCGGCTGGCCCGGGAGGGCGGCGGGCTGTCGGGGCAGGCGCTCATGGCGGCCGCCGACACGGCGACGGTGATCGCGGTGTCGGCCGCGCGGGGCGCCTTCGTGCCGATGACGACGGTGCAGCAGTCCACGTCGTTCCAGCGGCCGGTGACCGGCGCGGATGTCCTGATCGAAGCGGTCCTGACGAAACTGGGCCGCCGGATGGCCTTCGCGGACGTCACACTGTCCGACGCGGACTCGGGGGCGCTCGCCGCCCGGGCGAGCACCGTGTACGCGATCCTGGACTGACGCCCGGCGGCTCCCCGGCCGGCTCCCCGTCGGCCCCGAGTCGGCTCTCAACCGACTCCGATCCGACACGGTCCGCTACCGATCAGTAACGGTCCGTTTCACGCGCGTAACGGAATCCCGGCTTCAGCGAATCTGCACATCCAATACCCACGCGGGTCACCGACGGCGACGGATCTGCACATCCCCGCGTCCCCGGACACGGCTTTGGCGCGGAGTGCCGGATTCGCCGTCGGTAAGACAAGGGGAAGACCAGCAAGCGATTGCGACGATGCCGCGCGGCTTGTGAAGGAGTCGCCGACAAGCCGTGCGCGTACCTGCACGGATGAGCCCGTTCCCGAGCCAAGTGCCCTGGTGAGCGCGTGGATTGATTGGAAGCGTGCCCAGCCTGCGTGCTTTGATCCATCGCACCGCAGGGCGCTGCGGCCTCCGGGCCACGGGGGTCGGCCGCCCGCGGTCGCGGCCGTCCGTCTGTCCCCAGAGGGGGCCGCTCCCCCCTTGTGAAATATCCTTTAGGAAGGGAAGTTCCATCATGAACTCCACCCCCCAGGTCGAGACCGTCGAGATCTCGGACGCCGAGCTGGACAACGTCTCCGGCGGTCTGTCCGTGAACGCCCTCAACACCGTGACGGGCGCCGTCAACGGCATCGCCCCGGTCTCCGGCCTGGTCAACACCGGCATCAGCACCGTCGAGGGCGTCACCGGCCTGAACGTTCAGCCGGTCACCGACCTGGTCGCCGGTCTCTGATCGCACCCAGTGTCAACCGAAGTCCCGGAGCCGTTTCCCGGCTCCGGGACTCTCGGGTGCCCGCCCGCGGGAGCCGGACCGTGTCCCTCGGTTCCTCGGCGGGTGCCGGTCACTTCGTCGTAACGCTGTCTCATCTCGGGTGAGGGAAGTCCCGTGCAGTTCCGCCAACAGGCCCTCGCCAAGCTCCAGTCGCCGGAAGAGCTGGACCTTCCGGTGCGCCTGGCCCGTCCCCAGGGCTGGCTCGCGCTGGGGGTCACCGTCGTCGTCATGGCCGCGGCCTCCGTCTGGGCGGTGACCGGTTCGGTCGCCTCCACGGTGAGCGCGCCCGCCATCCTCACGCACGGCCAGGGCAGTTACCTCCTGCAGAGCCCGGTCTCCGGCCAGGTCACGGCCGTCCTCGCGCAGCAGGGCGAACAGCTGCCCGCGAACGCGCCCGTGCTCAAGGTCCGTACCGTGCAGGGCGACTCGGTCGTCCGCACCGTCGCCGCGGGCCGCGTCAGCGCGCTCGCCGCCACCATCGGGCAGATCATCCAGACCGGCACGAACGTCGCCTCCGTGGAGAAGGTCGCCCACGCCTCGGACCCGCTGTACGCGACCGTCTACGTCCCCGCCGAGGACGGCGCCTCCATCCCCGCGCACGCCTCGGTCGACCTCACCGTCTCCTCGGTGCCGACCCAGACGTACGGCGTGCTGCGCGGCCGGGTGAAGTCGGTGGACCGCGAGGCGCAGTCCGCCCAGTCGATCGCCGCGTTCCTCGGCGACAGCCAGCTCGGCCAGCAGTTCACCCGCAAGGGCCGCCCGGTGGCCGTCACGGTGCTCCTGGACACGTCGGCGACGAAGAGCGGCTATCGCTGGTCCACCTCCGACGGGCCGCCGTTCGGGCTCGACTCGATGACCCTCGCCTCCGCCTCGGTCAAGCTGGCCGACCAGCGTCCGATCGATTGGCTGCTGCCGTGAGCCCTCAGACAGGAACCGGCCAGGACACCCGCGGCCGCAGAAGGGCCGCCCCGGCCAAGCGGCCGGTGCCGAGGCCCCGCGGCGGCACCGTCCGCACCCCTACGGTCCTCCAGATGGAGGCCGTCGAGTGCGGCGCCGCCTCGCTGGCCATGGTCCTCGCCCACTACGGCCGGCACGTCCCGCTGGAGGAGCTGCGCATCGCCTGCGGTGTCTCCCGGGACGGCTCACGCGCCTCCAACCTGCTCAAGGCGGCCCGCAGTTACGGCCTGACCGCCAAGGGCATGCAGATGGACCTGGCCGCGCTCGCCGAGGTCGCGGCGCCGGCCATCCTGTTCTGGGAGTTCAACCACTACGTCGTCTACGACGGCATGGGCCGGCGCTTCGGCCGCCGCGGGGTGTACATCAACGACCCCGCCAAGGGCCGCCGGTTCGTTCCCATGGAGGAGTTCGACGGCTCCTTCACCGGTGTGGTGCTGGTGCTGGAGCCGGGCGACGGCTTCAGCAAGGGCGGGCGCAAGGCGGGCGTGCTCGGCGCGATGCCGGCCCGGCTGCGCGGCACCGCCGGCACCCTGCCCGCCGCCGTCCTCGCCAGCCTGCTGCTGGTCGCGGTCGGCGCCACGGTGCCCGCGCTCAGCCGCACCTACATCGACACGTTCCTCATCGGCGGCCGGACGTCCCTGCTGGGCGTGCTGTTCGCCTCGATGGGCACCTGTGTGCTGCTCACCCTGGTGCTGACCTGGCTCCAGCAGGCCAACCTGCTGCACGGCCGGATCATCTCCTCCACCCTGTCCAGCGCCCGCTTCCTGCGCCATCTGCTGCGGCTGCCGGTCACCTTCTTCTCCCAGCGCTCCCCGGCCGACCTGGTGCAGCGCCTGCAGTCCAACGACCAGGTCGCCGAGACCCTGGCCCGCGACCTCGCGGCGGCGGGCGTGGACGCGATCGTCGTCGTGCTGTACGCCGTGCTGCTCTACACCTACGACCCGCAGCTGACGTTCGTCGGCATCGGCGTGGCCCTGCTCAACGTGGTCGCCATGCGCCTCGTCGTACGGCTGCGGGCGACCCGGACGGCGAAGCTGCGCGCGGACACGGCACGGCTGACGAACACCTCGTACACCGGTCTGCAGCTGATCGAGACGATGAAGGCGACCGGCGGCGAGGACGGCTACTTCCGCAAGTGGGCCGGGCAGCACGCCACCACGCTGGAGGAGCAGCAGCGGCTCGGCGTGCCGAGCGCCTGGCTCGGCGTGGTCGCACCCGCGCTCGCGACGTTCAACAGCGCGTTGATCCTGTGGATCGGCGGCATGAAGGCCGTCGAGGGGCACATCTCGGTCGGTCTGCTGGTCGCCTTCCAGTCGCTGGTGACCCGCTTCACCGCCCCGCTCACCCGGCTCAACGGCGTGGCGGGCCGCATCCAGGACTTCGCGGCCGACGTGGCCCGCCTGAAGGACGTGGAGAACTTCCAGGCCGACCCGCTCTACGCCCGCCCCGGTGGCGGCGGCGACTCCACGCGCCGGCTGCACGGGCACATCGAGCTGGAGAACATCACCTTCGGCTACAGCCCGCTGGACAAGCCGCTGCTGAGCGGCTTCGACCTGACCGTGGGTCCCGGGCAGCAGGTGGCGCTGGTCGGCGGCTCGGGCAGCGGCAAGTCGACGGTCTCCCGCCTGATCTCGGGCCTGTACGCCCCCTGGGACGGCGTGATCCGCATCGACGGCCGCCGACTGGACGACATCCCGCGCGGGGCGCTCGCCTCCTCCGTCTCCTTCGTCGACCAGGACGTGTTCCTCTTCGAGGGCTCGGTCCGCGACAACATCGCCCTGTGGGACCCGTCCATCCCGGACGAGGCCGTGGTGGAGGCGCTGAAGGACGCGGCGCTCTACGACGTCGTCATGCGAAGGCCCGGCGGCATCCACAGCAAGGTCGAGCAGGACGGCCACAACTTCTCCGGCGGGCAGCGCCAGCGCCTGGAGATCGCGCGGGCGCTGGTGCGCCGGCCGAGCATCCTCGTGCTGGACGAGGTGACCAGCGCGCTGGACGCGGAGACCGAGCTGGTCGTGATGGACAACCTGCGCCGGCGCGGCTGCGCCTGTGTGGTGATCGCGCACCGGCTGAGCACGGTCCGCGACAGCGACGAGATCGTCGTGCTCCAGCACGGCACGGTCGTCGAGCGCGGGCGGCACGAGGAGCTGGTGGCGCACGGCGGCGCGTACGCGGCACTGGTCAGGGAGCGGTGAGATGACGACTGTTCAGGAGGGGTACGACGGCGACCTCGTCCTCGGCGCGCTCGGCTCGCTGGGCGCGCGCGTGGACTGCGCGGGCTTCAACCGCGTGGACCTGGAGGGCCCGCAGGTGCTGTGGCTGGTCGCGGCCGGCGCGCTGGACCTGTTCGCGGTGGACGCGGCGCAGCAGGGCCACTGGCACCACCTCGGCCGGCTGGAGGCGGGCACCCTGCTGCTCGGCCCGGTCGCCGGCCCCCAGCACACCCTCGTCGCCCGCCCGGTGCGCGACTGTGTGCTGCACCGCGTCAACCTGCGCGAGCTGTACCAGCCCGCGAACACGCAGACCTGGTCGTACGACGAGTACGGCAACCCGCAGTACGTCCCGCCCGCCACCAGCCCGCTGGAGTACGCGGTCGCGCTCGGCGTCGGCCGCGGTCTGTCCGTCCTCTTCCAGGCCCCGATGGCCGAGGACCGCTCCCAGGCGCCCACCGACGACGACGTGTTCTGGATGCAGGTGCCGCCGGGCAGCGTGCAGTACGGCTCCCTGTACGGCGCGGAGGCCGCCGCCGATCTGCTGATGGACCCGGCGCTGTGGCAGTCCATGGTGGACCAGCAGTACCGGCTGCTGACCGCGCTGGACCGGTGGATCGAGCAGCTGGAGCGCACCCACGAGACGCGGGCCGCCGCCGGCATCAAGGCCGGTGAGGAGGTCCGCGCCCAGGCCGACCAGACGCTGCTCGCCTCCATCGGCCGCCGCTCGGCCCGCCGGACCACGGCCGCCGACGCGGACGCCGGGTACGCGGCCTGCAAGCTGGTCGCCGAGGCGGCCGGGATCACCCTCGCCGAGCCCGCGCAGAGCGGCACCGAGAGCGAACGCCTCGACCCGGTCGAGCGGGTGGCCCTCGCCTCCCGGGTGCGCACCCGCACCGTACGGCTGGACGGGCGCTGGTGGCGGGAGAACGTGGGCCCGCTGGTCGGGCACCGGGCGCTGTCCGGGGCGCCGGTCGCGCTGCTGTGGCGGCGCGGCGGCTATGTGGCCGTGCATCCGGGCACGGGGCGCGAGACGCCGATCGAGAAGGCGAACGCGGAGGAGTTCGAGCCGCGTGCGGTGATGTTCTACCGGCCGCTGCCCGACAAGGCGCTCACCCCGTTCGGACTGCTGCGGTTCAGCCTCCAGGGCACCCGCGGCGACCTGGTCGGGCTGCTCCTCGCCGGGCTGGTGACGGTGGCGATCGGCGCGCTGGTCCCGGTCGCGACCGGCAAGGTGCTCGGCGAGTACGTGCCGACGGCGCAGTCGGGCCTGATCGTCCAGGTGTGCCTGGCCGTGATGGTGAGCGGCGTGGTGGCGGCGGCCTTCACCCTGCTGGAGAACCTGTCCATCCTGCGCCTGGAGGGCCGTATCGAGGCGGCGCTCCAACCGGCCGTCTGGGACCGGCTGTTGCGCCTGCCCACCCGGTTCTTCACCCAGCGCTCCACCGGTGAACTGGCCAGCGCCGCCATGGGCATCAGCACGATCCGCCGGCTGCTGGCGGGCGTCGGACCCGTGGTCGCGCAGTCGGTGACGATCGGCGCGATGAACCTGGGCATGCTGTTCTGGTACAGCGTGCCGATGGCCATGGCCGCGCTCGGCATGCTCGTCGTCATCGGGGCCGTCTTCCTCGGGCTCGGGCTGTGGCAGGTGCGCTGGCAGCGGCGGATCGTGGTGCTCGGCAACAAGCTGAACAACCAGGCCTACCAGACCCTGCGCGGGCTGCCCAAGCTGCGGGTCGCGGCGGCCGAGAACTACGCCTACGCCGCCTGGGCGCGGGAGTTCGCGCGCAGCCGGGAGCTCCAGCAGAAGGTCGGCCGGATCAAGAACCTTTCGTCGGTGCTCGGCGCGGTCTATCTGCCGATCGTCACGCTGCTGATGTTCATGCTGCTGGCGGGCCCGGCGAAGGGCGCGATGTCGGCGGCGGACTTCCTCACCTTCAACACCTCGGTGACGATGGTGCTGACCTCGGTGACCCAGCTGACCGGCTCCTTCGTCTCGGCGGTGGCCGCGCTGCCGCTGTTCGAGGAGATCAAGCCGGTCTTCGAGGCGACCCCCGAGGTGCGCTCGGCGAGCACCCGGCCGGGCCGGCTGTCCGGCGCGCTGGAGGCCCGGCGCCTCTCCTTCCGCTACGCCGACGACGGTCCGCTGGTCCTGGACGACGTGTCCTTCGCGATCCGGCCGGGCGAGTTCGTCGCGGTCGTGGGCCCGAGCGGCTGCGGCAAGTCCACCCTGCTGAGGCTGCTCATCGGCTTCGACAGGCCGGTCTCCGGCAGTGTCCTCTACGACGGCCAGGACCTGGCGGCCCTGGACCAGTCCGCCGTCCGCCGCCAGTGCGGAGTGGTCCTCCAGCACGCCCAGCCGTTCACCGGCTCGATCCTGGACGTCATCTGCGGCACCGAGCCGTACACGCCGGAGGAGGCGATGGCGGCGGCCGAGATGGCGGGCCTCGCGGAGGACATCAAGCGGATGCCGATGGGGCTGCACACGATCGTGTCGGCGGGCGGTGCGATCTCCGGCGGCCAGCGCCAGCGCCTGATGATCGCCCAGGCACTGATCCGGCGCCCGCGCATCCTCTTCTTCGACGAGGCGACCAGCGCGCTGGACAACGACACCCAGCGCATCGTCATCGACAGCACCCGCAAGCTGAACGCGACCCGCGTCGTCATCGCCCACCGGCTCTCGACGGTCCTGGACGCCGACCGGGTGATCGTGATGGAGGACGGCAAGGTCGTCCAGCAGGGCAGCCCGGCCGACCTGCTCGCCGACACCGGCGGGCGGCTGCACGAGCTGGTGCGCAGGCAGATGGCCTAGGGGGTGTCGTCGGGGTCGCCCCGCCCCCGGGGGGCCTTTCCGGCCCGGTGGGGGCGCAGGGACGGCCAGTGGTGCGCGCAGAACCAGCGGCCGAGCAGGGCTCCGCCGTAGATGACGAACCCGACGCCGATCAGCCAGGACTCGACCACGAGGACGGTGCCGACCGCGCCGTAGCTGAGCGCGTTGGTGACGATCAGCGGGGTGAAGACGAGGTAGGAGAAGGCGCGCAGGCCGGAGAGGCCGAGGACGGTGGCGACGGCGCCCGGCAGCAGGGCGCGCCAGTGGACCTGGCCGCCGAGCAGGAAGCGCTGCCCCCACCAGAAGAAGAGCACGCCGGTCACCGCGGACAGCACGATCCGCCGGCCCCCGGACAGCGCCGTCTTCGTGGCGGCTTCCTGGTAGAGGTAGGCGGTGAGCACCACGAGCCAGGTCGCCTGCCGCCACACCCGGTGCCAGGGGCCGGAGGTCAGGCCCCAGATCCGTTCGTAGGCGTTCTGCACGCTGCCGCCGAAGGTGACACCGAAGACGCCGAGCAGGACGAGGCTGAAGACGCTCGTCGTGCCGATGACGTTGCGCGACGGGCTGATGACGTCCGTGAGCGCGCGGGCGGACGCGCCGGACAGGCCCATGCCGTCGGTGAGCCAGGCGGCGAAGCCGCCCCGGGCCAGCGGGTCGGCGGCGGCGACCACGATCAGCAGCGGGGCCAGCGTCACCAGGGCCAGGGTGGCGAACCCCATGGCCCGGTGCAACAGTTCCAGCTCACGGCCGTGCACGAACAGGGCCCGCACCCGGAGCCACCGCCAGGCGCGGTGCAGGCCGCGCCGCCACCGCTTCACGGCTCCTCCCGGGCTCGCCACCGCCATGCTCTCCTGAGCCGATTCATCCACCCCCACGCGCTCCGGGCAACTCGCGGGCACCCCCGTGCGGCGGCCGGCCCGCCCCCGTCAGTCCAGCCCCGGCACCGGCGCCCCGGACGGCACGCCCGCGTCGAGGTAGGCGGCGTAGAACTCCTTCCAGGGCGCGCTCACCCCGGCATGCGGGCCCTCGAAGCGTTCGCCGCGTGCCTTGGCGTCGAGGGCGGCGAGGCACACCTCCCAGCCGGCGCCGTTGCGGGCGGCGGTGTTCGTCTCGCCGAGCACGTGGGTGAGCGTGAACCGGGTGCGCCGTTCCCCGACGGCCTCCAGGTCGAAGTGGAGTTCGTCGCCGCCCCACTCGAAGGACAGGTGCCGCAGCGGTTCGACGGCGAGCACCGTGCCGGTGAACTCGGGCGTCTTCGGGTCGGTGAAGCGGATGGTGCCGCCGGGGCGCAGCTCCATCTCGGCGCGGAACGGGAACCACTGCTCCAGTTCCTCGGGATCGGTGGCGAACTGCCAGACGCGGTCCACCGGGTGGTCGTAGGTGCGGGTGAACCGGACGGCGGGGCGGCCGTCGTCGAGGGTGAGATAGGTGCCGGTGAGGTCGACGGGCATGGTGTCTCAGTCCTTCGGTGGTGGGGGGTGCGGGGTGTCGTCCGAGGTCGCGTCGAGGCGCCGGCCCAGGGCGTCCAGGCTGCTGTTCCACAGCCTGCGGTAGGGCGCCAGCCAGGCGTCGAGGGCGGCGATCGGGGCCGGGTCCAGGGCGTGGACCCGGCGCTGGGCGTCCTGCCGGACCCGGACCAGGCCCGCCTCGCGGAGCACCTTCAGATGCTTGGACGTGCTCGGCTGGCTCAGCCCGCAGGCCTCGGCGATCTCTCCGACCGGCCGGGGGCCGGCCAGCAGGAGGTCCACGATCGCCCGCCGCTGGGGGTCGGCGAGGGCGGACCAGAGCGCTGCATCGGACATACAGCGAATATGCGTCGCCGGTTATATGCCTGTCAAGGAATACACACGCACGTGACGCGCGACACCCAGCGAAACGTTGCCGTTTCGCAGCGAGTGTTCTAATCTCGACCTGTACGAAACCGTTTCGTTTACGTGCCGTTCACGTCGGCACGTTCGCTATGCCCCTGCCCTGTCCCGAAGTTCTGTCCCGAACGACTTCCCTGGAGTGGTTCATGTCCCAGAAGACCCTCGCCGAGGGCTCCCGCGCCGGAGCCGTCGGGATCGACAAGGCCGGTGCGGACGCCGGACCGGGCACGGCCCCGGCGAAGCGCTGGTGGATCCTCGCGGTCGTCGCCGTCGCCCAGCTGATGGTCGTGCTCGACGCCACGATCGTGAACATCGCCCTGCCGTCCGCCCAGACCGACCTCGGCTTCTCCGACGGCAGCCGGCAGTGGATCGTGACGGCCTACGCCCTCGCGTTCGCCTCACTGCTGCTGCTCGGCGGCCGCATAGCCGACCTCTTCGGCCGCAAGCCCGCCTTCCTCGTCGGTGTCGTCGGCTTCGCCGCGGCCTCCGCGCTCGGCGGCGCCGCGAACGGCTTCACCATGCTGGTGATCGCCCGCGCCCTCCAGGGAGCCTTCGGCGCCCTGCTCGCGCCCGCCGCGCTGTCGCTGCTCAACACCACCTTCACCAACGCCCGGGAGCGGGCCCGCGCCTTCAGCGTGTACGGCGCGATCGCCGGCGCCGGCGGCGCCGTGGGCCTGCTGCTCGGCGGCGTGCTGACCGACGCCCTCGACTGGCGCTGGACCCTGTACGTGAACGTGGCCATCGCCGTCGTCGCCTTCGTGGGCGGCTGGCTCCTGCTGAGCAACCACCGCGACGCGGCGAACGCCAAGCTCGACGTGCCCGGCACCGTCCTGGTCGCCGGCGGACTGTTCTCCCTGGTGTACGGCTTCTCCAACGCCGAGACCCACCACTGGGGTTCGCCGCTGACCTGGGGCTTCCTGATCGCCGGCGGTCTGCTGCTCGCGGCCTTCGCCTGGTGGCAGACCCGCGCCGCGCACCCGCTGCTGCCGCTGCGCATCCTGCTCGACCGCGACCGCGGCGCCTCCTACATCGCGGTGCTCATCACCGGCGCGGGCATGTTCGGCGTGTTCCTCTTCCTGACCTACTACCTCCAGCTCAACCTCGGCTTCAGCCCCACGAAGACCGGTGTGGCGTTCCTGCCGATGGTCGGCGCGCTGATGGTGACCGCCCAGGTGGGCACCACCCTGCTGCTGCCCCGCGTCGGTCCCAAGGCCGTCATCCCGCTGGGCTTCGCGATCGCCACGGCCGGCATGGCCTGGCTGACCGGCATCGGCCTCGGCGCGCACTACGCGAGCGCGGTGCTGCCCCAGCTGATCGTGATCGGAGTCGGGCTCGGCCTGGTCATGCCGCCGGCCATGCAGCTGGCCACCGGCGGGGTCGCGGCGGAGGACGCCGGCGTGGCCTCCGCGGCCGTCAACGCCATGCAGCAGGTGGGTGGTTCGATCGGGACGGCGCTGCTGAACACGCTCGCCTCGACCGCCGCCACCCATTACCTGACCGGCCGCGACGCCACCAGCAAGCTGGTCCGGGCGCAGGCGACCGTCGAGAGCTACACGACCGCGTTCTCGTGGTCCGCGGGACTCTTCGCCGCGGGCGCGCTGATCGCCTTCCTGCTCTACCGGCGCGGGGTGCCGCAGCAGGACGCGGGAGCCGCTCCGGTCGTCCACATGTGACCGCCGGAAGCCGATGAAGCCCGAGGGGCCGCCGTCAGCAGGGAGACGGCGGCCCCTCGGCCCGTTTTGACCCCGGGCCGGACCTCAGCCGTGTCGCTCTGCGTGTCCGAAACGTCCGGCATGTGAGACGCCTCTCCAGGGCGGTGCCGACGGCCCTGATTGAAACCGGTGTTTTTTCGCCGCTCCCCGGGAAGGCCCCCCACGGGCCGTACCCGGGGAGCGGCTGTGTGCCCGGAAGCCGGCGGGCGGCCCCACTCCGCCCGTCGGCCCCGGCACGAGATCGCTGGTTCCCCGCTCCAGTGGCCGCACTCCCCAGTTGCGGACCTGCTCCGGCGCGTACGGGTACCCCGCGATCCCGGTCCTGGCAGGCGGGTCGCCTAGAAGGCGAAGACGCCGCCGGTGATGGAGTCCTTGATGCAGGCGTTGCCGAAGGTCCGCTCGTAGGAGACGCGTTGGCCCTGCCAGACACCCTGGACCGTGACGACGACCGGGTTGTACAGCTCGGTGCACCACACGCCCTCGGCGGGCTTCAGCGCGTTGAAGTCACCACCGGTGCCGCGCAGTTCCGCGCAGGCGCGGGCCGCGTCCGGGTGGGTGCCGGAGGCCGCGGGGGCACAGGTGAGGGTGACGGCGCGCTCCGGCGTGGCCGTCGCCGCGTCGTTGCCGTGCCCCACGGTGAGTACCAGCGCCGAGGGGGCGTACAGCGACGACGGGGCGGCGCCCGGTGCAGCGACGGCGGCCCCGGTCAGGGGTCCGCAAACGGCGGCGGCCGTGAGGCCGAGGGCCGCTGCCCAGCGCGCGGTGTTCCGCATTGTGTGCATCCTTCCGCTCAATCGGACGAGGTGCCACCCCGTGCCCGGATCGGACGCCGGAGCGGCGAGCGCCACTCTGCCGAGTCCCCGGTCGAAACACACATCGAACGCATGGGTTTCGGTAACCTTTCGTGTTGAATCAGTGGCGTGATGTCACGGAATTTGCACACCGTGACCCGGGAACTGAGCGGGTTCCACGCTCTGCGAGCCATCCAATGGCCGAAAATCACCGCATCGTTAATCGTCCTGAAACACTCCGGCCCGGTCGCCGTTGAAGCGATTCATGACTCCTCGTGTTCATGTGGCGATCATGAAGTGATCACCGGCCCCGGGCCCCGGCCGGCGCCCGCCCGGCTACCCGCCCGTATGGTCGGGCTGCACCTGTACCCCATCTCATCGGCGACGAGAGGCGGACGGCCGGATGGCGAAGCACTGGGCCGACTTCCAGTACGAGATCTATCTGAACGGGATGACGGGTGCCGTGCCCCGGCTGCCCACCGATCTGACCCGGCTGGAAGAGCTGGCCGAACACCGGCTCGCCCCGGGTCCGGTGGGGTACGTGGCGGGCAGCGCGGGCGACGGCAGCACGGCCCGCGCCAACCGGGCCGCGCTCGCGCGGCGCCGGATCGTGCCGCGCATGCTGCGGGACGTCGGCGAGCGCGATCTGTCGACCGAGGTGCTCGGGCGGTCCCTGCCGGCGCCGCTGGCGCTGGCCCCCGTCGGCGTACTGAAGATCATGCATCCCGATGCCGAACTGGCCGCCGCCCGGGGCGCCGCCGCGCAGGGTGTGCCGTACATCCTGTCGTCGGCGTCCAGCACACCGATGGAGCAGGTGGCGCAGGCGATGGGGGACGCCGAGCGGTGGTTCCAGCTGTACTGGGGCAAGGACCGCGAGGTGACCCGGAGTTTCCTCGGCCGGGCGAAGGCCGCCGGGTTCTCGGTGCTGGTGGTCACGCTGGACACCCAGCTGCTGGCGTGGCGGCCCCGCGACCTGGACCAGGCGTACCTGCCGTTCGTGCACGGGGTGGGCACCGCCAACTACTTCACCGACCCGGCCTTTCGCGCGGGGCTCGCCCGGCCCGTGGAGGAGGATCCGAACGCGGCGGTCCTGCACTTCCTGGGCCTGTTCGGGGATCCGGGCAAGTCCTGGCCCGACCTGGCCTTCCTGCGGGAGCACTGGGACGGCCCGATCGTCCTGAAGGGCGTCCTGCACCCGGACGACGCGCGGCTGGCCGCCGACGCCGGGATGGACGGCGTGGTGGTCTCCAACCACGGCGGCCGGCAGGTGGCCGGGGCGGTCGCGGCGGCCGACGCGCTGCCCCGGGTCGCCGCGGCCGTCGGCGACCGGCTGACGGTGCTGTTCGACAGCGGGGTGCGCACCGGCGACGACGTGTTCAAGGCGCTGGCTCTCGGCGCGCGGGCGGTGCTGCTGGGGCGGCCGTACGTCTACGGGCTCGGCCTGGACGGACAGGCCGGCGTCGAGCATGTCGTCAAGTGCCTGCTGGCCGAGTTCGACCTGACCCTCGCCCTCTCCGGGCACACCAACCCGGGAAGCGTGTCAGCGGCCGACCTCGCCCCAGACCCCGCGCGCTGACGGCCCGTTGGCCGCACGGCCACCCACCCTCCCGGAGCACCGCAACGCACACGGCTCCGCCTGACGCTCGCCCTCTCCGGGCACACCGGCCCGGGGAGGGTGTCAGCGGCCGGCCTGACCCCGGGCGCCGCGCGCTGACGGGCCGTTGCCGGTGGCGGGCGGAGCGCCACCGGCGGGGGGTCAGGCGTCCTTCTCCGGCGGTCGCGCGGGCCGTGCGGAGGGGGCGCCCGTGCCGGCCACGGACAGGGAGCCGGGGCTCGCCGACGGCGTGTCGGTGACCCAGCGCTGGCCGGCCGACCGGTCCCGGACCTTGACGACGAGGTCGGCGCCCGGGGCCGCGCCGGCGCCCGCGAGGGCCAGGGTGCGGTCCCAGCGGGTCAGCAACTCGCCCTGGGCGGTGCGGTCGTAGCGCACGTCGGCGGCCCGCTGCGAGCCCTCCGCGGCGCAGTCGCCGAGGAGCACCACCCCGGCGTCGGCGTGCGAGTCCAGGCACAGACCCGAGTCGGCCGCGCTGCGCAGCAGCCCGTCCGTGCCGTACGTCCACTGCTGGGTGGCCGCCGGGGAGCAGACGGCCAGCACCGCGCCCGCCCCGGCCTTCGGCGTGCCCCTGATGTCGAGGCACAGGTCGGAGTCGGCGTTGCGCAGCCGGGTGGGCCGGCCGGACGTGGGCAGGCCCGCGGTGCCGGGGGCGCCGGCGGAACCGGCGGCCGAGGTGCCCTCGGTGCCGGGGACGGCGCTGGTGGAGGCGACCGGGTCGGTGCCGTCGCCGCCGTTCGGCCACACGCTGATCACCAGCACGGTCGCGAGCAGCCCGGCCGAGGCCAGTCCGACCCCGGTGAGCAGCGTCCGGGAGGAGACGGCGGTGCCGGACACCCGGAGCACGGCCGCCGGTGTCCGGGCGAGCGGTCCGCTCGCGCCGCCGCCGCGCCGCCGGCCGCGGGGCGCCCGTGCGCGGGCGCGTGGTTCGCCCGGTTCGCCGTCGGCGTCGCCGCGCCCGCCGGACCGGGCGACCCGGTCGAGCAGCCCGGGTCTGCCGCCGCCGCGGCGGCGTCCGCCCG
>NZ_JBHJYK010000019.1:0-252580 GCF_042269865.1 Streptomyces sp. NPDC055966
GGCCCGGCGCTGCCGGACATGTACCGCATCGGCTGCACCATGACCGGCGGTTCGTCGGGCGGTGGCTGGTTCCGGGTGGTGAACGGCAAGACCGTACTGGTGTCGAACACCTCGATCGGCCCGGCCGACCACTCCTGGCTCGCGGGCCCGCCGCTGGGCCAGGAGGCGAAGGCGGTGTACGAGAGCATGAGCCGGAAGTACGGCGGACAGTGACACACGCGTGACGAAGGGCCGCTCCTGTTGACAGGAGCGGCCCTTCGCGTTGGCCGTCAGAGCCCGTGTGGGCCCGCCGGGTCTGTGCAGGCCGTCGGTGTCCGCCGCAGTGGGGGGGCGCGGCCCCCGACCACTGCCGGGGCGTGCCACAAGGTCGGCCCCGGATCACAGAGATCCCACAAGAACCGCCCCTACGGTGCCTCGGCGGAAGTCGGCAACGAGGGGGGAACACCATGGATCGCTCACGTCATCTGGGCGGACGCTACCGTCTGGAAGAGGTCCTGGGGCACGGGGGGATGGCCGAAGTATGGCTGGCATACGATGTGTTGCTGTTCCGCCAGGTCGCCGTGAAGACGCTCCGGCCGGAACTGGCGGCCGATGCCGAACACTGGGCGCGTTTCCGCCGTGAGGTCGTCTCGGCGGCGCTGTTGGGCCACCCGTCCGTCGTCGCCGTGTACGACGCGGGCGAGGACACGATCGACGGTCACCTCGTCCCGTACCTCGTGATGGAGTACGTCAAGGGCGCCACACTGCTCCAACTCGTGCGCGAGGAACCGGTCGTCGGGCCCGAGTACGCGCTGGAACTCACCGCCGGCGTGCTGGAGGCGCTCGATCACGCCCACCGTAACGGCATCGTCCACCGGGACATCAAACCGGCGAACGTCATGCTCGGCGACGAGGGCACCGTGAAGGTGACGGATTTCGGTATCGCCCGCTCCGTGGATCGGGCGGGTACGACCCTCACCCGTACGTCGGTGGTGGTGGGCACGGCCGAGTATCTCTCGCCGGAGCAGGCCCGGGGCGAGCAGGTGGACGTCCGTACCGACCTGTACTCGACCGGCTGCCTGCTGTACGAACTGCTCACCCGCCGGCCCCCGTTCACCGG
This sequence comes from Streptomyces sp. NPDC055966, assembly GCF_042269865.1. Classification (NCBI taxonomy): domain Bacteria; kingdom Bacillati; phylum Actinomycetota; class Actinomycetes; order Kitasatosporales; family Streptomycetaceae; genus Streptomyces; species Streptomyces sp. NPDC055966. The sequence continues at coordinate 1,100 of NZ_JBHJYK010000019.1, forward strand.
TGACAGCCCGCTGGCGGTGGCCATGAAGCACCTCTCGGAACCGCCGGTGCCTCCCTCCGTCCACGTCCCGCAGTTGCCCGCCGCCTACGACACCCTGGTGCTGCGCGCGCTGGCCAAGGACCGTGCGGACCGGTACCAGACCGCCGAAGAGATGCGCGACGCCATCGGGAAGGTACTCACAGAACGTGCCACGCCGGTCACGTCGGCTCCGCTGGCCCCGCCCGCTCCGCCTGCGACGCTTCGGCACACCCAGCCACAGCCGCCCCGGGATCCCCGGAGGGACCGCCCCGTGCGCCGACTGCGCATCCGCCGGCCACTCCAGGCGATGGCGGTGCTGCTGGGAGCCGCCGTGTGCACCTACGTGATCATCGGATCCCACGCCCCTGCTCGTCCCCGGATCGCGGCACCCTCGCTGATCGGTGACACGATGGCCGAAGCCCGATCGAGCGCCCAGGCAGTCGGCGTACGCGTCCAGCCCGTCCGACACCGAGCGTGCCCTCACCCCGGCACGCCCGTCGGCCGCGTATGTGAACAGACACCCTCGCCCGGCAGCCAGGTCTCACGTCACGCCATCCTGCGGATCACCCTGTCTCCCGGCACACCTCAACAGAGGTAGACCTGTCTTGCGGCTGCCCTGCTCAGGCCGCCGAATCCGCGGTGCGGGTCGCGGAGTGCCGGGCCGTCGTGCGTCCAAGCCGAACGCCAACGAATACGACCGGAGGCGACCGAACGCGAGCGACCCCGGGGCCATCGCGCGGTACGGAGAGCCGGGGGAGCGGTGGATGTGATGGAGAGCTGGGATCGGGCGGCGGCCCAAGTACCCCGGGAACGAGACCACTTGGCGGCGAGGCGTGGACGCTGATGCCGATGGGCGCGAAGTCCGGGCGCCCGTCGGCACGGGTCCGGCCGCGGCTCACCCCCGTGCGCCAGACCGGGGATGAGCCTGAGGCACGGGGGTCCGGGGATCCGGCCCGGGAAGCCCACTCAGCCGACGCGGCGCGAGCGGCGCAGGCCGAAGCAGGTGCCGAGCAAGGCGGCGACGGCCGCAGTGGCGGTGCCCGCGATGACGGCCGCTCCGGCGGTCGCCGTGGGGGCGGCGGACACGCGCGGGGGCGCGGCCGTACCGCCGTAACCGCCGCCCTTGCCCGCCCGGTCGTAGGCGGACCCCGGGAGCTTGTCGCCGTATTTCGCGTGGACCAGGTGCTGGTAGGCGGCGAGTGTCATGCCGCCGTTGCCCACGGCGCGCCGTGCGTCGGGGTCGAGCGGCAGCACACGGCCGTCGCGCACCATGTACCACGCGTCGATCTGCGGTTCCTCGAAGACGGTTCCGAGACCGTGCGCCTCGCTGACGTAGTCGGTCTCGTCGCCGCCGGTCGCGATGTTGACGACCTTCCAGCCCTTCGCCGTCCGTGCGGTCCACACCGAGGCGACCTGGCCGTCCGCGGAGACCGCCTTGGTCGCGACGAACTGCCGGTCGGCCACGGGGGCGCCCGCGCGCCCGGCGACGAACCCCGGGTCGAGGAAGGAGACGGTGACCGACGGCCCGACGAGGTGCGGCCGGGCCGCGCGCTGTGCGGTCGCGCCGTCGCGGGCGAAGAAGCGAGAGAGGGTGAGGAGGGTGGCCGGGGTCGACGCCGCATCACGTGCCTGAGTGGTGTCGGCGGCGGTGAAGGGCGCGGGGAGGGTGCCGGCGGTCGCCGCGTGGGCGCTGGCGGGGGCGAGAGCGCCGAGGGTCGCGGTGACGGCGAGCGCCATGACCGCCGCGCTCTTGCGGACGGGCTTACGGCCGGCGGGCGCGTGCCCGTTCGGCGTGCGGTGCATCGACGACCTCGGGGTTGGTGACGTCTGGGTCGGTGACGTCTGGGTCGGTGACGTGCGGATCGGCGTCATCGGGGTCACGCTCCGATCCCGTAGAGCGAGTGGGTCCACGTGAACGTGTTGTTGCTCACGTAGTAGTCGTAATCCCCCCAGTTGTAACGGTAGTTGGAGGGCCACGGGTCGCCCCAGTAGACCTGGTTGGTGGAGGCGTCGTAGCCGTACAGCACATGCATGTGCCCGCCCCCGGAGTTCCACTCGATGCGCGTCTCGACCGGCCGATCGGCGCTGATCTCCGTCTGCACGGTGCTGTAGCGCAGGTAGCCGCTCACGTACCTGCCCGGGTTGATACCCATCCAGTCGAGGGCGTTCTGCACGTCGTCCAACGCCGCCTGCCAGTTGCCGCAGGCGCTGCCCTGGGGCCGGTTGAAGGCGGCGTCACAGAACTGGTTCTGGGTGTAGTTGCGCCCGAACCACGAGGCGATGGTGTCGCCGCTCGCCGCCCAGCACCAGTTGCTGTTCTCCTGGGCCTGCATGGTGATGTTGAGCCGCTTGGCGGCGGGAACGGCGGGGTGAGCCGCGGCCCGAGGAGCGGCGTGCGGGGCGGCGTCAGAGGCGGAGCGCGGAGCGGCGTGAGCGGTTGCCGTGGGCACGAGGGCGGCCGCCAGGAAGGCGACGGCCGCGAGGGCCGTTGACGCCAGCCGTCTGCGACCCCGGGTGGTGATGGACATGGCGTTCCTCCCAGTCAGGGTGGGGGTGGAGGAGCGCGTCCGGACGCTGCGACAGCAGCATCGATCTCTTGTCGGGTTTCGGTCAATGACGTTATCCACAGGGCTGGCGGCGAAGTGAACACCACCCGTACGGTTGTGAACGCCACAGCAGGTACCAGCAGGTGGCAGCGCGCGTCACGCCCTGTTCCAGGACGGGGAAGTGAACGTTCATAGATGAACGATCCGAGGGGGGTGGGGGGGAGGGGAGAGGCCCAAGTGACAGCACACAGCACCGATCGCCGCACCACCCCACGCTCCGCCGCCGGTCCAGCCCCCGGCTCGTCCCGCCGCCCCACCCCCGAGGCCGAACTCGCCGAAGTCCTGCGCACCGGCCCGTTCTCCGCCGCGCTGCGGGCCGCGCTCGCCGCGCGCGGGCTGGCTCTGCATCGCGTGCAGCACCGGCTCGCCCAGCGCGGCATACGTGTCGGTGTGACCAGCCTCAGTTACTGGCAGCGCGGGGTGCGGCGGCCCGAGCGGCCCGAGTCGCTTCGTGCCGTCACCGCGCTGGAGGAGGTCCTGGAGCTTCCGCCGCAGGCCCTCACCCGTCTGATAGGCCCACGTGCCACCAGCGGCCGTCCCCCGGCGGCCCGCCCGTATCGCACCCTGCTCGAACCGGCCGCCGCGCTCGAATCGCTGCTGGCGAGTCTGGCGGCACCGGCGGACGGCGGGCTGCACACCGTCATCCACTACGAGCACGTTCACATCGGTGCCCATCGAGAGCTCACCGCCCGCGACTCCCAACACGTCGTACGGGCCCACCGCGATGGCGTCGACCGCTATGTCGCCATCCATCACGGCGACCCTGGCTGCGACACGGAACGAGTACGGGTACGAGGTCTCGGCAACTGCAGGGTCGGGCGGATCCGACGTCACGGCGCTTCGGGAGTGATCGTCGTAGAACTGCTCTTCGACGGGCGGTTGAGAGCCGGCGAGACCGCCGTCCTGGGGTACCGCTTCGAGGACGGAACCGGCGTGCCCAGCCATGAGTACGTTCGTGGCTTCTCCTACGGCGGCGGCCAGTACGTCCTCCAGATCGGCTTCGACCGCACCGCCCTGCCCGTCCACTGCCGCCGCTTCTCCCGCCCCTCCGCGACCGCCCCTCGCGAGGCGGTCGCCGATCTGACACTGAACGCCCATGGCTCCGTCCACCTCGTGGAGCAGCAGATACGGCCGGGCGTCCTCGGCATCACGTGGGAATGGGACTAGGAGTTGTCCGCGCGATCACGCTGGAACTCGCATGACTGCGGACGCAACGGCAGCCGTGACCATGGTGGGTTGGCGGACCGAGGGCTCTCCTCCGCGGCGGCTGGACGAATGGTGTGGGTGCGGGGCAGGAGCGGCAGAGGCCGTCAGCGGGTGAATTTTTTTCGCAGAATGATCGAAAGCCGGCCTATTCGAATGCGGAAACGACTGCTGATCGGGCACGCGTACCGCTTCCAGCTCACCCCGGTGCTGTGAGGGCCGTTCCTGACCCCCGTTGGTCGGCCCCCGTGTGTCCGGCAGGTGGGCGGTGATTGACCGCGGTGCGGGTGACTGCTGCAATGACGGCATGTTCTCCGCGACGTTCCTGGTGATCAGGGCGCACATCGATTTCGGTCGCGTGTGGTCCGCCGCGTGTTGTTGACCGCGCGCCCCACCCACCGGAATCCCTCCCTACCGTCCCGGAGTTCTCCATGCCCGACCGCACCCCCGGTGTGCCCGTCCGCGTCGACCCGCGTGGGCCGCGCTTCGCCGCCGCTCTCACCACCCTCGTTCTGCTTCTGGTCCTGGTCACCGGCAGCGGCGTGCTGCTCGCGGCGCAGGGCGCCGTCTTCGCTCTCGGTGCGGTTCTGGGATTGCGCTGGTCCCCGTACGGCTGGCTCTACCGTCGGTTGGTGCGTCCCCGTCTCGGGCCGCCGCAGGAGCTTGAGGACGAGCGGCCGCCGCGGTTCGCGCAGGCCGTCGGCCTGGGCTTCGCGGTCGTCGGCGCGGCGGGTTACCTGTCCGGTGCCACCTGGCTCGGCATCGCAGCGAGCGCGGCGGCGCTCGCGGCAGCCTTCCTGAACGCAGCCTTCGGCTACTGCCTGGGCTGCGAGCTCTACCTGCTCGCGGTCCGCAGCCGGGCCCGTCTGAGCCAGGGGTGAGGCGGCCGTGAGCGATCCGACCGGGCTGATCGTGGCCGCCGTCGTGCTGGTGGCCGCGACCGTCTTCGGGCTGGTCCGCGTCCGTCGCGACGGCAGGCTGCGCGACGGTGGCCGGGGCGACGCGCTGCGTTTGTCCTCCGGTGAGCTGGGTGCGGCGCTCGGCGAGAGGGCGACGCTGGTGCAGTTCTCGACAGCCCTGTGCGCGACCTGCCCCGGCACCCGGCGACTGCTGGCCGGCGTGGCCGCCGAGACGCCCGGCGTGCGCCTGGTGGAGATCGACGCCGAGGCGCGGCTCGACCTGGTGCGTCGCGTCGAGGTGATGCGCACGCCTACGGTGCTGGTCCTCGACCGCGCTGGTCGCGTCGTGCGCCGCGCCTCCGGGGCGCCGACCCGGGCCGATGTGGTGTCGGCGGTGGAGTTGGCTACGGCGGACTGATCGCCGAGTCCGGCGGGTCCGGGCTGTGATGAGGGCTTGGGTGGCCGGGTCGTGTTCGAGGCCGAGGTCGCTGAGGCGTCTTGCGGGGCGGGGATTGCAGGCGTGCCGGGCGGCGTCGTTGGGTCCGCAGGCCCGGTAGAGGCGGATGGCATGCTGGGCGGGGCGTTCGTGGTCGGGGTGGATGGTGCCCAGGTGTTCCAGCAGCGCCAGGACGGTGTCCCGCTCGCGTGGTGTGGCCTCGGAGTCCTCGGCCTTGCGGGTCAGACAGAACGGGGCAGGCGGAGCCCGGCGTCGGTGGCCCTCATGGCGAGGTGCTCGCGTACTGTGTCGACCCAAGGCAGTCGCCGCTCTGGGCGAAAGGGCCGCTGCCGCAGGGCCTGCGATCCTGGAAAGAGCGGACCCTCAGCAGTACCCGCCCCGCCGGAGCGGATCGGCGAGGCCACCGACGCCGACCTGCCTGGTATCAGCAGTTTCGCGGCCGGGCCTGAACAACGACTCCGATGCGGTGACTGCCGGGCTGACCAGTGACTGGAATTCCGGCCCGGTCGAAGGAGCAGTCAACCGGATCGAGACGATCAGACGGTAGATGCTCAGACGACAGATGTTCGGCCGCGTCGGCTTCGGCCTCCTGCACAAGCGGGTCATGCTCTGCTCATGAGGGCTTCCGTCAGAGCTGCCAAGGCGCCGGTCGCAGACCCCGGGGGCGGGTCAGTCGCCGCGGGAAGGACGCGGATGCTCCATGCGGGAGAGCCAGTTCGTGAGCAGAGCCTCCAGTGACTCGGCCTCGGTGGGCGTCAGTAGATCCAGCAGGTGGCGTTCGTTGCGCATGTGGTCGGTGAACGCGCGGTCGATCAGTTCACGTCCGGGTTTCGTGAGGGCGACGATCCGGCCGCGCTGATCGTCGTCGGCGCGGCGGCGGGTGACGAGTCCGGCTCGCTCCAGGCGGTCGATCCGCTTCGTCATCGCGCCGGTGGTGACCATGGTGTGCGCGGCGAGCTCACCGGGTGCCCGCTCGTATGGGTCCCCGGCGCGGCGCAGCGCGCACAGCACGTCGAACTCTCCCTCGCTGAGGCCGTAGTGGCCGTACACGAGGCAGAGTTCCTCCGTGAGTCGGTCGGCCAGGCGGTGCAGCCGTCCGATCACTCCCTGCGGGGTGATGTCGACGTCGGGGCGCTCGCGGCGCCAGTCCGCCTGGATGCGGGCCACGCGGTCCATCGGTTCGCCGTGCTCCATGCACCCCATGATAACTTCCCGGGAAGTTATATTAGCTTCCATGGAAGCTAATATGCGCTGGGCAGCACTGACCGCGGTCGCACCGGTGGCCTGGGGAACCAACTACTTCGTCACGCACGAGTTCCTGCCGGCCGACCGCCCGCTCTACGGGGCTGCCCTGCGGGCGCTGCCCGCCGGCCTTGTCCTGCTCGCCCTGCGCAGACAGCGGCCGCGCGGCGCGTGGTGGTGGCGGTCCGCGGTGCTCGGGCTGCTCAACATGAGCGTGTTCTTCGTCCTCGTCTACGCCGCCTCCCAACTGCTTCCGACAAGCGTCGCCTCGACCGTCATGGCGGTGTCCCCGCTGACGATGATGCTCATAGCCTGGCCCCTGGTGTCCGAACGTCCCCGGACCGCCCACCTGGCCTGCGCCGCGATCGGACTCGCCGGGGTCTGCCTCATGCTGCTCACCGGGACGGAGGGGGTGAGCGTGCCGGGCGTCCTCGCCTCGACCGCCGCCATGCTGGTGTCGTCCTTCGGGCACATCCTGGCCAAACGGTGGAGTGCCGGTGTCGATGTGCTCGCCTCGACCGCCTGGCAGCTAACCGCCGGCGGTCTGTTCCTGCTCCCGGTCGCCGCCGCAGTGGAAGGCCCTCCACCCGCGCTCTCGACGCCGACTCTCCTCGCGTTCGGCTACGTCGCCCTCGTCGCCACCGCGCTGGCCTTCACCGCCTGGTTCACCGGACTGCGGTACCTGCCGGCAGGAACCGTCGGACTGATCGGACTGCTCAACCCTGTCACCGGCGTCCTGCTCGGCACAGCTGTCGCCGGAGAGACGCTGACTGTTCAGCAACTGTGCGGACTGGTCCTGGTCCTGGCCGGAGTTGTCCTCGGTCAATCCAAGCGCGCGGGCCGACGCGACAGAAGTCAGGTACCTCCCCATCCGGTAGCCGACGAGCGTCCCGTGCAAGCACCCTCTACGCGCAATGCCCCGTGACGATCAGAAATGCGGGTAGAAGCGCGGGCAGAGCCCGGGCAGGGATACGCGCGAGGACGAGCGAACTTCCGCCGTCTCACCACACATCGCTGATAGCACGGGTAGCGATCGACTGATCGCCTCACGGAACCTGTGCGTTTGGCCCCACCACTGGACGACGCCATACGCTCCCCGCTGCGGGACGCTCTGCACTGTGACCCGGGGGCTTTCCCGCGGGGAACCCGGACCGCCTGCGGTGGGTGCGGAAGTTGGCGGCATCATCGCCGGCGGCTTCCGCGGCCAGCAGAACCCCTTCGGCCGGGTCCCGCCTATGGGCCCTGATTACGGGGAGCAGGTCGGTCAATGCCCGCCGAATGTCGGGGAGTTTGAGTCTGCGGGTCAGTTCCATCGCCCCGGCGAGGGGGTCGCCGTGCGAGCCGGGGACGTTACGAAGAGCGGTGGCCGTCGCTAGTCCCCTCTCCTTCAGGGGCGACGGCGCAGCGGGGCGAGGCGGATGTGCCCGGCTGCAGGCTGTGGCCCCTGGAGGGGCGGGTCGGCTCGGGAACGCGGCGTCCGATGTGGTGGTCGAGGATGGAGATGAGGTCGTTCTCGGTGAGCCGGCGGGCCGGCGCCGCGGTGCCCAGGGCCTGGTCAGCCTCGGCGGCGCCGTGGAGTTTGGCGAGTTGGTCGGCCTCGGCCATCTCCGGCCGCATTCTGCGGGCGCCGGCCGCTGGGGGCTCCACTAGGACGCGGCCTCGGTTCGAGCCGCAAGAAGGCGGCCTCTTCGGCGCTGCTGGCTTTCGGGGGGGCGGTCGCCTTCCCTGTCCTCGCGGGGCGGGCAGGGCTCGTCCTTGACCGACGGGACGCCCGGGGCGGATCGCTGGTGACGGGCGGCCTCGACGGCGGCGGTCTCGGTGACCGTGGTGACGACGACCTCGTCGCCGTGGAAGTGGGCCCAGACGGTCTGCCCGGCCAGCCGGCGCGGAACCGAATACCGAACCGAATCGATGGAGAGTGTCGCGCCGTTGGCGACTTCGACGTCGTCCCAAGGGCCGCGGCCAACGGATTCTCGGGCAGCGCGTGCTGTTCCTCGGCGCGGGCCTCGGCGGTCCGTCCGGCGCCGGATGGCCCGGCGGATCTGCATCGCTGCCGTGCGGGAGACTTCCCGGCCCATCTGGGAGGCAAGCAGCGACGCGGATGTCCTCCGGCAGTTCCTCAACGACAACGGAATCCGTGGAGTCGAAGCCGTGTTCGTCACCACGGGCCTGTTGAGCTGCGACCTTGCCGAAGCTCAGCGAGCCTTCTTCAGCGTTCCGTGGCGCGACGCCGAACGCCGGTTCCACAGCGACGCCTTGGGCCTGCTCGCCGAGGACGCCGCTGACGACACCTGAGAGCAGGCGGAGGCCTGACCACCGTCGCCGGCCGACGGTCAGGACAGTTGCCATGGGTGGAGCTTGTCCGGGTTGCGTACTGCCCAGATGTGCGTGATCCGGTCGTCGTCGGAGACCTCGAACGCGAACACCGTCTCGATCCGGCCCTCGGACTCGACCACCAGGCCCGGCAGCCCGTTGACCGTGCGCTCGAGGATCGTGCGGGGCGGCGCGAACCGGGCGATCGTGCGGTAGAGGTGGGCGATCTGTTCCGCGCCCTCGATCGGCAGCAGGTGGGCGATGGCGCGGCCACCGCCGTCGGAGATCGCGGTGGCGCCCGGGTCGAGCAGGCCGAGCAGGGCCTCGATGTCCTGCGCCTCCCAGGCCGCCCTGAACCGCCGGACGACGCTCGCCTGCCGGGCCGCGTTCGGGCTCGCCCCGGCCCGCGCGGCGGCGATGCGACGGCGGGCCGAGGACGCCAGCTGACGACACGCCGCCGGGCTGCGGCCGACGATTCCGGCCACCTCGGCGAACGGGTAGCGGAAGACGTCGTGCAGCACGAACGAGACGCGCTCGGCCGGAGTCATCGACTCGAACACGACCAGGAAGGCCATGGTCACCGACTCGTCGAGGGTGATCCGGTCGGCCGGGTCCACGACGGCGCCGCCCGCCGCCCCGGCGATCCACTCGGCCGGGTCGGGCAGCGGCTCCGGGACCCATTCTCCGACGTAGGTCTCCCGCCGGGCGCGCGCAGAGCCGAGCAGGGTCAGGCAGATGCGGCTGGCCACCTTCGTCAGCCAGGCACCCGGCGACTCGATGGCCTCCTGCTGCGCCCGGGACATCGCGTACCAGCGGGTGTAGGTCTCCTGGACGACGTCCTCCGCGTCGGCCAGGGAACCGAGCAGCCGGTAGGAGAGATTGAGCAGCTGTCGCCGCTCGCTCATGATCGTGCTCAGACCCGGGTCCTGCTGCTCGTCTGTCTGCCGCTGTGTGTGTTCCGACGGGGTGGTCATACGCTCTCCGGCTCCCTTGTTCACGGTCCCTCTCCATTACGACGAATCAGAGCGGCGGAATGTGAGGTCGGCGGTGCGCCTCACATTCGGCGGGGCTGCGTGGTCGGACTGGTGAAGAGGAGCACACCGTCCACAGGACACGACGAGACAGGACGCTGAGCATGAACGACTTCCAGGAGATCGCCGACCGCGTCGAGATCGAGGCGCTGCGCGGGGAGTTCACCGACGCCGCGATGATGCGCGACCGTGCCCGCCTCGCCGCGCTGTTCACCCCCGACGGCGTTCTGCGCATGCCCAACGTCCCGGTCGAGCTCATCGGCCGGGAGGAGATCCGGACCGGAGGCGAACGCCTGCAGAGTCAGTGGGACTTCTTCGTGCAGAACAGCCACCCGGGCACGATCCGGATCGACGGCGACACCGCCACCGGTCGCACCTATATGCAGGAGATCGCGCGCGTGCTCGACGGCCGCTCGGGCCTGAACTTCGCCATTTACCACGACACCTACCGGCGTACACCGGAGGGTTGGAAGTTCACCGAGCGGGTCTACGAGGTCAGGTACGTCGACACCACCCCGCTCCGGGGTTCGGCGCCCGGCCCCGACGCTCAGGGGCATGGGTCCGGCAAGCCCGAGGACGCAGGCCGGGCGCCGGGCACGATTGAGGCGGACGCGTCGGCCACGGGTGCGGCCGACGACTTCGGCGCACCGGCGTCCGTCGAGCGGCTGGACCGGGCGGTCGCGGCGCTGCGGGCGAACGGCTTTACCGCCGAACTGCTCGACGACGCCGCGGCGGCCCGCGCCCGCGTCAGGGATCTGATACCGGAGGGCGCGGGCGTGTTCACCGGGGCCAGCGAGACGCTTCGGCTCTCCGGTATCGCGCGGGACATCGAGACGGGCGACCGCTACCAGGCCATCCGGCCGCGCGTGCTGACGATGGACCGCGCCACCGAGTTCGACCAGATCCGCAGGCTGGTGGCCACCCCCGACGTCTTCGTCGCCAGCGTCGCGGCCGTCACTGAGACCGGCTCGCTCGTCATCGCCTCGGGCAGCGGCAGCCAGCTGCCCGCCTCCGCCGGCGGCGCCGCAAGGGCGATCTGGGTCGTCGGGGCGCAGAAGGTGGTGCCCGACCTGAACAGCGCTCTGCGCCGGGTCGAGGAGCACGCCCTTCCGCTGGAGACCGCGCGCGCCCAGGCCGTCTACGGGCAGCCGAGCGCGGTCAACCGTCTCCTCGTCCTCAACGCGGAGCCGCAGCCCGGGCGCGGCACCGTCCTGCTGTTGCGCGAAGCCATCGGATTCTGAACCACCAGGAGTCGTCCAAGGGCTGCTCCCCGCAAGGCGTGCCTCCACTGGCTGTGGCGGAGCGTAGGTGCACACGTCGGTGGCCGGCTGAACGGCGACGACGGACGATCGCGAGGGCACGGCCCTGCTCACGCAGCAGGGTTCCGAAACTTTGCTGTGCTCAGCGGGCGCGGCGCCGTGCTGACGGCGAATCGATGCCCGGCCCGGCCTGGCCACGTCGGGCCGGGCCGGAAAGTCGGCTACCCGCCGCGGGTGCGCCTCCCGGCCGTACCCCTCGGCTGACCGGCCTTGCTCTTTGTCCAGGAGTTCGTGCGGATCCGCATCCGTCTCAACTCGTGGACGCGGCAAGGCCGGAGCCCGTGACCGGGCGATGGTCACGGGCTCCGGTGGGCTCGTTGGCGGCTGTTGTGTCAGTGCGGGGCCTCCTGGACGGCCCCGCCGACCGCGACGGGCAGACCCGGACGACTGTGCCCGACCGTGCCGTCCGTCTGCTGATATGCCGCCAGTCGTTCGCCCTCGATGTCGAGGTCGGGCAGCAGCCGGTCCAGCCATTTCGGCAGCCACCAGCCGGCCCGTCCGACGAGGGCGAGGACCGCGGGGACAAGCGTCATGCGGACCAGGAAGGCGTCGATGAAGACGCCGACGGCGAGGGCGAAGGCGATCGGCTTGAGCATGGTGCTGCCGCCGGGGATGAAGCTCGCGAACACCGCGAACATGATCAGGGCTGCGGCGGTGACCACGCGGGAGGCGTGGCGCGAGCCGGCCAGGACGGCCTCCCTCGGTGCGGCGCCGTGGACGTGTGCCTCGCGCATGCGGCTGACCATGAACACCTCGTAGTCCATGGCGAGTCCGAACAGGACGGCCATCACCAGGATGGGCAGGATGCTGACCACCGGCCCGGTCTCGGCGACGCCGAGCGCGCTCGCGAGCCAGCCCCACTGGAAGACGGCCACGACCGCGCCGAAGGTGGCGGCCACCGAGAGCAGGAAGCCCAGGCTGGCTTTCAACGGGACGATCACCGAGCGGAAGACCAGCAGCAACAGCAGCAGCGACAGGCCGACGACGACGAGCGCGAAGGGGATCAGCGAGCTCGCCAGCCGGTCGGAGACGTCGATGTTCACGGCGGTCGTACCCGTCACCGAAACCTTGGCCCCCGTCTGCTGCTGCCAGGTGGGTGCCTCGTCGCGGATGTGCAGTACGAGGTTCTTCGTCTTCTCGTCCGAGGGCCCGGTCTTCGGCACCACCTGGATGACGGCCGCGTTCCCATGGTCGATGACCTGCGGCTCGCCGACCGCCGCGACGCCGTCGGCGGACTTCAGATCCTTCACGAGCGCGGCGGTGGCCGCTTGCGGGTTCGTGGCACGAGAGGTGTCGGCGTGGACGAGCAGCGGCCCGTTGAACCCGGGCCCGAACTTCTCGGAGACAGTGTCGTACGCCTGCCGCTGGCTGCTGCCCGCCGGGGCGGAACCGTTGTCGGGCAGGGCCAGTTGGAGGCTGTGGGCCGGGATTGCGACCGCGAGCAGGCCGATCAGGACGGCGAGCAGCGTGAGCAGCGGGCGGCGGATGGCGATCCTGCCCCAGCGTTCGCCCATCGTCCTGCGCCCGCCGTGTTCGCCTGCGTGCCCGCCGCCGTGTTCGCCTCCGTGTCGGCCGTCGTGTCCGTCGTCTCCGTCGTGTGCGCCTCCGTGGGCGGCCTGCTCTCGGCGGGTGGCGCGCGAGCCCGGTTTCGGCCGCAGCCGTTCACCGGCGAAGCCCATCAGCGCGGGCAGCAGAGTGGTGGAGACGCCGACGGCGATCAGTACGGCTGCCGCACCGCCGACGCCCATGACGGTGAGGAACGGGATGCCGACGACGGCCAGCCCGCACAGCGCGATGATCACCGTCAGTCCGGCGAAGACGACCGCGCTGCCCGCCGTGGCGGTGGCCCGGGCGGCGGACTCCTCGGTGTCCATGCCGGTGGCGAGTTGGGAGCGGTGACGGGAGAGGATGAACAGGGCGTAGTCGATACCGACCGCGAGTCCCAGCATCGAGGCCAGGGACGGGGCGGTGCTGGAGATGGTCAGCACGCCGGTGAGCGCGGACAGGCCCAGCAGGGTGACGGCGACGCCCGTGATCGCCGTCAGCAGCGGCAGGCCGGCCGCGAACAGCGAGCCGAAAGTGATCGTGAGGACGACGAGGGCGACGGCCACGCCCATCAGTTCCTTGGTGTGGCCGGTGCTCTTGCTGCTGCCGTACGCGGATCCGCCGACCTCGACCGTGAGCCCGGCGTCCTTTGCGGGCCGGGTGGTCTTCTCCAGCGAGGTGAGGCTGTCGTCGTGCAGGTCGGCGCGGCTGACCTGGTAGCGGACCTGGCCGAGTGCGGTGGTGCGGTCCGGCGATATGACCTTGCTCCGCACGGGGTCCGTCACGCCGACGACCTGGGGAGCCTTGTCGGCCTTCGCCATGGTGGCACTGACCGCCTCGGCGTACTGCGGCTCGGTGATCTCGTGGCCCTCGGGGGCGACGAAGACGAGCTGGGCGCTGGTCCCGGCCGCCGAGGGCAGCTCCTTCTTGAGGGTGTCCATGGCGGTCTGGGCCGGTGAGCCCGGGACGGTGAACTCGTCGTTGGTCGTGCCGCCGAATGTGATCACGCAGGTGACGACCGCGGTCAGTATCAGCAGCCAGCCGGCCAGCACCGCCCGGCGATGCCGGAACGCACCGCGGCCGAGCCGGTAGAGGAGGGAAGCCATCGAAAAGGTGCTCCTTGAGGGTGACTTGCCGGGGTGAGCGGCACGTTGGAGCCCGCGTACGGGGCCGGGCAGCGCGGGGTCAGGTGCGGAACGCGGCAGGGCCGCCGCTCAGGACGAGGCGGAGGCCGCTGTCGGTGACCGTGAGCCGACGGGGCCGCAGCTTCAGCGGAAGGTCGGTCGGGGAGACAGTGCGGGTGCCCCCGGCCGGGATCTCGTTCGCCAGGTCATCGGGGAGGGGGTGGTTGCCGGTGAACGTGGGCCGGCCGGATGTGACGCGGATCGTCCGGCCGGTCGGCCAGGACAGGAGTGACGGGGACGGTCAGGGCGCCGGCAGGGCCGATGCGCGCGATCAGCCGTCGGTTCGCGGGATCGGGGGCCACCACGCTGTCCGGACGGCTCCCGCCGGCGCCGGCCAGGGACGCGGGGTCGACGTCGACGATCACGCTGGACGATCCGACCGCGCCTCCCTCCCCGCTCCGGCGCACCTGATGCAGGTGGGCATCGACGGCGAGGCCGATCACGTGCCGGGCGGACACCCCGTCCGCCGTCAGCTCGACGTCCGGGAAGGTGCCCCGCGCCAGCTGCCACAGCGCGGGCATGTCGCCCAGCCCGACGTCCGGGGTGGTGCCCAGGCGAGTGCCGACCACAGTCGCGATCCGTTCGGCGATCCGGTGCCGGACCAGCGCTTCCGCCGTGTCGGCGACCGCGGTCAGGGAGAGGACGGCGGCCGGGACGAGCGCCGTACGCCGCCCCGGGCACAGCCTGGAGGCCACCCGGCCAGAAAGTGTCATGACTGACACGATACACAAACTGTCATGACTGACACTTTCCATGGATGCGGCAGGCAGCCGGGCCCGGGGAATGGCGCGTCAGGATGAACGCGTGGTGCAGGAGGGGGCCGTACGGAACATGCGGGACGCGCAGGACCCGCAGGACGTGCACGACCTGCAAGGCGGGCCTGGTCTTCGCCGAGGTCCTCGACTTCATACGCTGCTCAAGCAGGAGATCGCCCGCCGCCCGGCGGGCGAGCCCTCGCAACACCGCCGTACTGGGCGGACCGCTCGCCGCCGCCGGGCGCCTCGACGGCGGCCTCGGCATCACACGTGTCATATGCCGCTCACGCCCACGTGGACCGCACGCTTCACCATCCGGCGCGTTCAAGATCCGCTGGTTCTACGACGGAACGCCCCGACCCGTGGAACGGCGCGACTTCGCCGCCCCGCTGGCAGCCGCCGTGGCGGTTCCCGCGGCCCTCGGCACCTCGTCTTCGGCCCAGGCGCGGGCGCCGTACCTGTACGACGTCGGTTTCGTCCGGCATCCGGAGACGGCGGAGCCGGCCCGGTTCGCTGCGGTCGGGCGTGCCGTCTGCGGAACCGTACGCGTGCCAGCTCTCCAACCGGATTGAGTCGCTGTCACGAAGGAGCCGTGTCTACCAGCGCACCGGCAGTTCGCGCAGGCTCCGCATGAGGCTGTTGCGCCACTGCGGTGTGCCGTCACCGTCGAAGGCCAGGCGGGGGCAGCGGTCCAGCAGGATGCGTAGGGCCAGGGATGCCTCCAGGCGGGCCAGCGGGGCGCCCAGGCAGTGGTGCAGGCCGTACCCGAAGGCGAGGTGGGCGCGGGTCGCGGCCGGATCGCGGTGGATGTCGAACCGTTCGGGGGCGGGGAAGCGCGCGGGGTCGCGGTTCGCGGCGGCGATGGAGAGGACGACACGGGCGCCCGCCGGTATCCGGGCGCCGCCGAGGGTGATCGGTTCGGCGGTGTAGCGGTAGGTGCCCGCCGGCACCGGCGACTCGAAGCGGAGCGTCTCCTCCACGGCGCCCTGCAGCAACTCGGGGTCGGCGCGGAGGGCGGCAAGCTGCCCGGGATGGCCGAGGAGCAGGTGGACGGCGTTGGCGATGAGGTTGACGGTGGTCTCGTGCCCTGCGACGAGCAGGAGGAAGGCCATGCCGAGCAGTTCCTCCGGGGTGAGCCGGTCGGCGCCGTCCCCGTCGTGGGTGCGGACGAGGGCGTGCAGCAGGTCGCTCTCCGCCGCGTCCCGCAGCCGCCGTTTCTCTTCCGCCAGCCCGGCGAGATACGCGGCCATCTCCTGCGCGGCGCGGGTGGACTGCTCCGCATCGTCGAGGGCGACGACCTTCGTGGACCACGCCCGGAAGGCAGCCCGGTCCAGGTCTGGCACGCCGAGCAGCTCGCAGATGATGGTGAGGGGCAGTGGATAGGCGAATGCAGCCACAAGGTCGGCACGACCGTCGGCGACCACGGCGTCCAGGAGCGCACCGGCCGCCTCCTGGACGCGGGGTCGCAGTGCCTGGACGCGGCGGGCGGTGAACTCGCGGGCCACCAGCGTCCGTAGGCGGGTGTGATCGGGCGGATCGGCCTGGAGCATGTTGCGGCCCACGGAGTACAGCCCGTCGTCCTCGAAGTCGGCAGAGTGCCGTACGTCAGTGCGCAGCCTGGGGTCGACGAACGCCGCGCGCACTTCCTCGTGCCCGACCACCAGCCACGCCTCGTCCCCGGTGGGGAAGCGCACGTGGTGGACAGGCCCGCGGGAGCGCAGCGCGGTGAAGGCGGAGTACGGGTCAGCGGTGAAGTCGTCGGTGAGGTCGGCGAGTCGGACGGTGGCGTGCTGTGTGCGCATCGGCGGCTCCCGGGACTGAAGTGGGGACTACTCCCCGATTAGATGTTGGGAGTGACCCTAGCATGAACCGGGGAATTGTCCCCGGTTCGGTTCCGTCCCTTGGCTGGGGATGCCGACCCCTTGAATTGAACGCGTTCAAAACATGCGGCAGGCTCGCTCCGAGTTTGCGCTGGAAGGTCGCGACGGTCTGCAGCTTGCTGTGCGCACGCGGCTGACGCTCTCAAGCGGATGGATGGGGGTATGGATTCAACGCACGAGGTCCTGGCCGAAGCTGACCATGGCGGGCAGTCGGCACCGCGGCCAGGTGGCAGGATGCGCCACCCGGCCCATCGACTCAACAGGCCCTTCGGCCGGGTGGCTGCAGTTCTCGGGTGCCTGATTCTCGCGTGCACTTCGTGCGCCGGCGCCGGCGGCGAAGCAGCCGTGATCCAGCAGGCCGAGCTGGTCGGGGATTGGAGTAGTGCGGCCGGCGCCAGAATGCACGTGTCGGCCGACCACAGCCTGACAGTGAGTGGCATCAACCACGCCGCGCCTGACTACAGTTGTTCTACGAACATCACGGTCGGCAGGTGGCGGTTCTGGGTGCAGGACGGCTCGCCGCAGAGCTTGACAGCCTCGGACTCGGCGACCGAGGGGGAGTCCTTCACGGTGTCGGCGAACACCGGCGATTCGACCAGATGGTGCGACCTCGAAGCACGGGTCCAGCGTGATGGCCGAGGGTTCAGCATCTGTCTCGTCCTGGACCTTGACCAGACATGCACTGTTGAAGAGCTCCTGCGCAAGGACTCGACACAACCCCTCCAAGGTTGCCCGGCCACCGACCCTCCTCCCACCTCTTCGTCCACCGCAGCGCCGCCTGCGCGCAGAACCTCCCGCCCGGCGTCGTAGAACGCCTGGCACGCGACGAGGGCTGGGTCGTGCGCCTGTCCCTTACCGAGGACTGCGCACAGACACCTGCCGGGGTTCTGCCCGGCATGTGCCGGACGTGGGACGGCTATTCGGCCGCCTGCTTCCCGGAACGTCCCCACTTGCCTTGCCAGAACACCCTGCAGTACACCGACGACGCCGACCCCTCTATGCGCCGACTCGCCCTCGAAGACCCCGCCGCCACGGCGGGCCTGGTCGAGAGGTTCAGCCGTGACCCCGACCGCGGTGCGCGCTGGCGGGCCCTACGCGACCCCCGCCTCACTGCACCACGCCACCGCCACCGCCACGGCCGCAGTCGCTGTCCCGCCCGTCCCGGAGCACGTGATGCACCACCTCCTGGACCGGCAGCCACCAGGCACGACCTGATCAGCTGGGTGTCGGTCAGCAGAGCGACGGCGATGTGCGTGCCTCGACGCGGTCCCTCCGCAGCTTCCATCGTCGCCGCCGCGATGGGCGGGCCCGCCAGTGCATTCCTCCACGCGATGAAACCAGTGGCCGGCATGGGCTGGAATTGGCACGATGTCCGGCAATGGCCTCCCACTCGTACTCCTTCAACAGTCTTCCGGTCGATCCCATCGCCACCGCCCGCGACGCCTTGAACGGCCTGGCCGTCGGCGACGCCTTCGGAGCCCAGTTCTTCGTCCCCGACAACCTCCCCGCTCTGCGTGCCCAGCAACTGCCCGAAGCGCCCTGGCCATGGACCGACGACACGGAGATGGCCTGCTCCGTCCACCAACTCCTCATGCGACGAGGCGCGGTGGACCAGGATGAACTCGCCCGCTCCTTCGCCGAACGGCACGACTTCGACCGCGGCTACGGTCCTGCGATGAACCGCCTGCTGCGCCTGGTCCGCCAGGGCGGCGACTGGCGTGAACTCGCGGCCGGACTGTTCGACGGTCAGGGCTCCTGGGGCAACGGGGCAGCGATGCGCGTCGCCCCTCTCGGCGCCCGCTACCCAGGCGACCCGGAACACGCAGCCCGGCAGGCTGCCATGTCCGCCGAGGTGACCCACACCCACCCCGAGGCCAGCGCCGGGGCCGTCGCGGTCGCCGTCGCCGCCAGCCACGCCGCGGACCGCCGCAGCGAACCCGTGACCGGCACGGACCTGCTCGCCACCGTTTTGGACCTTGTCCCGACCAGCCGGGTACGCGACGGCATCGTCGAGGCCCGTACGCTCCTGGACCAGCCACACGTCGAACTCGCCGCCCATCATCTCGGCAACGGCCGCCAGGTCAGCGCCGTCGATACGGTCCCCTTCACCCTCTGGTGCGCCGCCCGCAGTCTGACCGATTACGCGACTGCCCTGTGGACCACTGCAACGGCCGGCGGAGACGTCGACACCACCTGCGCGATCGTCGGCGGCATCGTCGCCTCCCGCGTCGGCACCGAAGGCATCCCCGCCCCCTGGCGCAACAGCACAGAGACCCTGCCCGCTTGGCTGCACGGACGCCAGTCCTGGAACGCCGCCCACACCGCCACCGTGGCCGACCGCCACCCCTGCCCCTGCTGCGGCCACCTCGTCCACGACGAACCGCGCGGCTCGAACGACATCTGCCCGGTGTGCTTCTGGGAGGACGACCTCTCACAACTGCGCTGGCCGACCACGACCGGCGCCAACCGCGTCTCACTGATCGAAGCGCAGCGCAACGTGCAGCGCTTCGGGGCCTGCGACCAGCGCGGCCTGCGCTTCACCCGTCGCCCACTCCCCGACGAACCACTCGACCCCCTCTGGCGACCGATCGACCCGCAGCAGGACTCGTTCGAGGACCCCCACGACCCCGTACCCTGGCCCGACTACCAGCCGGACCTCTACTGGTGGCGGCCGACGTTCTGGCGGCGCGAACCCAGATGACCGGCAGGCAGGTCGGCCGTCCCGCAAGCTACTGCTCACTGTGGCCCGACCCACCGAAGCTCTTGTCCACTGGCGGGATGCCGCCCCCTCAGGGCCGCGGCTGCCATCGTTCCCAGGAACCCAGGCAGCCCTGGGAGGCGGTCGGCAACCGGTGACGGTCCCGCCGCACGACACGCTCCGGCGCTGTCCGAGAATGATCGTTGACACGGTTGTGACGGTCGGACGGGGGATGAGATGACGACGGGTACGAAGCGGGGCGGGAGGAAGCGGGCGGGGGATCCGGAATATCCCCGCCGCCCGGTGCTGACCGCTTTGTTGGTTCCGGTGGCCGCGCTACTGCCGCTTGTCGGTGGGGTATTGGGGCCGCTGCGCTGGATGCTGGTGCCCTCGATCGTGTTGTGTCTGGGCGGCGTGGTCTGGCTGCTGGTCGCGGTGATGTCGTTGTCTCCTTCCGCCGTGCTGCGGCGGGTGGCCCTGGCGCTGATGTTCGCGCCGATGATCGCCACACCGTTGTGCGCTATGCAGGCGTCCCAGGCCCTGGTCCTGCAGGCACGAGGCGTGTCGGAGTCGGCCGTGATCACACGGATCGAGGTCCACCACGGGAAATCGACCACCTATGACTGCACGCTCCGCTACGACGGTTCCGCCACACCGACCGCCGATGCCATCTCATGCGGTGCAGACGACCGGGTCGGCGAACGCGTACAGGTGGTGCGGGATCCCGGGGGGCTGGTCGATCCGGAATTCGACTGGCGGGTGCGTGCCGCCCGGGCCGATGTCGTGTTTGCCGCCGCGTCGGAGATCGCCTTGATGGTCGTCTCCGTCTTGGCCGTCGCAGTCGGCGCGGTCATCCACATCGTCGGCCTCCGGCGTGCGGGCACAAGCTGCCCAGCCGGCACGGACGCTCAGACCCTCCAGCTGAGGCGCTCGCAGGCCCGGTGAAGTCTCGGCCAGAGGCCGTAAGGCGTAAGAGCCCAGTCGCTTTTGGACGCTGCTCTGGACCGAGAACACCGCTACCCAGCTGGCCCAGGGCAGGCCGTAGCGTGACGGCCGGGAACGGCGGGCTAGCTCGCCGGCCCGCCGTGGACGGGGCCATGCTCGGGGTACGACTGCAGACTCGACCACGGCGCGCCGCCGGTACTTCCGGTCAGCGGGGGTCAGTTGCGCTCTCGGTGAGGCCCAGCAGTTCCGCCGTTGCCGCGGTGCGGTGACCGAGGACGTCGCGCAGGATGAGGGCCGGGTCGGGGTTCTGGTCGGGCAGGCAGTCGAAGAGGAAGTCGGAGTAGGCCTGCAACCACGGGGACTCGCCCAGACGGGAGGGCCCCGGACGAGAGGCCACCGACGGCTCCGCCGGCACCGGACGGCGACGAGTGGTGCGCAGGGCGTTGAGGCAGCGGTTTGTGGCGATGCGGTGCAGCCACGTCCGGACCGAGGAACCGGCCTCGAAGCCGTCCAGGCCGATCCGGGCAGCCAGGAGGAGGTCGCGGCGCTGCGCCTCTACACCGGTGACCGGTGCCAACCGCAGCATCGGACGCGCACTGGTCGAGGCGGTTCCGCGCCGGAAGGCGCGACGCGTCTACGCCGCGACGCGGCAGCCCTGCCTGGTCGGTCACATCCAGCGGCACAGGCCGCGCAGATCGAAGCGGTCGCGGAGCAGATCGAGGATCTGGACGTGCTTGTCAACAACGCGGGACTGGCGATCTTCGACGATTTCGGGGACCGTCAGGTGCTGTCACAGCACCTGACGGTCAACTTCTTCGGGCCGGAAGCCGTCACGCAGGCGTTCACGCCTCACCTGCGACGGTCGCGCGGGGCCATGGTCAACGTGCTGTCGCTGGCGACGCTAGCGTCGGTGCCGGGGATGGCGGGGTACTCGGCTTCCGCGGCCGCGGCGCTCGCGCTCACCCAGACGCTGCGCCTCCAGCTCGCCGCTCAGGGCGTGCTGCTCGAACGCGGGAACGCCGCGCTGCCGACCGACCTGCGATGAGCCCGACGGCACCCACAACGGGCCGCGCGCCGACAACGGCCGACCCGCAGTGCAGACCCGTCTTCGCAAGGCTCATAAGGTCCGACGCTGCCGCCAGGTCGAGGTCGCCGACACCACGCACGCCCAGGCCGCCCTGCAGAGATCTGTCTCCCTGGCACGCGAGCGGCCCCCGATCGATCTGGGAGCCCGCGTGGCCTCCATCTCTGCCTGCTGTTCAGGCCCGACGTAGTGCGGAGCGGCCCGCGTAGCGTGCCGATTCGCCCAACTCCTCCTCGATCCGGATCAGTTGGTTGTATTTCGCCGTGCGGTCGGAGCGGGAGAGCGAGCCGGTCTTGATCTGACCGCAGCCGGTGGCCACCGCCAGATCCGCGATGGTGGTGTCCTCCGTCTCGCCCGAGCGGTGGGACATGACAGCCGTCCAGCCCGCCTGATGGGCCGTGGCCACGGCGGCCAGCGCCTCGGTCAGGGTCCCGATCTGATTGACCTTGACCAGGACCGAGTTGCCGACGCCGGTGCGGATACCCTCGCGCAGCAGCGTCTCGTTGGTGCAGAACACGTCGTCGCCGGTGAGCTGGCAGCGGTCGCCGACGCGGGCGGTCAGCTCGCGCCAGCCCTCCAGGTCGTTCTCCGCCATCGGGTCCTCGATGGAGACGACCGGGTAGGCGTCGATGAGCTTGGTCAGGTAGTCGGCGTGCTCGGAGGGGGTGCGGCGGACCCCCTCGCCCGCGTAGTCGTACACCCCGTCGCGGAAGAACTCCGACGACGCCGGGTCCATGACCAGGCCGATGTCCGTGCCGGGGCGGTAGCCGGTGCGCTCGATGGCGGTCATCACGAAGTCGAGCGCCTCCTCGGCGGTACGCAGCGCGGGCGCGAACCCGCCCTCGTCGCCGACGCCCGTGGAGTGCCCGGCTGCCAGCAGATCGCGGCGCAGGGTGTGGAAGACCTCGCTGCCCATGCGTACCGCTTCGGCGAAGGTGTCCGCGCCCACGGGCGCGATCATGAACTCCTGGAAATCCAGCGGATTGTCGGCGTGGGCGCCGCCGTTGACGATGTTCATCATCGGCAGCGGCAGGAGGTGGGCGTCGGCGCCGCCGAGGTAGCGGTAGAGGGGCTGGCGGTGGGCCGCGGCGGCGGCCTTGGCGGCGGCGAGGGAGACGCCGAGGATCGCGTTGGCGCCGAGCCGGGACTTCGTGGCGGTGCCGTCGAGGGCGACCAGCGCGGCGTCGAGGCCCGCTTGGTCCGCCGCGTCCCGGCCGCGCACGGACGCCGTGATCTCCCCGTTGACGTGGGCCACCGCGTTGTCGACGCCCTTGCCGTGCCAACGCGCGGAGTCTCCGTCGCGTAGTTCGACGGCCTCCCGGGCCCCGGTGGAGGCGCCGGAGGGGACAGCCGCGCGCCCCAGGGACCCGTCCGCCAGAACGACGTCGACCTCGACCGTGGGGTTGCCCCGGCTGTCGATGATCCGGCGGGCGGTGACGCTCTCGATGCCGGCGTCGACGGTTCCGACTGCCTTTGCGGACATGGGACGTCCTTCCCGTTGTGGTGTGCCGTGGCCCCGGCTGCGACGACGCTGGCGCTGAGCCCGACAACGGCAAACTGTACAGCAATGCTGCTCAGTTTTGCTGTACAGCATTGCTGTGCAGGTCAGGTGCACAGCCTCGCTGACCAACGGGGTAAAGTGCCCTATGCCCACCTCGGAAGCCGCCGCCATCGCCGTCGAACTGCGCACAGCGATGGGCAAGCTCACCCGACGCGTCAAACACGAGGACCGCATCCCGCTGGGCCAGGCCGCCGTGCTCGGTGCACTCGACCGCAACGGCGCCATGACCACCAGCGACCTCGCCGCCGATCAGCGCGTACGCCCCCAGTCGATGGCCCGGGCGGTGGGGCTTCTCATGGAACAGAACCTGATCACGCGCCGCGCGCACCCCACCGACGGCCGCAAGTCCCTGGTCGAACTGTCGGACGCGGGCCGGGCCGCGCTCGAAGCGGAGCGCGGCCGCCGGGCCGGGTGGCTCGCGCAGGCCATCGAGGCCGAACTCACGGAAGAGGAGCGGGCGTTGCTGGCACGGAGCGCCGCCCTGCTGGAGCGGCTCGCCACGCGCTAGTGCCCCGCCAGGCAACGTTCGCTCCGTCGCGACGCCCGGCACGCGCCCCGAGCTCTCGGCTTCGAAGCGAACAGGGACGTACCCCCCTTCACCGCACCTGCCGAAGGCCCAAGTGCGCCCAGCACGCCGACTTCCGCTTCCGGCTCGCCACGTACGTGGCCGACGTCGACATCTCCGCCACGGCCGGGCGTGGTCACCGCGACAGCGGGGCGGGGTAGGGGTACAGGTGTCGGCGGCCGTGTGCGGCGGCGCGCCACAGCAGTGCCGCCGTAGTCATCGAGGGGCATCGCCGCGACTTCGTCGTCGAAGTGCAGGGACGGGTGGTCAGGCGGGCCAGCCGGTCGAGCTGGGCAAGTTCTCGGTCTCCCAGCGTTACCTCAGCCCCCACGAACTCCGTAGCGATTGAGGCGTCCTGGCGGCGCTGATCATCCTGCGTCGTTCGGGACGAACACACCTGGCTCGCCGCGTTCATGTCCGAGGCTTGGGACAACCACCCTGACGAGTACGCGGCAGGTGTCGCCGACTCGATCAACAGGGTCTTCAACCCCGTCAAGGACTTCCATGCCGCGGCCGATGTCCTTCATGTAGACGCCGATGCCGCCTGGATGCCGCCGATTTACGGAGGCCGCCGCCTCGTGGCACATCTCAGATCGCTGGGCTGGATGCCGTACGCGCTCCGACCGTCATGAGGCAGGGCCAGGAGGTCTGATCCTGTCCGCTGGGCGTCGGCGGCGGGAGCTTCAGGATCATGCGGCGGCGTGGTGAAGTTCGGGGAACCCGCGGCGGCAGCCTTGCGGACGGCTGCCCAGCCGCTACTTCGATGACTTTTCCGCCGCTCCGGCCAGGCGGTTCAGTGTGACGCCGGTCGCGATTCCCTGGGCAATGCGGCCGAAGACGGCGGCTGGATGGGGGCCCCACTGACCGGAAGGCCGGCGAGGGCTCCGAGGTGTGGATCAGGCGCGGCACCGCAGCAGGGTGAGCGGCGGGTTGGCATAGAAGTCCTGCCAGAAGTCACTTCCGAACTTCTCGATCCCGGCCGGTGAGATGGGCAGCGAAATCCATGTGACGTCAGTGAATCCCGCCTCTGCCAGGCACCGCTCGTATGTCTCGCGCTTCGGAGGAGTCGCATCGAAGGAGACCTCTTGACCCGGCAGCAGGGCGGTAATCCTTGTCGGGATACCGTGCTCCGAATCTCCTTCCCTGGCTTCGCAGCGAAATCCGTACTTGTCCAGCGGCGGACCGTCGAAACGGTAGTCGGGGTTCTGCGCGAACAGCACGAACGGTGCCCCCGGCTTCACGCTGGCATGGATCGTGCGACACATTTTTTCGACAGCCGTCATGTCGTCGGCGTAGTTGAAAAGCTGTACCGCTACCGCGATGTCGAACGGCTCCCCGGGCTCGGCCAGCTCGGCGACGTCGCCGACGGCATATCGCACACCCAGCGGCTGTGCCTGCTCGATCTTCTCGCCGACCGCGATCATCTCGCCGGAGATGTCGATACAGAAGACATCGGCCGCACCGCGCCGCTTGAACTCGCGGGCGTAGAATCCAGTTCCCCCACCGAAATCGATGACACTCTTGCCGGTGACGTCGCCGACTTCGGCGAGGACGCCAGGAACTTCCCCGTACTGGATGATCGGCAGCGCCTTGAAGCCCTCGAAGGCCTCGCCGATCCGGTCGTACTGCTCACGTGCGTTGGCCATGCGTCATTCCCCCTGCGTGTGCGTGTGGTTGTCCGTCTGTTCGGCAGTCTCTACGGGGTCGGCCGTCGCGTCGTATTGGCGTAAACTACAAATATTCCGTCAGTTGACCGGATCCATATACGACGAGGCCCCCGCCGACCGTAGCTTGAGTTCTGGTAGTCGTCGGGAGTGGCACTGGACCCCCGAGCAGAGCCTTCACGCTCTGCGCAGACGGTTCCCGACCGGCCGGAGATGCGCGTGGTCCACGAGACGACCTACAAGGCCCTCTACGTCGAGGGCCGTGGAGAGCTCCGCCGCGAACTGACCAAGGTACTTCGAACCGGCCGGGCCATGCGCCGGCCGCGCCGCCAGTCCGACAAGCGCCGGCCCAGCGCCATCAAGGGCATGGTGATGATCAGCGACCGGCCCGCAGAGGCCGCCGATCGAGCGGTCCTCGGGCACTGGACAGGCGACCTCATCATCGGCAAGGACGGCAAGTCCGCGAACGCCACCCTCGTCGAGCGGGCCACCCGACACGTGCTGCTCGCCCACCTGCCCGCACGCCACATCCCGGTCTACTTCTACAACCCCGCCAGCCCCCGGCAGCGGGGACCGAAACGAGAACACCAACCGGCTGCTGCGGCAGTACTTCCCCAACGGCACCGAGCTGACCGTCCACAGCCGCGAGCGCCTGGACGGCGTCGCCGCCAAGCCCCTGGCCGCAGCCAGTTGATCACCCGTGCTGCCACGACTCCTGGAATTCGCCTAGAGGCTGACGGGGGCTTCGACAGGTGCTCAGATCGTTCCCGTCAGCTCTGGTGCCAGCGGTACTTGTCCTGCGGACAGATGTACGCCCTCACCGCCGCGTTGATCATCCGTGCCTGGTCCGTTGTCACGGGGTTGTGCGGGGAGGCGAAACGCCGCTTGGCTGCCGCGATCTCGTCTCGGCCGCCCAGACTCGCGCAGTGCTCACGTCCCCACTGGATCACCTGCTCCGGAGTGGTTCCCAGGAACGCGGGACGTGCTCCCAACAAGGCGCTTATGTATCTCTCTCGTACCTCGCCGGTCGGCTCCGGCGGCAGCACGGCACGAGCCGGTGTCGGGGCGAACGGCGGCGCGGACGCGGTGGTCGACGGCTTCCCCATGGTGGGGTCCTTGCCGTGATAGGCGGACGATGGCAACGACGTGTCTCCTTTTCCCGTGCGGCACGCGGAGAGGAGCAGCATGGCGGCTGCGGCTGCCGCCATGGTGATCACTTTCGCTGTGCCGATGGTCATGATGTCCTTCACGCGGGGACGCAGGCCCGGCCCTTCCGGGTAGCTGTAGCGTCTCCCGTTCCTTCGAACGGAGGCCGAGCAGCCCGGGAACGGCCGGACGGCACGATCATTGCTCGGCGGGATCCTCCCACCATCCGGTGATCCGGTACGGCCAGTTCTGGTGAACGACGCTGAGTCCCTGACCCCACTTCTCGCCGTGGTCGTCCACCCGTCCAGTCGGTGATCGGTGTCGTCCATCGGCCGGTACCGGGCCATCCACACCGCGACCGGACACACGGGCTGATGAGGATTCCTGAAATTGGCTCTGCCCGCAGAATGTGCTGTTTCCCGGGATCGATGTGCGGGTGGGGCGGGTGAACGGCTCCTCCAGCGTCCTGGTGGTGGATGCGGTGTGGCCGGCTCGTCCGGGCCGGTGCCTCGACTGCGGCGAGCAGGCGAGGCGCGTGCACAGCACGTACCAACACACCCTGAACGAGCGGCCTTTGGACCCTCGCCAGGTCATCGTCCGGCCGCGGGTGCGCCGGCACTTCTGCGACCGGAAGAGCTGGTCCCGCAAGACGTTCGTCGAGCAGGTGCCGGGCCTGTCCGAGCGACGCCGCCGCTCCAGCACCGGGCTGACGGGCTGACTGCGGTCGGATCACGATCGAGCTCGGCGGACGCCCGGCCACCTGGCTGTGCCGACGTCTGCGGATGACCGCGGGCCGGACCCGGCTGCTCATCAGGCTGCTGAAGGCGGCGACGGTACCGGACCGCGCCCCGCGGGTGCTGGGAGTGGACGAGTTCGCCTTCTGCAAGGGCCGCACTTACAGCACCGTGCTCGTCCACGTCGAGGCCGGCCGCGTCGTGGACCAGCGCGGACAGCTCCTCGAACGTCTCCGCCCTCGCACGTGGGGCATGCCCAATTCCGGAGTTCACCGAGCCTGTCGGCGTTTGGGACGCTCAGCGTCGACGTGGGATGCGCAGCGTCTGTATGAGCTGGGTGAGTTCCTCCCGGAAGAGCTTCTCCGGGCTGGTGGTCTGGGTGTGCATGTGGCCGTAGACCTCCAGTGACACCAGTCCATGCAGGTGCCCCCAGATGCGCAGGGCGAGGGCGACGGCTGCGGGCGGCAAGTCCGGGAAGGCCGGACGCACCTTTTCGAGGAGCCCACGGTCGAAGTCGGACCAGTCGAAGGCGCTGTCCTGGTAGAGGTGCCGGGCGTGGGGCCAGGCGGCTGCCGCGAGGGCGGTGAGCCCGGTGCAGACCCGGCGAGCGGCATCCGGGGCGGGGCCTCCCTCGGGGGCCTGGTAGCCGGGCACGGGGTCACCGTAGATGAGGCGGAACCCCTGGGGGTTGACCAGGGCCCAGGTCCGGAAGGCGTTGGCCCACGCCTCGATCCGGATGGCTGGATCGGCGGAGGGCGTGGTTTCCCAGGCCGTGTCCACAGCGTCGGCCAAGGCGGTGTACACGTCGTTGATCAGCGTGGTGACCAGGTCGTCCCTGGTCGGGAAGTACCCGTAGATGGCGTTGGCGGTCATGCCCATCTCGCGGGCGATGGCCCGCAGGGTGATGGCGTCCGGCCCGCCCTTGGCCATCAACGCCAGTGCCACCTCCTTGATTTCGGCCGTGGTCTCGGCCCGGAGCCGCTCGCGTCTTCCCCTGCTTCCCGTGGCTGTCACAACTGGCACTCTACAGCGTCGACTTACTGATCCTTGTAACTTAACTTCACGCCGTATAGTTTCTGCACGGCGTCACCAACAGTGGCGTCCTACTTCTGCATGCACAGGGGAGAACATGCACATCGGAGTCATCGGAGCCACGGGCACCATCGGCAGCCGGGTCGTCACCGAGGCCCTCGACCGAGGCCACAACGTCAAGGCGTTCAGTCGGGACGCCGTTCAGGCGCAGCGCGAGGAGCGTCGGGACAACATCACCTGGACGAGCGTCGACGTCCTGGACCCGAAGAGCATCGCGGGCATCCTGCCCGGCCTCGACGTCCTGATCAGCGGATTTCAGCCGGGTAATGCCGCCAAGGACTTCGCGGACACCGTCCGGCGCTCGATCGCCGACCCGACCGTCTATGCGACGGCGGCGCGGGCTCTGCTGAAGGCTCTGGAGAGCCGCCCACAGACCCGGCTCATCGTGATCGGCGGCGCCGGCAGCCTCGAAATCGAACCGGGAGTGGTGCGCGCAGACTCCGACGAACTGCTGCACGCCGCCCTCGACCAGCTTGGGTTGCCCCGCGAATACGCCGCAGCGGTACGCGGTCACCGCGACGCCCTGGCCGTCCTGCGGACCTCGAACCGGCTGTGGACCTACTTCAGCCCCGCGGAGGAGATCGGCCCCGGCGAGCGCACCGGCCGCTTCCGGATCGGCGGCGACCAGCCGGTCCTGGACGCCGACGGCCGCAGCCGCATCTCGGTGGAGGACGCGGCCATCGCCTTGATCGATGAGGCGGAGCTGCCGCGCTTCGTGCAGCGCCGCTTCACCATCGGCTACTGACAGCCACAGCCCACGCCCCCGTGGGGGACCTCATGAACTCCCTCACGGGCGAGTGAAGCGGACCACCACCGCGCACGGCCTGCATGCCGGCGGCGCCGGTCCTGCACGAGAAGCCGATCCGAGACGTACCCACCGGAGGTGCCGTGTAGGAGGAGCCACAGCCACCCACCGGCATGTCCATCTCCGAGCCGTCTCCGTAGTAGTGCAGAGAGCCCCGCTGGACGCACCCACTGCTCACCGGGCCGAATCCGACCATCGCTCCCGCAGGCCAGGCGTGCGGACTGGCAATGTTGTAGGTGACGTCGTAGTTGACGGCCACCACATCCTTGTTACCTCCGGAACGCCCCGTCGCACTGCCAGTGCGCCATAACGTGGTGGTACTCGCTGTCGCCGGGGCGCGGGTCCCGTGCTTGAGGGCCGGGCAGCAGGGTCGACGGTGGGTCCCACGAGCACCATCCCGACGACGCGGTCCGGATGCCGCACGGCGGCATCCACCGCCACTTGGCAGCCGAAGGATCCGCCGAGGAGCACCACGTGGTCCAGGTCGACGGCGGTCAGCCACTCCACGAGCAGGTCGGCCAGCGCCCGCAATACCAGCGGGTGCCGGGGTCCGGCGCTGGCGCCGAACCCGGGAAGGTCGACGGTCCACGTGTCGTGACGATGACCGAGGATCTCGGTGAACGGCCGGAACTCCCGGCTGGAGACTCCGGCACCGTGGACGCACACCACCGACGGTGCCCGGCCCGCGATCCGTCAGGCCACGATCGGTCGGCCACCCACCGCCACCGTGATCCGTTGCATGAAAGATCCCTACCCGGAGTCCGGAACGACGATCAGGACACCGCCCCTCGTGTCCGCGCGAGGCGCCGGTTCGGCTGGACCCGACGGCAGCACCGGGCAACCGGATCAGCATGACCTGGAGATTTGTGCTCGTCGACGTAGATCTCGATCGTGACGCTCATGCGTCTTGAGTACGTGGCGGTGCACTCCGGCTCGACCATGGTGGATCCGGGTCCGCCCGCGAGGGCTTCGGGCAGGCCGTGTGGTGGAGCAGGGTCGCTGCCCTGGCGTACGCGCACGAGGACACCAAGGCGGAGTCGCACGCTCGGCGGGTGAGCCGGGTGAGCCGGCCGGGGCGAAGGCGGCGAGGGCGCGGTCGGCCGGTCAGGCTCCGATCTCGTCCGGCCCTACCGCCGTGCCCTGAACCAGCGGCAGGGCAGATGACCGGTACTCGCGCCGACCACCGTGCTGCTGCCAGCGACGCCTACGGTCCGGACAGGAGAAGGTGATCGGCATCCCCAACGATGTCGTCGCCACCGAGGTGGTGTGCCGGCTGCGCCGCATCCGCCACGCCGGCACGCGCTGCGAGTCTCCCAACTGCAACCTGCTCGCCGGGCGGATCGTGATCGCCTGTTATCAGGAGCTCATATCTGGAGCTCACCCGGTGGATCCGGTGGATGGAGACCACAACCCCACCACCCGGCGCATGATGGAGTCCATCCCGGGACAGGCAGAGGAACACGCCTACGACCTCGCCAACCTGCTGGAGACCGACACCCGGCTCACTCGCCCGACGTCCAGGCCTGTGGCCCACCACCGCGCCACTCGATCAGGTCCGAGTCGTCGACCGTCGTGTCGGTCTCCGGGAGGCCCTCCCGGCGCAGAAACTCCACCACATCGAGCAGGTGGTACGCGGTACCGACGAACTCGCCATGGATCGTGACCTGCCGGCCGCCGTCGGGGCCCGGCGGCTGGACAGTCACAGGCGCGCCTTCCATGCCCACCGGGTTCCCCGTCGCCGAGGCACTCATGCCGGCCCGCGCCCGTCGAACACCGTCCGTGACCGGGTATGAGAGGCGTGGGCGTCCGTCCCGCTGACCCGACCGGGCGGCGGCGTGCGAGGGCGTCGCTCACCCGGGGCTACCGCTGGGAATCGCGAGCTCACGGCCACGGTAGAAGCCTTCCCGCTCCTCCACGACGTACGGGGCCATGGCGGCACGCCGCTGCGTCTCCGGTTCGGACGTCCGCCAGGCGTCGCACGTCTCCTGGGACTCCCAGAAGGACACGCCGGTGATCTCCTGTCCGTCCTCGGACCAGTACGCGAAAGCACGGCGCATACCCCGTGGACGGGTGGCCGGCCGCCACGCCCTCTCGAAGTCATCGAGGGTGCCCGGCCGAATGCGACGCGTGGTCACCCAGACGAAGTTTTCCGCCACCCCAGCCTCCTCCGCTACGTCGGCCCGGCTTGCCGGCGCCCATGTGACCACCGTAGGTCCGCGGCACCGATGGCGCCTGCGCGGCGATCTCACGTGCTCCCGAGAATCCGGCACGGAAGGCGGAACATGATGGATGTATATCCCCGTTCCGGGAGGAGAGGTGCGGAATGACCGAGTACTGCCCTGGTGGTGCCGAGGGCGTGGCGGGCGGCAAGTCACGGTTCGACGACATCTACGACCGTCCGGACCCCCGCGCGTACTTCCGGCGGCTGGCCCCGCTTGAGTACGAGATCCCGCATCACGCCCAGCCCGTCTTCCGGCAGGTGGCGGCCGACCGGGCCGCGCTCGCCGATGGCCACCGGGGCAGGCCGGCGATGCTGGACGTGTGCTGCTCGTACGGGATCAACGCCGCACTGGTGAACCACGACGTCACGCTGGCGGAGATGTACGAGCGGTACACCGCTCCGGGGCGCCGGACGATGCCCACGGCGGAACTCGCGGCGCAGGACAAGGAGTTCTATGCCGAGCGGCGTCGACCGGACGCCGTACCC
This sequence comes from Streptomyces sp. NPDC055966, assembly GCF_042269865.1. NCBI lineage: Bacteria > Bacillati > Actinomycetota > Actinomycetes > Kitasatosporales > Streptomycetaceae > Streptomyces > Streptomyces sp. NPDC055966. The sequence goes on from NZ_JBHJYK010000019.1 coordinate 32,553, forward strand.
GTGTTCGGCCTGGACGTTGCGGCACCCGCCGTGCGGTACGCGTGTGAGGTGGGCTTGCTGGACGCCGGCTTCACCGACGACCTGGAGCAGGGCCCGCCGGGGGCCGGCCTGAGCGGCGCGCTCGCCGAGGTCGGCCTCATCACGCTGACCGGCGGCGGCAGTTATGTCACCGCCCGGACGTTCACGGCACTGCTGGGCGGCGTCCGAAGGCCGGTGTGGGTCAGCGCGTTCGTCCTGCGGACGGTGTCGTACCACCCGATCGTCCGGGCACTGGCCGCACACGGTCTGAGTACTACCGTCGACGTCACCCGCACCTATCCGCAGCGTCTCTTCACCGACGAGCGGGAACAGCGGTATGCGATCGAGGCGGTACGGGCACTCGGAGGCGATCCCGCAGGGTGCGAGGAGGACGGTCGTTTCCACAGCCTGCACTACGAGTCCCGGCCCGATACGGGGTGACACCCACGCGGCCGGGCAAGGACTCACCGTGCGCAGCCGACGTCCAGTACCTCGACCACGTCGCCGTGCACGGTGTAGACGAGCCAGCACCACTCGCCGAACGCCGCTGCCAGGTCCGGCGCCCGGGTCTCCGCGCCCTCGGCGACCGCGTCGATGAGCGCGATGATCTCCTCGTGCGTCTCGTCCGGCATGTCGAAGAGCACGTTGGCGGCGGGTTGGATCAGTTCGATTCGCATGACACCCCCGCGGACGGGCAAGCAGGGCACCAGGTGAAGCGGCGTACACCTCCGTTCGGCTCGATGACCGGGCAGAACCCGGGGAAAGTTCCTCATGACCACCATAAATCCACTGCATCGGCGTCAGCGCACGGCAGTGCGCGCTGCCCGCCCCGGCGCCTGCACGCGTCTACGAGACGGCCGCCCGCGCGAGCGGTTACCACGCCGATGTGTCCACGCTGGATACCAAGGAGTTGTAGGAGATTCCTGGGGTCGGCGAGTCGATCGCGGAGAAGGTCGAGGAGTACGTCCGCTCCGGCAGTGTGTCGGCGGTTGACGGGATATGCGCGCAGATCCCGGCCGGCGTCCGGCGACTTATGGCGACCCCCGCGCTCGGCCCGAAGAAGCCCCTGGCCCTCAACGAAGAGCCTAAGCCGGGTCACTGCGCCGCGTGCGGCAGGACCTCCACCAGCTGTGCCCCCCCGCCTCGGCCGGGCGCCCTGCCCCTTTTTCGGCGCCGATATTTCACGCAGACACGCAGGTAATCCAAATCTCAACATGTGGGCGCTCCTGTCCGTTAGGTAAATCGCTGAATAGCATTCCGCTAATCAAAGGAGTTGCAATGGGTGAACACGTTCACGTCCGCGTGTGGGACGGCCTGAGTGTGAGCGATGGCGGCGAATTGATCGAGTTCTCGCACTGCCGGTGTGGCGCCACCTGGTCCACGACCCACCGGGTGGACGAAGGAGCCCCAGAGGAGTAGGCGGGTACTCGCCGGAGGCGAAGGTGCCTCCGGCGAGTACGGTGCGCGGGCGGCCGTCGGAGAGGCGGTGGCGGACCTGGTAGGTCTCGCCCTTGGTGGTGTTGTGCAGGCCGGTCTGCCGTAGCCCGTCGCCGGTGTCGATGCGGTCGTAGTCGCCGGGCCTGTCGTCGGCGGCCAGGTCGGCGGCGCGCAGGGGGCCGCCGCACTGGAGGAGGGCCGGACCGGTCAGCTCGTCGGGCAGCGGGTCGAAGTCGGGGAGCCCGGAGATGTCGGGGCCGCGTTCCAGCTCGCTCCGGGCCGCCTCCCCAGACGGCAGCGGGGGCTCCGGCACGGCGCGGTTGACGGAGGCGAGCTCGGGCAGCCGCAGATCCGGGAACGGCGCGCCTTCCCGGCTGCCGATGCGCGGGGGTCGGTGATCGTGCCGGTGAGGGCGGAGACGGCGGCCGTCTCCGGGGAGGAGAGCCAGACCGCGCCATCGTCGGTGCCGGAGCGGCCGAGCCAGCCTGCCTGGTGGATATGCGCTCTGGCGGCGATCAGGTCGAAGGTGGCACCCGTCCTGGCGAGGTCGGCGAGGAACTCGCGGGAAGTGGGTTGACGTCGAAGCTCACGGCCGGTCGGTCCGGCGGCCGACGACGATGACGGCGGCCACGGCGAAGTCGCACAGGCTGAGGTTGGCGGAGAAGCCGATGACGGCCTGCCTGATGGGCTCGCCCCCTGCGAGATCGACCTCGCCATGCTCGAACCGCTCATCGCCCGTCCCACCTCGCCCGGCAGCGTCGTACCGGTGCGTCCGGTTCGCGGAAACCGGCCTCGCGGTCCTCGGCGCGCAGGAAGTCGCGCACCGCCGCGTCAGAGGGGAAGACGGAGGTGGTGGCGCCCGGCTCGGCGCCCTGTTGGCGATGACGTGCCGGTCCATCGAGGACAGGCAGTAGACCCGACCGCTCCAGCACACGGAGGTCCAACAAGACCGGGATGACCCACTCACAATCCGGTCCGGGGCAGTCTGGCAAGAGCGTGTCGTACCGGTGAGCGGATGCGACACGCTCATGGGTTCAGCCCAGCAGAAGGGTGACAGCGCCGACCCGGCAGTTGTTCCAGGCGATGCCTGCCCGTGCGCCATGGGTGGCGGTGACCACCCAGGGGGAGACGAGAAGCCAGACGCCGAAGGGCGCAATGGTCCATGCCAGGCGGAACATCCGTTCGTGGACGACCCAGGGCGAAATCGCGGCATATACGCCAGCCAGGAGGCTCAGACCCTCAAGGGCGATCGCCCTGCCCGAGGAAGCCGTGCGTTCGAGTCGCTCCCGCATCTCTGCAATCTCGGGGTGCTGTCGCCTCCTCTCCATAAGGGGCTTTATGTATATACCTTTTATGGAGAGTGAGCCGCGCTCAGGAAGGGGAAATGCCGGGTCGATGGTCGACCCGGACGGAGGTGGTCATGCGAGGAAGGACGTCCCGCCGGGCGCGCGCAGCACTACCGGGCGCTGTTCGTGCCCAGCGTGATCTGACCCATCCCGCGTTCCGCCGCCACCGCCCATTCCGATTCACCGGATACGGGGAGGGGCTGCCGGCACGGCGTTGATGTGTCGATGTTCGGCGCGGCCCGGGCGATGGCCCTGGCCGTTGCCGCGGCTTCCTCGTCGTCCCGTGCGGACACCGCGAGAAGGCGGAAGGGGGCGGGAGGCCGGAGTTCGACGCATACCGCGGGTCTGTCCCGTCCCACTGCTGCGAAGTCCTTCCCGGCCTGATGACAGCGCGCACCGATGGACAGGGTGCCGGCCATGCAGATGCCGCGCTCGTGCACCCCGCGCAGGGCTCGCCACCAGTCAGGCTCGACGGTCACCCGGCACACGGCCGCCAGCGGCACACGAACGTCGCCACGACGGGCGGCCGCCTTTTCCCACCACGCCAGATGTACGACCACTTGATCTTCTGTGACGAGCATCTCCGCCATGGTTGAGCGCCTCCTCACCCCGTGGGATCTGGGGCCGTGGCTGTCGTCCCGCCACAGGGGACGTCGGCCTCGGAACCTCGTCCCGGGCCCCTTGCCCCACGGGTGCGGGTGGTCCGCCTTGCAGCCTTGGTGCGCCTGTCCGCGGAGAGCGCTTGCGGTGCGGGCGCTCGGTATGGCTGGACCGGGTGGCGTAGCGGCGGGGGCTGCTCGGCCCAGACGGTCTTCCCGGTGGGCGTGTGCCGGGTGCCCCAGCGCTCGGCGACCTGACCCACCAGGAACAGGCCGCGACCGCCCTCGTCCAGAGCACGGGCCCGGCGCAGGTGCGGGGTCGTACTGCTGGCGTCGGAGACCTCGCAGATCAGGGCGGTGTCGTGGATGAGCCGCAGCTGGATCGGGGGGTGGGCGTGGCGGATGGCGTTGGTGACCAGTTCGCTGACGATCAGTTCGGTGCTGTCGGCGGCGTCCCGGAGTCCCCAGACCGAGAGCTGGCGTGCGGCCCGTCGGCGTGCGGTGGCGACGACGGATGGATCGGCGGGGAGATTCCAGGAGGCCACATGGGAGGCGCCCATGATGTGGGTGCGTGCGACGAGCAGGGCGGCGTCGTCGTCCGGGGTGCCGGGCAGGAGTGTTTCGACGATACGGTCGCATGCCGCCTCGGGCGAGGGAGCGGCTCGGCTCAGGGTGTCGAGCAGGCTCCGCTGTCCGGAGCCGATGTCGCGGTGGCGGGTTCGGACCAGTCCGTCGGTGTACAGAACGATCAGGCTGTCTTCGGGCAGCCGGCTGTCGGTGGCTTCGAACGGCAGCCCGCCCACGCCGAGCGGCGGTCCGGGGACCACGTTGAGGAAGCGCACCGCGCCGTGGGGGGTGACGAGGGCCGGCGCGAGGTGGCCCGCGCTGGCCATGGTGCAGTGGCCGGAGATGGGGTCGTAGACGGCGTAGAGGCAGGTCGCGCCCACTTCGCCGACCGATTCGATGCCCTCTTCGATCTCTTCGAGGATGAGGTCGTCGAGCTGGGTCAGCAGTTCGTCAGGGGTGAGATCGACGTCGGCGAGGGTACGTACCGCTGTGCGCAGTCGGCCCATCGCGGCGGAGGCGTGGATGCCGTGGCCGACGACGTCGCCGACGACCAGGGCCACGCGGGCGCCCGAGAGAGGGATGACGTCGAACCAGTCGCCGCCCACACCGGCCTGCGCGTCGGCCGGCAGATAGCGGGTTCCGGTCTCCACGGCCAGCCGCGTCGGGCGGTGGTGCGAGAGCAGGCTGCGTTGCAGCACCAGGTCGGCGCCGTCGGCCTCCTGCGGAACGTCGGCCTGGAGGAACCACTGCACGTGCTGCTCGGCGTCCATGAGCGGACAGGCCCGCAGGTCGGCTTCCACCTGGCGGCCCCCTCGGTCGCGCAGCGCGACCCGCCCTGTCCACGCCTGCCTCTGTGCAGCCCTCCGCCGGGCCGCGTCGGGAAGACCGGAGCCCAGGAGACCGGCCGCCGGGCGCCCGACGATCTCGCCCGGCGTGTATCCGAGCAGCAGCCGGGCACCACGGCTCCACGCGGTCACGACGCCCTGCGCGTCGATGGCCGCGACGGCTGCGTCCGCCATGTGCGGAGTGACATACGTGCGCATCGTTCTCAGTCCCGTATGTGTCCCGGCGGGTCGGCGAACGCGCCGCACACCGCCGCGTCACGACGGCCAAGAGCCAACATTCAACTAATGGAACACCGACAGGCGGATGAGCATTCCGCTGACGGGTGCCGTCCGTCAGCGCCGTCCGGGTCGATGCCGTCGGCCTCAGCGATGCGCGAAGAGGCGTTCGTTCCTGCCCGCCCGGTGACCATGCAGGACTGGCCGCTCACGGTGTGTTGCGACTCCACCTCGCCGTACACGGAATCGCGGGAGCACGTGCAGCGTGTCCTGGCGCGTAGCGAGCCGGCGTTCACGGGGCGTCTCGGCGTTGCGGTCGATGAGGACGGTGCGAACCGGCAGTCAACGGCGGTTGATTCGCCCGGCCGGGCGGAGACGCGCACCATGGAAAGTGACCCACATTGCCCCACCTCGCGGAGGTGAACCGCGATGACGCTGCCCGTACGACACCGGCCCGGCAGCTTGCTGGAGCGGCGGCTTCCAGGCTTCGGATGGGGTGAACCCATCGCTGCCGAGTTCGACGAGCTGTTCCAGCGGATGAACCAGCTGCTGGAAAGCACATCCGCCCCAGGCGAGCCGGCCTGGTCCCCTGCGGCCGACATGCGGGAGACCGACGACGCCTATGTGATCGAGGCCGACCTGCCCGGGATCAAGCGGGACGACATCGACATCGAGATGAGCGAGCGGGAACTGCGCATCACCGGGGAGTGCAAGGAGCGGGAGCGCGAAGGCGTCCTGCGCCGCAGCACCCGCCGCACCGGCCGTTTCGAGTACCAGGCCCTCCTGCCCGCAGATGTCAGGTCGGAGGAGGTGAGCGCGACCCTGCACGAAGGTGTGTTGACCGTCACCGTGCCCAAGTCGCAGGCCACCAAGCCGCGGCACATCGAGATCACCGAGTCCTGACCCCTACTCGGTGCGTGCTGCGAAGCCGTCGCACGGCAGAGTTCATCCTGCCCGGGCAGCTCTGCCGTCCGACGGTGATCTGCCGGGACAGCGAGGTGCGGACACGAAGATGTCGGTGCCCCACGTCACGACCGTCGCCGCGGCACTTCGCGCCTACCGGTCCGCATGGGCCGCTCTGGCGCCGGATCCGGCGAGCTCGCCCACCTCTCGTCGGCTTGACGACGACGAACCGGGCCGGGCGGGAAACCACTGCCTCCCGCTGAGCCGATGCAGGCCCCCTGTATGCGCCACGTCTCGGGGCCGCAGCGCATTTCGGTGTCGAGCACGATCAGGCCGAGGGGCGGGATCAGGCCGAGGGGCGTGGCGTGCACGAGGCGTTCCACGGCCGTCGGATCGCTCTCGCTCGTCGGCTGCTCCGCAAGCATCGCTACGGCGAGTACGCGGGATGCCGGCCGATGCTGCGGCACGTACCGCCGCGTCGCCTGATCACCGAGCAGGCCGAGTCCTGACCGACGGTCTCCCGCCCGCCCCGGATAGCCGTCAGAGACCGTGCCCCCTCAGGTGTCGACACTGGCGGCAAGGTCGCCTGGACAAGGGCCCCATCGGGTTGGCTGACGGGGAGGCGAGCAGCGCTGGGCAGGTCGGTAAGTGCGGTGATCTGGCCGGTGATACGGCGCAAGCCGGCGGCGTTGCCACGGGTGGGTCAGGGGCCTGGTCCGGCAGGGCGAAGATGCCGTCGAAGTGGACCAGCGCGGGTGGGAGGTGCGGACGTCTATGGCCGGACAGCGACTTGGAGCCGTCGGAGGAGTTCCTCGATTCCCGGTACCAGCCGGGGGCCCAGGACGGCGACGCCCATCGCGGTGGCCACTCCGGCCCAGGCCACCGGACCGAGCGGTGTGCAGCCGAAGAACTGGCTGATCAGTGGCGTCTCGACAAGGGCGACCAACACCGCTGCCGAACCGAGGGCTGTCATCAGCACCAGCGGGCTGTGCCGCCGGCCGGTCACGGTCTGGGTGAGCTGGGCTCCGACCACCCCACACAGCGCCATCGTGCTGGTCCGTCGCGCGGAGCCGGGCGTGATCGTGCCGATCAGCCAGGCGGTGCTCGCGCCCAGCGTGGTGACGATGCCCCGTTCGCGGATCTGACGTGTCAGCGGATCGCCGAGAGCCGCGACGCCGACCGGGACGCTGTCCGCCAACGCCGATTCACCGGCGGGGCTGTCCTCGGAGGTCTCGTCGCGTGGTGTGACCGAGACCGCCATCGCCGGGAACATGTCGGTGAGCAGGTTGACCAGCAGGATCTGCCGCGTGGACAGCGGTGAGGCGCCGGAGAGCAGGGTCCCGAGCACCGAAAAAGTGATCTCACCCGCGTTGCCGCCGATCAGCACGCTGATCGCATCCGCGACGCTGCGCCACAGGGCTCGGCCCTCGGCGACGGCGGCGACGAGCATGGACAGGTCATCGCTGGTGATCACCAGGTCCGCCGCGTTCCGGGCCGCGGCCGAGCCGCGGACCGCGATGCCGATGCCGATGTCGGAGGCGCGGATGGCGGCGGCGTCGTTGGCACCGTCGCCGACCATGGCGACCACTCGCCCGGCCGCCTGCAGCGCCTCGATCACCTGCAGCTTCTGCTCCGGTGCGACGCGGGCCACCACGTCGCAGTCGCCCAGCAGGCGCGCCCCTCCGGCGCGGTCCTGTTCGGCGAGTTGGCCGCCCGTGATCACCGATACGTCGTCGGGCCAGCCGAGTTGGACGGCGACCGCACGAGCCGTCTGCGGGTGGTCGCCGGTGAGCATGACGGGCCGCACACCGGCGTCGCGGAGATCGGAAACCAGCGGCGCGGAGCTGGGACGAGGGGTGTCGGCCAGAGCGACGTAGCCGAGGAGTTCCAGGTCCGCGAGAGGGCGATCGAGCGCCTCGGCAGGTTCTTCGGCGTCCGTCAGCGGGCGGCTGGCGACCGTCAGTATCCGCAAGCCGTCCGCGGCCAGGGACTTCGCGAGGTCGTCGGTGCTGTCTGTGCAGGCAGGCAGTACGACCTCGGGGGCGCCCTTCACCAGCAGCACGCGGGAATCGTCCGCGGTGGCGCCGACTGCGGCGGCGTAGCCCCGGCTGGCCTCGAAGGGCTGGATCGCGAGGGGCTTGCGCCGTGAGCCGGCCGGGGCGGCGGCGAGGATGGCCTCGTCCGTGGAGTGCGCGTGGATACCCGCCTCGTGGTCGGGGGTGCGGCAGGTCAGCGCCGCCGACTGCAACAGGGGTGCCGCCTCGGTGGCGTCGGCCGGGTGCTGGTCGCCGTCCGCCGTGGCGACGCGCACCACGTGCAGGCGGTTCTGGGTGAGGGTGCCGGTCTTGTCGAAGCAGATGGTGTCCATGCGACCGAGGGCCTCAAGGGCGCGTGGGGTGCGCACCAGTACACCGATCCGGCTGAGCCGACGGGTTGCCGCCAGTTGTGCGACGGTCGCCACGAGCGGCAGCCCCTCGGGAACGGCGGCCACCGCGACGGCCAGTCCACCGCGGACCGCCTCGCGCACCGGTCGGCCGCGCAGCAGCGACAGCCCCGTCACGGCCGTTCCGCCCAGCAGCGTGAACGGCAGCATCCTGCCGGTCAGTTCGTGCAGCCGGGCCTGGACGCCGGGCGCCGGCCGAGCGTGTGAGGCGAGGTGGGCCGCACGCCCGGCCTCGGTCTGGTCGTCGGTGCCCACCACGACGGCACGGCCATGGCCGGCGGCCACGGTGGTGCCGGCGAAGACCATGCAATGACGGTCGGCCACCGGAGCCTGCGGTGTGGCGTCCACCTGCTTGGCCGTCGGCAACGACTCGCCTGTCAGCGAGGACTCGTCCACCTCCAGGTCCTCGGCCTCGATCAGCCGTCCGTCGGCCGGTACGACGTCTCCGGTGTACAGCTCGATGAGCTCGCCCGGCGCGAGGCGGCGCGCGTCCACGGACCGGGTCTTCCCGCTCTCCACGTCGACGATGCGACGGGCCTCCTGACGCTGCCCCAGCTTGAGGCCGGCCAGCGCGTGCTCGGCGCGCAGCCTTTGGAGCCCTCCCACCAGGGCGTTGACCCCCAGCGCGCCGGCCACCAGCAGCCCGTCCACCATCGCCCCCAGGAGAGCCGACGCGGTCGCGCCGACCAGCAGCAGGGGAGTGAGCGGGTCGTGCAGTTCGGCGCGGACGGCGCCGACCAGACGGAACGTCAGGCGAGCGGGGGCGAGCACGGGAAGCCTGGCGGCCCTGCCGGCGGACTCCCGGAAACCCGCGAGCATGCTCGGCTCCAGCGTCCGGGCGCCGGTCCGCAGCCGCGCCAGCACCTCCTGGGGCTGTAGCGCGTGCCAGGGGACTCGGGGCGGCGGGTGCGGCGCATGGTGGGCACTCGCCTGGAGCGCTGCGCGCCAGCCCGATACGAGGGAGGCGGCTGCGGCGGCGTTCACCGGACCGATCCGCAGGCCCAGCGGGAGGGTGACGCGTTTCGAGCGGGCGCCCCGGGTCACCACCAGCAGACCGGCCAGCGCGGCGCCCGCCTCGGCGAAGAGCTTGGAGTGCTCGCTGACGGTCCGCGCGGCGGGGATGGCTGCCAGCAAGCGCCACGCGCCTTCCAGCCCCTGCAGCAGCAGGACGTCCGCGCCCCACACCACCGCGCTGCGGGCGTCGGTGAGGGAGACGGCGATGTCGCTGCGCAGCAGACCCGCGAGCACGTCACGGCTCTCGGGGTTCAGTTCTTCCTCGGTCGTGGCCCGGACGCAGGGAACATGGGCCACCGTGAGCACGACGCGGCCCTCGCCCTGAAGCTGCTCCACCACGTCGGCCAACGGCACGTCCAAGCCGACGAGTTGGTCCACGAGCGCGTCGAAGTCACCGAGTGATCCGTCGTCCCGCACCACCACGTGGAGACCGGCCCGGCGGGCCGCGTCCAACGCGGCCTCGGCCAGTGGGTCGATCTCCCAGCCGACCAGCACGGTACCGATGTCACGGCGCCGCTCCGAAGCGATCATCAACCCGGTGTCCGACTCTCCCTGGTCGGGCACCGGGCGCAGTGCGAGCCTGTGCTCCTCGTCGGGCCGCAGGGCGGCCGCCGCGGCCTGCCACAGATGGTCGTGGTCCCATTCGGGCACGTTGGGGTGGACGTCCAGGACCGTGCGCCGGGTGCTTCGCAGCGCCTCGGGATGGAGGACCACCGTGTCGACGAGCTCCAGCTGCCTCAGCCGGTCCAGGCTCCGGACGAGCACGCCCTCGCAGGCCAGCTCGGTGCACAGGGCCGCGGCGAAAGCGGCTGGTCCGTAGCGCGCGGCTTTGGGGTTCCCGGCCAGCAGCGCCTCGGCGCTCTCGTGGACATCGCGGGTGAAGAGGAGGGCTCCGGCCGCGCCGAGGAGGGCTCCGGTGACAGCCTGGTCCCGGTACTCCTCGCCCGGGTACCGGTGAAGCGGCGGGCGGGCGACCTCGCGGCCGGCCAGGCTCAGCCGTTCCGGCGCGCAGACGGTGTCGTGCGCGGCGTCGAACGCGGCGGCCCGCGCCACCGCCTCGGCCAGCTGACCCGCCCGCAGTGCGGCGTCCAGCGCGAGGGCGGTCGGCGACTGCCCGATCCCGTTGGCGGCCGCGTTGACGGCGGCCAGGACCAGATCCGTGGCCGAACGGCCCAGACGGCGTCGCAGCACGGTCCGTATCCGCGGGTCCTCACGCAGCAGTGCCACCCCGGCGGTCAGCAGGCGCGGCCCCTGCTTCAGGCGGACAGTCCGCGCCGCGACCGCGGTGCTGATCCCGACCGCGTCGCAGAACAGCGCGAGCGCCCCGGAACGTATGCCTCCTGTATGGCCCGGATGCGCGGGCTCCAGGACATCCTCCTCCGGCCGCTCCAGCTTCTGCCGACCGGCCAGTTCCGTCGCCCTGTCCACCACACGGTCGGTGACGGCGTCCTGCGTCGTCTGTATCACCAGCCGCGCCAGCCCGCCGTCCCAATAGGCGGCCAGCACATCCGGATGTTTCGCCAGACCGGCTGCCACGCGCCTGGCAGCCGCCTCCATACTGCGCACGGTGGCGCCCGGACGTGGGCGCAACGGGAGCTGCACACGGGTGCCGGCACACCAGTATCCCTGGCCGGGAGCCATGGCGTTCAGGCCGACCCGGCCGACCCGCACAGCGCTCTCGGACACCGTCACTGCACCGCGTTCGGTGGCACGTACCCCCGCTTCTGCCGCGGAGGCCGCCAGCCGGACAGCAGCACGCGTGCTCGGGAGGACGCGGCGAGCGACCTGCGCCGGCGCCCGCACCGAGAGGCTCAGCCCTGCGGCTGGAAACCGGCTCAAAGCGCTCAGGATCATCTCTCACCTCGCGGAACCGCTGGAGTCACCGACCGGCAGACCGGCCCGAGGCCTTCTTGGGAGGGCGCTTACCGGCCGCGCGGCCACCGGCCTGCGACCTGCGACTTCCCTCGGCACGCCCGGGGCGGGACTGTGTCAGCCAGACCACCGCGGCGCCAGCGGCCGCCAACGGCCACTCGACCACTCCAGCGGCACCCATCAGTCCGGCGCCCGCGTACGCCGCCATGCGTCGTGATCGGGGGGAGACGACGCCCACCGTGTCAAGGACGGTGTCGAACGCGTCCTTGACCGCGGTCGCGCCTGGTAGACGGCTCACTGTCGTCGTGACGGTGTCGACGGGATGGAGCAGCTTCTCTGTCGCCGCGGACGATGACGCTCGCGCATTCTCGGTCATGTCCGTCTCATCTCCTGCGGAGCCCGTCCGCGATGCGGATCGGGTCGGTGGCGGGTGTCCGGTACCGGGTACCTGGTACGCGGCGCCTTACACGGAGAACGGCGGTGGGCCGTCTCATGCGCTGTCGGACGCGGGGGTTTAGCGTCCCGGTTCGCGGGAGCGGGACGAACATGGTGTTTCGGACAGGAGGCACATCCGTGGGTCGCGACGTTCTTCGTCGCCCGGATGGAGTCGTCCGAAGCGCGATCGCCATTCCACGGTGAACGGTCGTTCGTTCCGTAGGAGAGTGGCGAGACGTCATGCCAAGTCGTACGACTGCGCCGCATCGTGTGCACGACGACGCCCCGGATACCGAGCAGGCGTTTCTCCTGCTCGCCGATCTGCCTTCTGGCCGCAGACACGACACACTCCGTGAGGAGCTGGTCGAGGCGTGGCTGCCGATGGCCGAAAGAATCGCCGGCCGGTTCCGCGGCCGTGGGGAGAGCTACGAGGACTTGTGCCAGGTCGCCGCGCTCGGACTGGTCAAGGCCGTGGACCGGTTCGACCCCGGGCGGGGCCACGCCTTCGAGAGCTATGCCGTCCCGACGATCACGGGAGAGATCAAGCGGCACTTCCGCGACCACATGTGGTCGCTGCATGTGCCGCGACGGGTCCAGGACCTGCGCAACCGGGTCCGCACCGCCTGCCGGGACCTGTCCCGTGGAGTGGCGGACGGCTTGCCGAGCGTCGGCGAGATCGCCGCGCAGGCGCACCTGAGCAAGGAGGACGTCAGGGCCGGACTGGACGCCCTCGGGAGCTTCAGCGCGCTGTCCCTCGACGCCGACGTCTCTCAGGGGCAGGACGGTTACTGTCTCGGCGACACGCTGGGCGCATGCGATCCGGCGCTGGACACCGTCGTGGACCGCGAGGCCGTCAAGCCCCGCCTGGAGGCCCTGCCCGAGCGCGAACGCGCCATCCTCTACATGAGGTTCTTCAAGGACATGACCCAGAGCAGCATCGCCGAGCAGTTGGGGATCTACCAGATGCACGTCTCGCGCCTGATCAGCCGCTGCTGCCATGACCTGCGCGACGCCGTCCTGGAGGACGCCGCGTAGGGCTTGTCGATTCGATCGAGACGCCTCATCGGGAATCAAGGAGCCACGTGCCCCGGCGCCGGGGCCGTGCCAGGCCGACCGGGTGACCGTGGCCGTCGCGAGTGCGCTGACGGAGACCGCGGCGTGATGGCGTGAGGCCCAAGGATTGCACAGCGTGCGATGCGGACTGGTCCTCGAAGCGCCCGTGGGTGCCGAAGCCCCTCCCGCCCGCGCCATCCAGCGGCTGGGTACCACGGCGTTGGCGGCCAGCGTGCCGCACGCAGTACTTCCGCCGCCCCAGTACTCTCGGCGGCGCGGGTGGTTCGCCGCGTGCACCACGGCACGCGCGGCGAGTTCGGGCTGGTATATCGGGGGAACCGGTTGCAGGCGGCGCGCCACGAGCGCGACGCGGTCCCCTCGTGCGGCGAAGGCATGGGCTGAGGTCCTGACCGCGCCTCCGCTGGCGCCGGTGATCACCACGACCCGCGGGCTGTGCCGGTACGGAACCCGACCGTTGCCGGGTGATCCGTGCTCCGTCCCGCTCGCGTATCGCCCGGTGCGGTGCGGTCGGCAGGTGTTCGGGACGTCGACGCTCTCGCCTGTAGACCCGGTGCGCTCAGCCGTGCTGGAAGGCCGATGACGCGGCCATGAGACGTTCGGCCCGCATCGCGGCGTCGGCGACATCGTGTTGCCCCGTGAGCACGCACAGTGTGTATGCGGCGTCGTCGAGCTGGCGGCGGCGCAGCGGGCTCGACGGCCCGCTGAGCAGGGCGGCCTGCGCGTCCCGGTAGGAGCGCAGCGCAGCGGCGACGGTTCTGACGTGGGGCGTCAGCATCATGGTGTCCCTTCGCCGGACCAGGCCGTTCGGACCTGGTTCCGCCGAGGCGACCGGAGCGGCGCGGCGTGCCCTCCGGTCCGGCAGTGCCGGTGCCGTGCGCCTCGGCGATCGTGCAGGTCTTCCGGATGCGTTCCATGGTGCGCGTCCTCACGCGAACGGGCGACTCGGCCTTGTCCCGCACGGCCTCCCACACGTCATGCGAGGTCGTCGAGGCGGTGTCGCGCCCTGTCGAGGGAGCGACGACAGCGGCTCAGGTCCCGCCACGGGTTCCCGTGCTTCTCCAGGCGCCCGGGAAGGGTGCGCAGGGTCCAGCGCCGCGGGCCCAGCTCCGGGTCGTCGAGTTCCGTCCACTCCAGCGGGGTGGCGACCGGGGCGTGGGGACGGGCGCGTACCGCGTAGGGGGCGACCGAGGTCTGGGCGTAGGCGTTGCGTTGGGTGTCCAGGTAGAGGCGGCCCCGGCGCTTGTTCTTGCGTGCCTCCGTCGTCAGCCGGTCGCTGTGCCGTGCCGCGAGCAGGTCGGCGACGCGCCGGGCGAAGTGCCTGGCCGTGTCGAAGTCCGTGTGCCGGTCGAGCGGTACCAGGAGGTGCAGGCCGCGTGATCCCGTCGTCATCAGCGCGGGCCGCAGCCCCAGCTCGGTGAGCAGGTCGCCCAGCCGGCGCGCGCCTCACCGGACGTTCTCGAAGCCGTCGCTCGCACCGTCGGGTGGGTCGAGGTCGAAGACCAGCCGGTCGGGGCAGTCCAGGCAGTCCGCCGGGCTCAGCCAGGGATGCGGGGTGATGCACGCCTGGTTGGCGAGGTAGACGAGGGTGGCGGTGTCGTCACAGACGGCCATGGTGAGACTGCCGCCCTCTTTCGGCACCCGCACCGTGCGGATCCAGTCGGGGAAGTAGTCGGGAACGTCCTTGTGGTAGAAGGACTTTCGCCCGTAGCCGTCCGGATGGCGTTCCATCACCAGCGGCCGGCCCCTGAGATGGGTGAGCATCGGGCGCGCCACGGTCCGGTAGTAGTCGATCAGCTCGGCCTTCGTGATCCCGTCGTCCGGGAACAGTTCCTTGTCCGGGTTCGACAGCGGCACCACGCGGCCGCCGACCCGTATCTCGTCCTGGGTCCTCGTCCGGGTGCTCATGCGTTCCACCTCGATTCGCCCCTGCGCCGTACCCGCACCACGGCCGGCACGGCGGTGGACAGGTTCGTCACCGGGGCGGAGACGGGCATCGGGAGCCACCCCTTTCCGCCGTAGGAACTCCCGGCCGTCCGAGTGCCCGCCGCACGGGATCCCATGCAGGCGAAGCGTCGCCTCCGGTCACGGGCCGGTGGTGCAGCCGGTGCACTACAAGGTCATGGCGACCAGCAGCACCGCCACCCCGACGGCCAGCCAGGCCACGTAGTCACCGAGGTGCCCCGAGTGCAGCCGTCGCAGCGGTACGACGACGCGCTGTCCCACCCCTTCGCAGACGGCCGCGGCGCGCCGCACGAGCGGTGACCGGAGCGTGGGACCCCAGACTGCGGCCGCGGCGAAGAGTACGGCCAGGGCCGTCGAGGCGAGCGCGAGAAGCACGCCCTCGGCGCTCCACCCGGCGTCCGGGACCGGCGAGGACGGTGCGACGGTGTGGCCGAGGACGGCGGCGGCGTACGCGGTGCGGTCGGTGAACTGACGCGCCGCGCGGGCGAGGGCGACGCCGCATCCCGGTAGCAGCCCGACGGCGAGCGAGGCGGCGAGCAGTACGGCCGGCACGGCGAGCATCGGGACGGGGACGCGGCGCTGCGGATCGCGGATCTCCGGTTCCTCACCGTCGCCGGTCGTCTGCGGACCGGCGTACCGTTCACGGGGCGGAGGCCCGGCACCGCCGAAGATCCGGGCACCGGCCCGCATCACGGCCCCGCCCGTGAGAGCCGACACGAATACGAACACCGCGGGAAACCAGGGGAACTGATCCTCCCCGGCGTGTTCGGCGACGGCCTTGCCGAGAGCCGTGCCGAACGGCGGCAGGCCCGCCAGCCCGAGACCGCCCAGGGCGAACAGCGCGCCGACGAGCGGGAGATCGCGGCCGCGCCGGTACAGCCCGTGCTCGTCGACGGAGCCGTGCCGGTCGAGCAGGACACCGGTCGTGGCGAACAGGGCCGCCTTCACTCCGGCGTGGGCGGCGACGTACAGGGCCACCCCGGCCGTTGCGGCGGGGGTGAGCAGCGCCGTACCGGCGAGGAAGAGGCCGACGTGCCCGACGGTGGAGAAGGCGAGCAGACGCTTGAGATGCCGCTGCTGCCAGCACATCACCGCGCCCACCAGCGCCGTCAACACCCCGGCTGCCACGAAGACGGCGCGCAGATGCGGCTGCGCGATGCCGTGCGGCCCGGAGAACACGACCCAGTAGACGCGTGCGACGCCGTAGACCCCTAGTTCCACCATGACGCCCGAGAACAGCATGCACACCGGGGTAGGCGCGACGGAGTGGGCGTCCGGGAGCCAGAAGTGCAGGGGCACCACCGCAGCCTTGACCAGCAGTCCGGTGACGATCAGCACGAAGGCCACGGACAGCAGGACGTCGGCACGGTGCCGGGCCAGCTGCACGCCGATCTGCGCGAACCCCAGCTCACCGGTGCGGGCGTACACGAGGCCGATGCCGAGCAACGAGCAGTAGGCGCCGAGGGAGTTGACGACACCGAAGACCAGGGCGCCCTGCACCGGCCGTGGATCCTCGATGCGATAGCCCGTGAGCGCGTAGGCGACCGCCCCCATCAGCTCGAAGAAGACGAACGCGTCGAACAGATCGCCGGTCAGCGCGAACCCGACCATCCCCGCCTCGAACAGCAGCAGGAGAGCCGGGAAGGTGCCCGCGTGCGCCACGGGCGGCTCGTCGAAGTAGCGCCAGGAGTAGACGACGACCGCGAGGACGAGCACGGCGGTCAGCAGGGCGAGACCGACACCGATCCGGTCGCCGACGAGCACGATGCCGACGCTCTCGCCGTGCACCGGGGACCAGCCGCCCAGCCACGAGACGCTGCGCCCGTCACCGGTGCGCAGCCACAGCCAGGTGAGACAGCCGGCCTCCAGCACCGCCCAGGCCGAGACCAGCGCGTCGATGGCCGGACGCGGCAGCCGTCGTCCCACGACCGCGAGGGCGACGGCACCCAGCAGCGGTACGGCGACGGCGAGCGGCAGCAGATCGGCGGTTCGCGGCATGCCCGGCCCCGTCAGCCCTTCAGCCCTGTCAGGGCGTCCGGGTCGACCGTGCCGTGCCGCTTGCGGATCTGCATGGCGAGCGCCAGCAGCAGCGCGGTGACCGTGGCGCCCACGACGACGTCGGTCAGCGCGAGCGCCTGCACGACCGGATCGACGGTGCGGGTGCGCAGGGGAGTGTCGGTGAAGTACGGCGCGATGCCGCCGCGCCGGTATCCGACGGTGAGCAGCAGCACGTACGTCGACGACTGCGCCACGGCGAGACAGCCGACCGCGTGGATGATGTCGCGACTGGTGACCATGCCGTACACGCCGGCCAGGAAGATCCAGCCGGCTGTGAGGAAGGGCAGGACCGTCATGTGCCGCTCCCCGGACCTGAGTTGTCCGCCGACTTCACCTCGACGGCCTGGTCGAGGAAGTTGGCTAGCAGGACGATGATGCCCGAACCGACCTCGACGCCGACCGCCGCGTTCAGCAGCGGCACCAGGCCGCCCGAGGAGAGCTGTCCGAAGGTGCCGAGCGGCAGCACGTTCTGGAGGTAGGCGCCGCCCGCCACCAGCCCGGCCAGACCCAGCGCCGCGAAGACACCCGCGCCGAACGCGTCGGCCAGGTCGAGCACGGCCAGCGGACGGATCCGTTTCAGCACGCGGTAGTCCGCGGCCACATATGCCATGTGCAGCCCGGTGGCGAGAATGACACCGCCCTGGAAGCCGCCGCCCGGCGACAACTGGCCATGCGCCACGATGTACACGCCGGTCAGCAGCGTGAGCGGCACCATCACCAGGCCCAGCAGCCGGGTACTGGGCAGGACCCGGCCCGCGCGTGGCCGGCCGATCCGCTCGTCGCGTGCGTGGCGCAGGAGCACGATGGTCCCGAGCACCGAGGCGAACAGGATCGACTCCTCCCCGAGGGTGTCCAGGGCACGCTGGTCGAAATTGACCGACGAGACCACGTTGGCGGTGCGCTGCCGCAGGGACGCGGCCACCGCGCGGGTGGCGTAGGGGTGCACCGCCGTCCCGAAGTGCGGCAGTCCGGTGCAGGCGAGCGTGTACACGACGGCGAACACGACGGCCGCGGCCCAGAACAGCCGGACACGTGCGCTACGACTCATCGCCGCCCTCGGGCCCACGGCCGCCCTGCTCGTGGCGGGCTGCCGTGTCGCGGCGCACCTTGCGGACCGTCAGCAGGATCAGCAGCGGGGTGACCGCCGTACCGACGCCCAGCTGGGAGAGGGCCACGTCGGGCGCCTGGAGCAGGGTGAACAGGACGGTGAGACACAGGCCGAGGACAGCCAGCAGGACGGCCTGCCGCAACGGGTCGCGGGCGAGCGCCGCGGCGGTGGCGCTCGCCGCCACCAGCAGCAGCGCGACGGCGATCAGATATTCCTGGGCGGTGGCGGTGCTCACTCCGGGGAGTCCCTTCGCAGCAGATGGTCGTGCTGGGCCGTCGCCCTGCCGATCGCCATCGCGGTGACCGCCCCGCCGAGCACCACGATCACCGCGATGAGGAGCAGCTTCACGGCGGCGCGCCCGGGCCCGGTCTCGACGGCCAGGGCGAGTACGACGAGCGGTCCGCCGACGGTGGAGGCGGGGGTGAGGGCATGCAGCCGCTGATACGGCCGGGGTAGCGCCACCAGGCCAACGGTGGAGAGGAGGAGCACGCCCGTTCCGGCGACGAGCAGGACGAGCGCGCATACATGACGAGCCGACATCTCATGTCTTCCCGTGGGTCTGACGCGTGTCGGGGGCCTCGATCGACCGGCCGCCGAGGAACCGGGCGAAGACCAGCGTTCCGGCGGGCCCGAGCACGGCCAGGACGAGACCGAGGTCGGTGAAGGAACTGCGGCCGAATCCCTGGGCCGTCAGCAATAGGACGGAGGTGACGACGGTGGTCGCGAGATTGAGCCCCGCGAGCCGCTCGACCGCCGAACCCCGGCCGGCGGCCCACACGCACGGCGGCATTCCCAGAGTCAGCAGGACCGCCGTCGCGAGCAGCCAGGCGTTCACCGCCGCCCCTCGGTGAGTACGTCTTCCAGCCGCGTACGGTCTTCGGTGAGGAAGTGAGCGACGGCGCGTTGCCCGCCTTGCATCTCCTGCCCTTGGACGTCGACGACGTACGCGCCAGGTGTGGCCGACAGCACGGCGCACGCCCACGCGGCGCCCGTGCCGGACCGTAGCGACAGCGTCTTCAGGCTTCCCTCCGGCGAACGGCCGCGCACGGCACGCGCGGTGACCCCGCACAGCCGCCCCAGGTCGCCGAGAACCGCACCGGGCCACATCAGAGCAGCCGATGCCCACCTCCGGGCTCCGCCGAGCCCGGCCCCCGACGCCGTGCGCACGGCGCGTGCCGCGACCGCCGCGATGGCCGCTCCCCCCGCGGCCACGAGGAGTTCGAGGGCCGTGACGGGGGTGATGAACATGAGGTCGACGGCGACCAGCACCGCCCACCACACCAGTACCTCGCCGGTGGCCGGCCACGTCTGCCGCATCGCCCCTCCTCACGCGGTTGTGCCGTCGCGGACCAGCAACGTGTACCGCGCACGGCGATTCCCATGCCCCACGCACGCCGGTGAGCGCGATCCGTCAGGCCGAGCATCACCGTGATGGAGCACCACCGTGCGCGATCACACCTGCGCAGTTCGAACCGTGCGCAGGTGACGCCGACCACCGTTCTCGCGTGACAGCGATCCGCCGCTGACGGGATCGTCGAGCGGGATACGAGCTGCGGCGTGGAGGTAGGCGTGGCCGAAGTCCTTGTGCGGGGCGACGGGCAGTGGCCTGACCCGGTGGCAGAGTCTCCAGCTGTCGGTGGGCGTGCGGTGGCGCCGGGGCAGGGTTCCGGCTGGAAGGGGCGGCTGACCTGGCGATCGCCTCCGACGCCATCGCCTGCCTCGGCCCCGCCACCCGCCGCGCCGCCCGGCAGGCCATCACCCGGGAACCGCCTGTGGTCCACCAGTGATGGCGCCGGCCGCCGATGGCGTGACCGACAGAGCCGAGGAGGTACAGGAGGTATCCGATCATGCGCAGGCGGTTGAAGCACGAGCGGTAGTGGCGCTCTGCGCCCGCACCACCTGGCGGGGCGAGGTCCTCCGTGGACAGACCGCGGTCAGGCCGGGGCGTGGCGGGCCTGGCCGCCGTCGGAGAGAAGTTCGTCGAACAGCGCCCGGTAGTGGACCATGGCGCTGCGCAGCTGTTCGGTGGTGGCCTTGTGGCCCTCGCTGAGCATGTCGATCTCGTGGGCGGCCCTGTAGTGCTCAAGGGTGCGGCTGTGCTCCACGGAAAGATCCTTGAGCTGCTGCTCGTAGTCTTCGGTGGGGTAGCCGCGTTCCTGCATGACGGAGGTCACCAGTTGGTCCGCGTCGTGCACGGCGTCCTCGGGCCGGTCCACGAACTCGTGCTGCACGTGGTCCCAGTCCCGTGAGTATCGCTCGCGGAGACGGTCGGGCAGGGGCTTGATGTCGAGTCTGTCGTGTCGCTTCTCACGTGCGCTGAGCTCGCGCTCGGCAGCAAGTCTGCTGTCGGCCTCGTCGACCGTCCGTTCGTACTCGGGACCATAGCGCTCACGCAGGGCCCGGTGCCGTGTGAAGAGAGCCAGGCCTACAGCGATCAGCACGACGACGACCGCGACGGGAATGACGATTGCCAGAAGTGTGCCGGTGGACATCGAGCCGACCTCCTTCCGAAATCCTCGCTATCTGCTACCTGCCGTGTTCCCGATCTGCGGGAATTACGCCTCTTCGAGAAAGAGGTCTGCCGACGCCGAGAGCGCCGTCGTCGGCATCCACGGTGCCGTCGAAGAGGAGCCGCTCGAACGCCCATGCGTACGCGCCGCCGCATCGGGTGACATCGGCCGAGCGAGCGGGCGATGTCGGCGTACCCGACGTCGGGGATCGACTGGGAGGGCAGGAACTGCGGGACGCCCTCCATCGCGCGCATCTCTAAGGTCATCTGGTTGAGGTCCCGGTTGTTGAAGACAGCGACGATCAGTCGCGGATCCGCCCAGTCCCGCCAGTACTTGGCGATGGTGATCAGCTCCGCCATGCCGTTCATGTGCATCGCCCCGTCACCGACCAGGGCGATCGTCGGCCGGTCGCCGTGCGCGAACTTCGCACCGATGGCGTACGGCACGCCCGGCCCCATGGTGGCCAGCGCCCCGAGAGCGAGCCACGCATCGCGCCGCGCAGCTTCAGGTGCCGGGCGCACCAGTTGGCGGCGGAGCGGAGCCGGAGTCGGAGGACAGGATGACGTCGTCAGGGAGCAGTCCGCCCAGCGCGTGGGCGGCGTCGCCGACGACGTTGACCTCGAACGGGTACCGCGGCCCCACCATGTGCGGGTCGATGTCGATCCGCACGGCCCGTGTCTGGCCCCTCGGTGCGTCGAAGGGCGTCTGTCCATGTCATGCCCTGTCGCCTGTGTCGCCGGAGGTAGGCCCGGCCGGAGGGGGCTCTGGCGAGCGGCTCCTGCCGCCGGCAGGGGGCTTCCTCGGGATCGTTGGGCCCGCGAAGCCGGTCCTGCCGGGCGGGAGCTCGGTGCAGGACGACGCCGACAGACTGCGTAGACGTAAAGATGCCGCCCACGCTGGTCGGTCACGGACGGGGCAGCGCCGCCCCCGCGCATCGGCTCGCGCACCCGACCGACCGGGGGGCGAGCACGCTTCCAGGAGACCGGTCGTTGTTTCCACCGATCGGATCCCCGTGATGTCCGCCTGCGCTCGACGGCTCCTTGGCGCCTACCCGCCGCCCGCGGGCGCGCTCAGCCACGCGCCGGCCGGGGCCCAGGCCCGCCAGGCTGCCGCGCTTGCCGCCCGTTTGCGGTACCTCACCGGCACTGACGTGCAACTGCTCCGCCTGTGGGGCCAGGCGGAGCCGACCAGCTGGACGTGCGCACGGGACACGATCCGCACGACAACGCCACGACCGGACACGCACGCCAGGCCCTGGCCGCGACCGAGCACCGGACCGAGACCGGCGGTCTGCGGCGGCTCGTGTGCCCGGAGCGTCCACGACAGCGAAGCCACCGTGCGTTGCGCCCCCGACCTGGTCGAATCCGTCGCCGCCGCCCTGCACCGACCCCAGCTGCTGGAGCTGTCACAGGGACCGGGTGCCGGTCGCCGGAGGGTCGGACCTCTTGTCGTCTTTCGCCTTGTCGCCCTCGGCCTTGGCCCGTACGTCCCGTGGGGTCGGGGTCACGATGCTCCGTTCCTCCGCGGACCGCTCTCGCGTCTTGTCGTCGGGCTGGGTGCCGCCCCTGCGGTTGCGGTTGGCATTCATGGCAACGTCCTCTCCATCTGTTACACGCGACGGGTCCGTGTCCATGCCGCGAGTACCCGGGTACTCGGAATCCGTAACGGCTCGCGCAGGGCGCACGGCTCAGGACCAGGAGGAGAAGGGGCGACAGGCCATGGCCGGAACGACTGCCGGGGCACCCGGCCGCGATCATGACGCGACGCCCTACCTCCCGGGACGGCGCGCGGGGCTGCCCGGGCTGCGGAAGGCGGCCGCGCAGTGCCGGGGCTGTCCGCTGTACCAGGACGCGACCCAGACCGTGTTCGGCGAGGGCGACACGACGGCACGGGTCCTGCTCATCGGCGAGCAGCCCGGGGACCAGGAGGACCGTCAGGGCCGACCGTTCGTCGGCCCCGCGGGCAAGGTGCTGAGACGTGCCCTCGCGGACGCGGGCATCGATCCGGAGCGGGTGTACGTCACCAACGCGGTCAAACACTTCAAGTTCACGCGCTCCGAGGGCCGCAAACGCAGGATCCACAAGGCCCCGACACTCCGCGAGATGACCGCCTGCCGGCCCTGGCTCAGGGCCGAGCTGAGAGTCGTGGCACCGGAGGTGGTCGTCGCGCTCGGCGGCACGGCGGGCAAAGCCCTGCTCGGCTCGGGATTCCGGGTGACCGAGCAACGCGGCGCCCTGCTGCCCTGGCCCGGCCTCGCCGGGAGCGACGGCGAAGGCGATGGTACGGGCGACGCCGAGCAGGGGATCAGCGGGCTGGTGGCGACGATCCATCCGTCCGCCGTGCTGCGCGCCGACGACGTCGACCGCACGCGGATCTACGACGGCCTCGTCGACGATCTGCGCATCGTGGCCCGCCTCATGGCCGACGGCGACGAACCCGACCGGCGAGCCCAGGGCCGTACCAGGAGTTAGCCATGCCGGAGTTGCCCGACGTCGAGGGTTTCCGCCACGTGCTGGACGGCTGTGGCATTGGCCGGTGCGTCCGGTGTGTCGACGTGCGCGACACAGGTGTACTGCGCGGGGTCGGTGTGCGACGCCTGCGGCGGGAGGCGGAGGGGCGGCGGCTCGGCCGGCCGTGGCGGCACGGGAAGTTGCTGATCGTCCCGGTCGGGGACGGCCCGGCCCTCGTCTGGCACTTCGGCATGACCGGTGAACTGGTGTGCGCCCGTGCCGACGATCCGCCTGCCGCCCATGACCGGGTCGTCCTGGCCCTGGACGACGACCGGCAGGTCCGCTACCGCGACCAGCGCAAGCTCCAGGGCATTCGGCTCGCCCCGAACCAGCGGGCGCTGCGGCGGATGCTGGAACTCCTCGGCCCCGATGCCCTTGAGATGACCCGCGCCGACTTCCTGGACCTGCTCGCCGCGCGGCGGGGCGCCGTCAAAGGCGTGCTCATGGACCAGTCCCTCATCGCGGGGCTCGGCAACCTGCTCAGCGACGAGATCCTGTGGCGCGCCCGCGTGGCACCCCGGCGCCCTGCACGAGCGCTCGACTCCGCCGAGGCGCGCCGTGTGTTCACGGCGATGCGCGGCGTACTCGCCACCGCCACACGGGCCGGCCGCGTACCACGGCGTCGAACCTGGCTCACCGGCCACCGCGACGACGGCGAGCCGGAGTGCCCCCGCTGCGGACGACGGCTGCGCTCACACCGTGTCGCCGGCCGACGCAGCGTCTGGTGCGCACACTGCCAGCACTGATCGGGCCGTCGCACCAGCCGGAGGGCTCCTCGGGCACGGGACGGTCCGGATGGACCCCGGTGTGCCGTGGGTCGAGGCCGAGCCGCACGCGTCTCTCTCCCTTTTCGGCCGTCACCCGGCGGCTCACCCGGATCAGGGGTGCCGTCCTCGTAGTACCCGCCCCACACACGCCACCGGTCGGCCGGGTTCGACGCCGAAGTATCCGCCATCTCCGATCAGGATCCACTACGGCGCCGCGTTCGCCGTCGGCGAGGACCGCGTACTCCCGCAGCACCCATACGGCCGTAGGCCGACGGAAGGGCACGGTGTACCGACGGACGGGGCCGGGCGCTCGGCGTGTTCCCCCGTCCTCCGTGGATGGGACGGCCGCGCCGGGGAACTCGTCCTCCAGTGCGGACTCCGGCACGAAGTGAAGAGGCCGTCACGGAAGGCGGAGGAGAGGCGTCATGCCATCCGGATCGAGTGCCAAGAGGGAACGGCAGTACGAGCACATCAAGAAGAGCGCCGAGGACCGTGGTGAGTCGACGCGGCGGGCCAAGGAGATCGCCGCGCGTACGGTCAACAAGGAGCGGGCGAGGTCGGGCGAGTCGAAGACCGCGAGCAAGGTCTCGACCCGTGACCCGAAATCGGCGTCCCAGCGCGGCGGGCAGCGCTCGCACAGCGGTGCGGAAGGTCCCACGAAGGACCAGCTCTACGAGGAGGCGAGGAAGCGCCACATCCACGGTCGCTCCTCGATGACCAAGAGGCAGTTGGAGAACGCCCTCGGCCGTTGACGACTGATGTACGAGGAACGGCGAGATGCCCAGGTCCGTCCGACCGGGCTCCGTGACGGGGAGGTGGGAGCATGCCGTCCGGTTCCGTCGCGAGCCCCTCGGGCGGCGGCGATCCTTCGGGTCTGGAGGAATGGCTGCGTGGCATCGAGGTGCTCGCCAGCGCGGCCAAAGGCGTCGACACCCAGCAGGTCCCGGAGGTTCTGTGCCGGGCCTGTGTCCGTCTGCTGCCGGTCAGCGGTGCCTCGGTGTCGATCTCCGGTGGCCCCACGGCACGAGCCATGTGGTGTGCCAGCGACCGTGTGGCGGCCCGGCTGGCGGAGGCGCAGTACACCCTGGGTGAGGGGCCATGTCAGACTGCGCTCGGTGCGGTCGGCCCGGTGCTGGCCGTGGACCTCGCCGAAGAGCCGGGCAGCGGGCGGTGGCCCGTCTTCGCCCACGAGGCCGTCGGGCTGGGGGTCCGCGCGGTGTTCTCCCTGCCGCTGGGCACGGACGAGGCGGCGATCGGGACCCTCGACATGTACCGTGACCAGCCCGGAGGACTGTCGGCGAGCGAACTGGCCATCGCGCTGTGGGCGCGGGACGCGATCACGCTCGCCCTCATGAAGCTGCTTCCCCACCCCGGCTCCGAACAGGTGCCGGGAGACGAGGGAGCGCCATGGATGAGGGCTTCGCAGGCCGAGCACAGCGAGGTGTATCAGGCCATGGGCATCGTGATGGTGCAACTCGGTGCGGATCCCGAGGAGGCTCTCGACCGGATGCGGGCGCGCGCCTTCGCCCAGGGGCGTACGGTCACGGAGGTGGCTCGCGACGTGGTCGCCCGGAGGTCCGGCTTCCGGCCGGAGTGAAGGCCTGAACGTCGCCGGGCGAGGGTGCGTCGGAGACCGCCGCGCCGTGTCCGTGACACCGGGTGGAGCGTCTGACGTGCATCGTGCTCACGAAGGTCCGGATCCTTGGGACACGGGGCGTCGAGCCCGGCCCCTGCGGGTGCGGTGCCGTGACGGGCTGTCGGTGGTACGTGTCCGTGCCACGGCTGCCGTGAGTTGCCGTTGGACCTGGTCCGGCAGGGGTGCTCCCTGCACGGTGGTGACGACGTCCCTGGCCAGGCGGTGCAGCTTGATGTTGGTGTTCTGGGATGCCGCGACCAGTACGTCCCATGCCGCGTCGGGGTCCAGGCCGAAGGATGCCATGAGGATGCCGCGGGCCAGGTCGATCTCGGGGCGGGTGCGCATGGCGCGCCGGAGCTGGATGACCTCGGTCTGCAGGAGACCTTCGTCGGTGTCCTCGCAGGGCGCCCCGGGGTTCCGGGCGGGGGAGAAGAGGCCGTGGGTGTCGGTGTAGGAGAGCAGACGTTGAACGGCGGGACTGGCAGCGGTCACGGTGACCGTCTTGCCCGCCGCGATCGCGTCGCGGCGTACGGCCAGGAGCACGTTGAGTGCGGAGCAGTCCGCGAGGTCCAGTTCTTCGAGGTCCAGGTCCACGCCCTCTTCGGAACGTGCGAGGGCATCGTCCAGGGCGCGGCGGAGGCTCTGGCTGTTGTCGAGGCAGAACTCTCCGGTGACGGTGACGGTCACACGGATGTCGCTCGGCCCCGCGTGCGCCAGCAGGCTTCTGATCGTCGGCGGCCTGCGGCCGGCATCATCGTCGGCAGCTGTCGTGTCCCAGGCCGGTAGCGGCATGCTCGCCTCCTCCGGTTTGCCGGATGTCTCTCTTCAGGCTCACTCGGCCCCCGTGACCCGTCAAGCCCTGCACGAATCAAAGTTCGTGTTTTGGATAGCGCGAACAAGCGGTCGTAGCATGGTGACCATGACGGAAGTCCACGGAGTGCCCGAGCCGCACAACGGGTGGACGTTCCTGACCAACCATGCGCGCGTGCTGGCCAGCATCGCCGACAACCGCAACGCGCGCGTCCGCGACATCGCCGCGCGTTGCCGGCTCACGGAACGCGCCGTGCAGAAGATCATCGCGGACCTGGAGCAGGCCGGGTACCTCTCCCACACCCGCAACGGCCGGACCAATCAGTACAGCATCGACCCGGGCAAGGTCCTGCGCCATCCGGCCGAGGCCGGCCTGACGGTGGCATCCCTGCTGTCGATACTGCTCAGGGACGAGGCCGACCGCCAAGGCAGCGACGACAACATCAACGTCCGGCACGGGTCGTGAGCGGCCCGCCCCCGTTGCTCGTGATCCATTCGACAACGGCGTGATCCTTGAATCCGCTACTGCGATAGCACCGACTCCTGCGTTGACACATCGACACATCGACATGGGTGCCGGATCGAGCGGGATCCAGGAGTCGTTGCCGTGGCCGCCCCGGATCATGTGCTTGACCAGCGGAAGAGCCCGCCCGTAGACGCTTGTTGTACCCCGATCGATGGGGCGGGCGGGGGAACGGGTCGCTCAGCCGCTTGCGGGCGAAGCGCAGCCGTCGGGCCACGGAATGGTGGCCGAGCACGGCCTGGGGCGGTCTTTCCAGCCATCGCGTTCCTCCGCTCTCGTCGTCGATCTTCACGTGGAGTGCGGTCAGGAGGGTCTTCAAGTCGGGCGCCGCAAACGGATCTTGGGGACCCTCGCCGCGTCCACACACCCGAACTACCGGCCCATCGCTCGTAAGAGCTCAGCCGCGCATTGACCGAACGGAGCCAGACCGCCATGCCGGACACAACCTCCGCCAGTCCCGGTCCTCGTGAGATCTTGGCGCGCTACCAGCGGGCGATGCTGGACAAGTCCGCGGATGACCTGGCTGATCTGTATGCGGTCGACGCCGTCCACGAATTCCCGTTTTTCTTTCCCGGCATGCCGCCGCGTCACGAGGGACGCGAAGAGGTCCGCGCGGGCTACCGAGCGGCCTGGAGCGCAAGCCCGGCGCAACCGCAAGAGCTCCGCGATGTCGTCGTGCATGACAGCACTGACCCCGAGGTGATCACCGTCGAGCGAGTCGTCACCGGGACCGTGACCACAATTGGCCAGCCCTTCAGCCTCCCCGGCCTCCTCGCGATCCGAGTCCGCGATGGCCAGATCGTGCACGTCCGCGACTACATGGACGGGCTCGGCGTGGCCCACGCCATGAACCGACTGGCCGCCGTGGTTGCCAGCCTCAGTGACCGCCACTGAAGCCCTGGCTTCGGACTCATTCGTAGCAGGAAAAGCAGGCGAGTTGGGCGTATGCGCTGAGATGCCCGCTCGCGTACGCGAGGGAGAAAAACCCGCCTGGGCGGGGCACTGCGGCACTGCTTGCGTCGGCATGGCCATGGTCGGGGTCGTGGATAGGGAGCCACGCGGGTGCGGAAGGGCTGTGGTGGAGCAGGTCGGCCAGCGGCGCCGCGAGGACGGGGACGTCCCGCAGGAAGGTGTCAGTGGCCTGGCAGCCGCGCGCAGGGCGCTGATCCGGTTTTCGGCGATGGCAGGTCCGGTGCCGTCTACGGACACCAGCGTGTCCATGGTCGCGGCGCCGTGCCGGGCGTTCGCCCAGGTGGTCCGGTGGAAGGGGAGGGCGCCCCAGACCACGACCGGTGCGGCCAGGCTCAGCGACAGCCACTGCCAGTTGTCGAACTGCAGACCCGGCACCATCGCCATCAGGACCACGGGCACGGTGAGCACCAGCGACACGAACAGCCGCTGCCGCAGTGACAGCAGTTCGCCGTCGACCGGGGGAGCGACCTCGCCCGTGCCCTCGTCGGCCGCGACGGGTGCGGGCGGCTCCTCCGCAGTGGAGCCGGTCTTCTCCACCGTGGCGATCAGATCGGCGACGTCGACGCCTTCTCCGTAAGCGACCTTGGCCTTCTCGGTGGCGAAGTGGACGGTCGCGGTGACGCCGTCCATGCGGTGGAGCTTCTTCTCGATGCGGGCCGCGCAGGAGGCGCAGGTCCTGCCGCCGATCGAGAGCTCGACCTCGGAGGCGGGGGCAGGTGTCGTACTGGGGACTGGTCTTCCCGGGAGCCATGCTGGTCATAGGCGTATCTCGTGGAGGATGCCGGAGCGTGCGGCGTCTGTATCGGCGGAGCGGCACGTACCGGCGCGGGAGGGATTCGGGTATCGGGGCTCTGGTGGCCCCAGGGGGAGTGCCAGACGCGGCCGACGGACTCGTATCCGGCCTCGTCGACGGCGGCACGGACAGCCTCCTCGTCCAGGGGCGCTGCGCTTCTTCCTCCCGGGTGTGGATGCGCGCGACCTGGCTCGACGGGTGGCAGCAGGGCAGGTGCCGCGTGACACGCCAGGGGCGGCGGCGCAGGTCACCCTCCTCGAAGGTGTGCACCTGTGTTTTGGCTGCCCAGAACGCCGAAGCGGTGTGGGCGGCGGGTCCGGTGATGGTGTGAGGCGTTGCACACGTCTGCAGGTCGACGAGCGGTGCGTACCCCCTGGGGGTAATATTCGGACCTGGTGATCGATCCGCACGGCACAGGTGGAGTTCATGGTGGTACGGGCGGTACGCGGCGGCAGCGGTGCCGTCCGCTGGGCGTACGGGGTGTTGCTCACCCTGTGCGTCGCGCTGGCCGTGCTGGTGCACCACGACACGTCTGTGATGAGCGCCTCGCCGTCCATGCCCGGCTCCGTGCATGCCGCACACGCCATGTCTGACGATGCGGCACCGTCCGCCTCGGGCACCTCCCCGCACAACGCCGACGACAACGGCTGCGCCATGCCCGGGATGCAGCACTGCGGTGCAGCGGGCATCGGCTCGGTACACCTCGTGCTGCCCGGCCGGAGCACGACCGACGTGATCACGCCATCAGGCCCCGCCGGCGAAGGGCGCGCACCGGCCGCTGCGGTCGGCCGGGCCCCACCCGATCTGTCCGTCCTCTCGCAACTGCGCATCTAGGCCGCGCCGGACGGCGCGCGATGTGCCGTCCCTCCGCGACCACATCGGCAGTTACGACACAGAGGACGACAACCCATGAACAGCATCAACCGCCGCTCCGTTCTGCTCGCCGGACTGGGAGTCGCCGGCGTCGGCGCGCTGGCCGCATGCAGCGGCAGCGCCAGCGGCAGCTCCGGCTCCGCAGGTGGCAACGCCCTGGTGAGCCCGACCGCCTCGGCCGTCGCCGCCGCCGAGAAGCAGCGCAGGGGCACCGGACGGCAGCGGAAGCTCACCCTGACTGCGGCTCCCGCCATGATCGACCTGGGCGGCGGCGTCATGCCCAGGACCTGGGCCTTCGACGGCCGCACCCCGGGCAAGGAGGTCCGGCTCTCGGTCGGCGACACCCTGGTGGCAGAGCTGTCCAACCAACTCCCGAACAAGACCACCACCTCCATCCACTGGCACGGCATCGCCCTGCGCAACGACATGGACGGCGTGCCCCCGGCCACCCAGACGGCCGTCCGGGCGGGCTCCACCTTCACCTACAGGTTCATCACCGACGCCCCCGGCACGTACTTCTTCCACCCGCACGTGGGTGTCCAGCTCGACCGCGGCCTGTACGCCCCGCTGATCGTCGAGGACCCCAAGGAGCCCCTCGCCTACGACGACGAGTGGGTCGTACTCCTCGACGACTGGGTCGACGGCGTCACCGGGACCCCCGACGAGGTCTTCGCCGACCTCAAGCGGGGCATGGGTGACATGGGCGGCATGGACATGAGCGGAATGGACATGGGCAGCAGCCCGAGCCCCAGCAGTTCGAGCGACAGCATGGGGAACATGGGGGACATGGGCGGGATGAGCATGGGTGATTCCGCCTCCCCGTCGGCTTCGGCCTCCTCCGGTGGCATGTCGCAGAGGTTCATGCTCATGGGCGCCACCAGCAAGCTGCTCGGCGGCGACGCGGGTGACGTGAAGTACCCGCACCACCTGGTCAACGGCCGGGTGGCGGCCGACCCGGACGTCTACACGGGCAAGCCCGGCAAGAGGGTCCGGCTGCGGATCATCAACGCGGGCTCGGACACCGCCTACCGGGTGGCTCTCGGCGGGCACAAGCTGACCATCACGCACACCGACGGCTTCCGCGTCGAGCACCAGGAGGTGGACGCCCTCCTGGTCGGCATGGGCGAGCGCTACGACGTGCTGGTCACCCTCGGCGACGGCGTCTTCCCGCTCGTCGCCCTGGCCGAGGGCAAGAACGCGAACGGCCTCGCACTGGTGCGCACGGGCTCGGGGAGCATCCCGAAGGCGACCGTCCGCCCGAAGGAACTCGACGGCATGATCATGACGGCCTCCCAGTTGCGGGCTGCCGACGGCGTGCGGCTGAAGTCGGCGAAGACCGACATCACGCACCAGATCAAGCTGACCGGCACCATGATGAAGTACAACTGGGCCATCAACGGCACGCCGTTCGACATGAACCGTCCCGAGGCGCACCCCATCGTCATCGAGGAGGGTCAGCGCGTGCGGCTCGACTTCGTCAACACCACGGACATGTGGCACCCGATGCACCTGCACGGCCACACCTACCAGATCGGTGACTCCGGGCCGCGCAAGGACACCGCGATCGTGCTGCCCAAGAAGACGGTGTCGGTCTTCCTCGACGCCGACAACCCGGGCCAGTGGATGCTGCACTGCCACAACGCATACCACGGCGAGGCCGGGATGATGGCGAACGTGGCCTATCGCGCCTGACGTTCTGTGCGGCGGGTTCCGGGGCGGGCTCGTGCGGCGGCCTTGAGCCCGCCCCGGACGGGTCGGCCCCGACCCCGATCAGCCCGGCGTCGCGCCGTCGGCATGGGCCGCCCGGTCCGAGGTCGCATCGAGGGCGGCACCGCGTCGAAGGCACCCGCGGGTGCCGCCCTCTCGATCACCCGGGGATCAGCTGACGTTGACCGCCGACCAGGTCGCGGCCACCGCGTTGTACTCCGTGCTGCCGGAGTCGTAGAGGTCGGCTGCTGCCGAGAGGGTGTCCGAGCGGGCGTCCGAAGAGGCGGTGGTCGAGGTGAAGTACTCGGTCAGCGCTACGTCGGCGAGTCGTAGCTGATCCCGTTGATCGTCTTGCTGCCGCTGCCCTCGGACGGCAGGTAGAAGAAATGGTTCGCCACACCGGACGAGTAGTGCACGCCCAGGTTGGCGGCGTCGGAGGACCAGGAGTCGGCGGAGTCGCCGTCCTTGCTGGGCTTGTCCATGTAGCGCAGCGGGGTGCCGCCGCCGTAGGTCATGCAGAAGCAACTGTCGTTCCAGAACGCGTTCGCGTAGTAGTTGTCGTAGGGGACGCGAGAGTAGGAGTCGACGCCGTCGTTCTTGATGCCGCTGCGGCCGAAGGTGTTCATGTAGAAGTTCCAGGTCTCCGGTGCGCCGTAGGCCGCGTCGTCGGCGGACTGGCGGTGGAGGAACTGGAGGCCGGCGTAGGTGCGCCCGTAGCGGGTGTGGACGGTGCCTCGGTGTCCTTGACGACGTCCTTGACGATCAGCTTCTCCTTGCCGGGGTCTGTGCCGAGGCAGTGATGGTCAGGCTGGTGGCGAGGAGGGCTCCTGCTGCGACCGCGGTGGCGATGGCCGGAGTGGTGCGCTGGTGGCGCACGTAACGGGGAGTCACACAAGCTCCCAGGGGGGCGTTGACTCGACAAATCAACTGGGCTTGACCGCCGTCCCCCATCCGGCGAGTTGGGGTGTGGCTGCGCTCTCGCACGTCTCGGCCCCGCACCACTTCGTGTGCGTCTCCTCGCCTCAAGTCGGCACCTGTGCCACGCAGGTGGAGGGTGGGACGGATTCCCCTGCCCGCCCCACGGAACGGCACTTCGCTGACCAGCCGTCGGCTGCCGCCGACGTGACCGTTGCTGCCGAACGACTCTGGCTCCGTTCCTGTCTCGCCAGGCGGTGCCTATGCGAGGAGCACAGCAGCCAGTTCACGCCAGGCGCTACGCGCGAACGTGCCCCGCGAGTCGGTGGCGATCTGCACGGCGATGTGGTCGGCGCCGGCCTTGCGTCGTTCTGCGAGGCCGGCCGCGATGTCCTCCGGCCTTCCCCAGAGAAAGAGGGCGTCGACGAGGCGGTCGCTTCCTCCGTCGGCCAGGTCCTCCTCTGTGAACCCGGACCGCAGCCACGCGGACCGATAGTTGGCCAAGGGCATGTACGGGGCGAGCGCGTCCCGCGCGCGGGCGCGTGCCGCTGCCGGGTCGTCGTGCGGGATGACGGTCTGCTCCAAGGCGAGCAGTGGCCCCTGCCCCAGCAGTTCCCTGGTCCGGACCACGTGCTCGGTGTCGACCAGGTACGGGTGGACGCCGAGGGACCGACGGGCCGCCAGTCGGGTCATCCGGGGCCCGTGTGCCCCGACCAGCCGTGCGGTGGCCGGCAGCGCCATGGCTGTCGAATCGAGTCCGTCCAGGTAGTCGGCCATCGCGGTGTAGGGCCGCCGGTATGTGTCGACTATTTCGCCGTGGCTGACGCCCAGACCGACCACCAACCGGTCTCGATCACCTGCTGGAAGTGCGTGGTAGGCACAGGCCAGACGACGCGCGGGCTGGGCCCAGATGGAAACACAGGCGGTGGCCACGGTGACGTGACGCGTCGCGTTCAGCACCCCGGCCGCGCGGAGCAGGTCACCCCGCGGATTGCCGCCGGGCTCACCGCCGAGCCACAGGGCCCCGTACCCGAGTTCCTCGGCCTCCGCCGCGGCGTCGGAGGCCTCGCCGCGGTCGCCGTGGGTGAACGCCAAGCTCCAGATCCCGAACGTCCCCAGTTCCATAGGCTTCCTCCTGATATCGGGTGCCGCCCTTCTTATCCGGGCGGCCACCTCCACCGCCAGAGCGCCAACGGGGGAGGCGCGCTCGGACTCGTTCAAATGAGCCACGCAAAAACGCGGCCAGTGAGGAAGCGGACTCCCCGGCCGTGGGGCTCACATCCGCCTGGTTCCGGACAGCCATCGCCAGGGGTCTTCGCTCCGGCCGGACTGAAGGGTGCGCGCCGGTCGGA
The DNA here is from genome assembly GCF_042269865.1 of Streptomyces sp. NPDC055966. Lineage (NCBI taxonomy): Bacteria > Bacillati > Actinomycetota > Actinomycetes > Kitasatosporales > Streptomycetaceae > Streptomyces > Streptomyces sp. NPDC055966. The sequence continues at coordinate 65,818 of NZ_JBHJYK010000019.1, forward strand.
CGAGCCTCGCGCATGACCCGTCGGACACGGTCCAGGAGTCTCGCGTCATGAGAGATCGCTGCCGGCGAAGGAGAGGCTGAAGCTCTCATTCGGTAGCGGGAAGTCCGGCACGATCGTGTCAGCCGACGCGACCACGGCCGCGCGGTCGGCGGCCAGGTCGCGGACGACGGACAGACAGGACGCGGCCCGTACGTGAAGGCGAACGGTGCAGCGTGCGTCCCCCCACCCGCGGCGGCGCAGCACGTACTCGGCGCGCGCGGTCCGCAGCAGGACAGTCACGCCCTGAGTGGCCGCGCCCATCGCCAGGCCGACCGTGCAGGCAGGCCAGAAAGTCACTGTCGGCAACGAAGACTCCGCCGCGCACACCGTCACCGCGACGCAGGGCAACGCGTTCGATGCCGAACGGATCGCAGGCGGTAGGCCCGGCAGCTTCACGGCGCCGTCGTGGAAGGGCGCCTTCGGCCGGGATTCGAGCGTGCCGCTGGACATCCCGCGACGGCGGCCCTTGAGCACTGCGGCCCGGAGGATGGCGACGACGTCGGTCCAGGCCGCAATGTCGAATGTCGCCCGCGGAGCCGGTGTCGTCGGCCAGGGCCTGCCGGAGGGGCGTCCGCCGACCGCGCGACCTTTGAGCTCGTCCTGTCGTGATTGCTCATCATGCCGGGCATCGCGGAGGCGTGCCCCTCGGCCAGGTCGGCCATGGCGATGGCCTGGCGATGGTGGGGGACCGGGGATCGGGGATCATCCCCGCCGCAGGCGGCCGGCAGAAGCGGCGTCACCGCTGCGGCAGCGGTCACCGTGATGGGACGGAGCAGGGGCGTGACACGCTCATGGCTCGGGAACTCCTGGAGGTGCCGAAGGGGCCTTGGGTGTGCCGGTACGTCGCCGGTGAACAGTGCAGCGGCACGCCACGCCGCAGGGACAGTCTTCAGACCGCGGGCGCCGGAGGTTCCCGGCGGCTCCCACGGCGCGCCAGGGGCTTCATGTTCCTCAGTCGTGTGGGGTGTAGGTTCCGGCGCCCCGCCCGGCCGCTACGCGGCTGCCCGAATATGACCCAGGGTGCCTGGTCCATTACGCTATGCATGTGATCGGGCTGTGGATCAGGGTGAGGGCCGGCGGGCGTTCGGGCCATGTCGGTCTGCTGCTCGGTCTCGTCGTGATCATCGTCGTCCACCTCTCGGGCACGGTGCACGGTGCTTCCTTCGAGGGGCCGCACCTGGACGCCGTCGAGGCTGTGGGCGCGCACCACGGCGCATCAGACGCCCCGACCCCGGAGCACGACCACAAGGCCGGCGGGCACATTGATCACGCCGCGGACCGGCCGCGCTCCGTCTCCGCCGACGACATCGTCCTCGAACCCGGCGCTGGCGGGCTCGCCCTGATCCCGGTCGGCGCAACAGGCCCCTTCGGCACAGGCGCCACCGCTCCAGGCGATCCGCCAGGCGGCAAGGGCTGCCCCGACGGCCGGTACACCCTCGCGCTCCACTGCATCTGGCGGCAATAGGCACCGCCCGCACGCTCCGACCCCGGCTCACGCGCCGGCCCGAGGCGTGCCCGCGTGCCCACCGAACCGTCAATCACCGCCCCTGCCTTCGCGCAGGGCGCGAAGGAGCCGTACGCCCATGCATCTCTCCCTGCTCGAACAACTGGAACCGCCCGAACCCCTCGGCGCCCACGCGCCGCTGCCCCTGATCGCCCGCCGGCCGGCCCAACTCGTCGGCAACACCCCGGTCCTGTGGATCGACCAGCCCTTCGCCCCGCCCGGCCGAGGCTTCTACGCCAAGCTGGAGGGCACCAACCCCGGCGGCATCAAGGACCGCCCCGGACTGCACATGGTCCGCGAGGCCCGGCGGCGCGGCGACCTCACCCCCGGCGCGCCGATCGTCGAGTCCTCCAGCGGCACCCTCGGCCTGGGGCTGGCCCTGGCCGGACTGACCTACGGCCACCCCGTCACCGTCGTCACCGACCCCGGCATGGAACCCGCCATGGTCCGCCTGCTCACCGCCCTCGGCGCGCACGTCGACCGGGTCGCCGCCCCGCATCCGGAGGGCGGCTGGCAGGAGTCCCGCCGCGAGCGCGTCGCCGAGCTGCTCGCCCGCACGCCGGGTGCGTACTGCCCGGACCAGTACCACAACCCCGACAACGTCGCGGCCTACCGCCCGCTGGCCGCCGAGCTGATCGCCCAACTGGGACGCATCGACGTCCTGGTGGCCGCCGTCGGCACCGGAGGCCACTCCGCCGGCACCGCGTCCGTCCTGCGCGAATCCTTCCCCGGCCTGATCCTCATCGGGGTGGACTCGGTCGGCTCGACGATCTTCGGCCAGCCCGCCGCGCCGCGGCTGATGCGCGGCCTGGGCTCCAGCATCCACCCCGAGAACGTCGACTACGACGCCTTCGCCGAGGTCCACTGGGTCGCCCCGGCCGAAGCGGTCTGGGCCTGCCGCCAACTGGCCCGCCGCCACTACGCCTCCGGCGGCTGGAGCGTCGGCGCGGTCGCCCTGGTCGCCGGGTGGGCCGCGCGGACGTATCCGCCGGGCACCCGGATCGCCGCGATCTTCCCGGACGGTCCGTACCGCTACCTGGAGACCGTCTACAACGACGCCTGGTGCCGCGAGCACCGGCTCTTCAGCGAGGAACAGCCGTGGGAGCCCGACGAGATCGCCGCCCAGGACGCCTGCGTGGTGACCGGCTGGACCCGGTGCAGCCAGGTCCGCGACCCGCTGGGGCGCGAGCGGGTGAAGGCGGTGGTCGTCCGATGAAGGGGTTGCGGGCCCAGGTGGCCTCCTTCGACCGCCCGGCACAGCTGTTGATGGTGAACCAGTTCGCCATCAACCTGGGCTTCTACATGCTGATGCCCTACCTCGCCGACCACCTCGCCCACGGTCTCGGCCTCGCCGCCTGGACAGTGGGACTGGTGCTCGGCATCCGCAATCTCTCCCAGCAGGGCATGTTCCTCGTCGGCGGCACCCTCGCCGACCGCTACGGCTGTAAGCCGCTGATCCTCACCGGGTGCGTCCTGCGGACGGTGGCCTTCGGGCTGCTCGCGGTGGCGGGGACTCTGCCGGCGCTGATCGTCGCGTCGGCACTGACCGGCCTGGCGGGCGCGCTGTTCAACCCGGCGGTCCGCGCCTACCTGGCCGCCGACGTGGGACAGGAACGACGCGTCGAGGCCTTCGCCGCCTTCAACGTCTTCTACCAGGCGGGCGTCCTCATCGGCCCGCTCGCCGGACTCGCCCTGCTGACCTGGGACTTCGGGGCGGTGTGTGCTGTCGCCGCACTGATCTTCGGCGCCCTGGCCGTTCTCCAGACCCGCGCTCTTCCGCCTCGCCCGCCGCAGGGACGCGGCACTGAGCCGGCCTGGCGCGCGGTGGCCGCCGACTGGCGGACCATCGCCGCCAACCGGCCGTTCCTCCTCTTCGCCGCCGCGATGGCCGGCTCGTACGTCCTGGCCTTCCAGGTCTACCTCGCCCTCCCGCTGCGTGCCCGTGAACTCTTCGGTGACCGCACCGGGGTCGTGACAGGTGCCGTCTTCGCCGTCTCGGCGCTCGCCGCGCTGTCGGGACAGCTGAAACTGACGGCGTGGGCGAAGAAGACGCTGTCCGGTCCGCGGGCCATCGCCTACGGGCTGGTGGTGATGGGGGCGGCGTTCCTGCCGCTGCTGCCGGGACCGTACGGCGGAGTCCTCGGCACGGCGTGCGGCGTCGTCGGCCTCACCTTGTGCGCGGCTCTGCTCGCCTGGGGCGGGGCGCTTCTCTACCCGTTCGAGATGGACACCGTCGTCCGGCTCTCCGGGGACCGGCTCGTGGCGACGCACTACGGCGCCTACAACACTGCTTCCGGCATCGCGATCTCGCTTGGCAACCTGGCCGTCGGGGCGCTCTTCGACACCGGCGTGCGCTGGCTGCCGTGGACCGTGCTGGCGGCCACCGGGTTCGTGTGTGCGGGGCTGGTTGCGCGGCTGCACCGTGCCGGGTACCTCGCGGTGCCCAGCCCGGTTCCGGTGCCGGGGTGACGCGGTAGGCGGTCAGGGGTGGGCCGCGTGCAGCGGGTCGGGCCGGTAGTGGTGGCTGTGCCGCCAGCCGGTTCCGACCCGTGTGGCACCGGCGAGGTGTGGGTGGTCGCCGTCGAGGCCGGCGTGGTCGTGCTCGACGACGACCACCGTCTCCCGCTGCGACTGCGACTGCGACTGTGCCGACGGCGATCTCCACAGCCGCAGGGCCAGCAGGGAGGCGGCCAGCGCGATCACGCCCAGCGCGACTACGGCGGACTCCAGTCCGGCCTCCGCCCCCACCCACCCTGCCAGCGGGTACGTCAGCAGCCAGCAACTGTGCGACAGCGAGAACTGCGCGGCGAAGGCCGCCGTACGCTCCTCGGCCGGCGCCGCGTTGCGGATCAGCCGCCCGGTGGGGGTCAGCACCATCGAGCAGGCGGCACCGAAGGCCGCCCACACCACCAGCAGCGCGGGCCAGCGCCAACTCCCGCCGTGCGCGGCCGTGATCGCGCCGAGCCCGGCGAAGACCACGCCGAGCAGCAGGGCGCCGCGCAGCATCACCGTCCGGTCGGAAACCTTCTCCAGCACGCGCGGCAGGAGGAGGGCCACGATCATCGAGCCGCCGCCGTACGCGCCGAGCGCGAGGGCCACCATTCCCGCCGACAGGCCCAGGAAGTCGCGGACGTAGACGACGGAGTTGACGGTCACCATCGCACTCGCGGCGGCGACCGCGAGATTCAGGGCGAGCAGGGCGCGCAGTTGCGGGAGGGTGAAGAAGAGGCGGCTGCCCGCGGTGGCCTTCGCATACGCGCCGTCCGCGCGCGGCGCGGACGTGGCCGACGTGGTCGAGGGCTTGGGCAGGACCGCCGAGACCACGAGCGCGGCCGAGGCGAGGAAGCCCAGCATGGTGCCGGTGAACAGCCAGTTGTAGGTGATTACGGACAGCAGGGCCGCCGCCAGCGCGGGGGAGAACAGGCTCTCCAGGTCGTAGGCGAGCCGTGACATCGACAGGGCCTGCGTGTAGTCACGCTCGTCCGGCAGGACGTCCGGGATGACGGCCTGGAAGGTCGGGGTGAAGGCGGCCGAGGCGGACTGGAGCAGGAAGACGAGGACGTAGACCTGCCAGACCTGGCCCACGAACGGCAGGAAGAGCGCGACCGCGGCTCTGGTCAGGTCGGCGGTGACCATGACCGCCCGGCGCGGGATCCGGTCGGCGACCGCGCCGATCGCCGGGGCGATCAGGACGTAGGCCACCATTTTGATCGCGAGCGCGGTGCCCAGCACCGAACCGGCGTCGGCCCCCGCGATGTCGTACGCGAGCAGTCCGAGGGCCACCGTGGCCAGGCCGGTGCCGACGAGGGCGATGACCTGGGCGGCGAAGAGGTGGCGGTAGGTGCGGTTGCGCAGGACGGCGAGCATGGGGCGGCTCCCGGGCGTGACGGGTCGACAGCACAACGGCATGCCGATCGGCTCGGCATCGAGTGTAGCTGTCATGTGCGCATCTGCGCACATGACAGCTGGATGTCACCGTTCCCTGCCCGTATCCGCTCCGTCGCCGGGTGGCTCTAGGCTGGCCTCATGCCCCAACGCGACGCTGTCCCAACTGCACCCTCGACGCATCTGCGTGCTCCGGACAGCGCCCGGCTGGCCGAGGCGACCGAGGTCTTCGCCCTGCTCTCGGACTCGACCCGGCTGCATCTGCTGTGGCTGCTCGCACAGGAGGAGGCGGACGTCGGTTCGCTCGCCGAGCGGTGTGACGCGTCCCGGACGGCGGTCAGCCAGCACCTGGCGAAGCTCCGGCTGGCCGGACTGGTGGAGACGCGGCGCGAGGGCCGGCACATCCACTACAGCCTCCGCGACGGACATCTGCGGCGCCTGGTCATGGAGGCACTCAGCCACGCGGACCACCGGGTCAGCGGGACGGCCCCGCACGACTGACCGGGCAGCCGTCCTGCCGGATCCACCCTTCGGTGGTGAAGGTCTGCCAGGCCCCGTCGCCTTCGAGGGCCGGGGTGTTGATCTGGTTCACACGGCGGCAGTTGAAGGCGGCGGTGTTGTCGGCCGCGAGGCTCGCCGTGTTGCCCCCGCCGTACCCCTCCAGGCTTCATCCGCCGGATGAGCGCTCCCGGTCAACGTGCGACTTGCGGCGGCCCGTCGACCGAGCCGGTCAGAGGCTCGGCACGGCCGCTTCTTCCCGCCTCGGCTCGGTGACGGCGCCGGCGGCGTCGCTCATGCCCAGGCGGAGGTGCTCAATGTGGTAGACGGCCTGGTCGAGGAGTTCCGCGACGTGGTTGTCGTAGAGGGAGTAGACCACGGAGCGGCCCTTGCGGGTGCCGACCACCAGGCCGAGGTTGCGCAGCAGGCGCAGCTGGTGCGAGCAGGCGGACTGCTCCATGCCGACCTCGGCGGCCAGTTCGGTCGCGGGCAGGGGGCCCTCGCGCAGGCGGGCGAGGATGAGCAGCCGTGAGGGGGTCGCCAGCGCCTGGAGGGTGGTGGCGACCTTGGCGGCGCTGGCGGCGTCCAGGCGCTGGCGCGGAACGCCTTCTGCTGACGGTGCGGCTCCATGACCCATGGGCCCATGGTAGCGGCACCTTCCATGAACACATGAATGTCTCTTCATTTGTTCCTGCTACGGTGGTGGAATCGGACAGCGCTCCGCCCCGCTACTGATGAAGGACCCCACGTCGATGTCATCCACGCTCACCCGCCCGGCGCCGCCCGGCGTCGCCCGTGACGCGGTGGCGCCCCGCCGCCGCACCCGGATCCTCGCCCTGCCCGAGGCCCGCTGGGCCGCAGCCGCGCTGGTGCTGTTCCTGCTCGCGCTGCCGCTGTACCTGGCCGGGGCGCCGGCCTGGGCGTCGGGCCCGCTGTTCGCCGCCGTCTATGTGACTGGCGGCTGGGAGCCGGGCTGGGCCGGACTCCAGGCACTGCGCGAGAAGACCCTGGACGTGGATCTGCTCATGGTCGTCGCCGCGCTCGGGGCGGCGGCGATCGGACAGGTCCTGGACGGCGCGCTGCTGATCGTCATCTTCGCCACCTCCGGCGCGCTGGAAGCCGTCGCCACCGCCCGTACCGCCGACTCCGTGCGCGGTCTGCTCGACCTGGCCCCCGCGACGGCCACCCGACTGACGGACGACGGCGGGGAGGAGACGGTGCCCACCGAGCAGCTGCGCGTGGGGGACACGGTCCTGGTGCGGCCCGGCGAGCGGATCGGCGCCGACGGCCGCGTACTGGACGGGGCCGGCGAAGTCGATCAGGCGACCATCACCGGCGAGCCGCTGCCGGTGGCGAAGGAGGCCGGGGACGAGGTGTTCGCCGGCACTCTGAACGGCACCGGGGCACTGCGGGTGAAGGTCGAGCGCGACCCTGCCGATTCGGTGATCGCCCGCATCGTGGCGATGGTCGAGGAAGCCTCCGAGACCAAGGCCCCCACCCAGCTGTTCATCGAGGAGGTCGAGCAGCGGTACTCGATCGGGATGGTCGCCGCCACCGTCGCGCTGTTCGTCCTGCCCCTGCTCTTCGGCGCGGCGTTGCAGTCGACGCTGCTGCGGGCGATGACGTTCATGATCGTCGCCTCGCCGTGCGCGGTGGTGCTGGCCACCATGCCGCCGCTGCTGTCCGCGATCGCCAACGCGGGCCGCCACGGCGTGCTGGTGAAGTCGGCCGTGGTCATGGAACGTCTCGGTCAAGTGGACGCGGTCGCCCTGGACAAGACCGGCACGCTGACCGAGGGCACCCCGCGGGTCACCGACATCCGCCCGCTGACCGGCTCCGGTCCGAGCGAGGACGAGCTGCTGCGGCTGGCGGCGGCGGCCGAGCACCCCAGCGAGCACCCGCTGGCCCGCGCGATCGTGGACGCCGCCCGCAGCCGCGAGCTGGACATTCCCGTGGTGGAGGACTTCGCCTCCGCGCCCGGTACGGGCGTCACCGCGACCGTCGCGGGCCGGAAGATCGCGGTCGGCAGCCCGGCCCGGCTCCTGGACGGCGGCACGCACCCGGCCGTCGCGGTCGCCGCCGGCCTGGAGGAGGGGGGCCGCACCGCCGTGCTGGTCACGGCCGACGGCACCCCGGTGGGTGTGCTGGGCATCGCCGACCGGCTGCGCGAGGAGGCCGCGGGCACCGTCGCCGCGCTGGGCGAGCTGACCGGCACCGCCCCGGTGCTCGTCACTGGTGACAACCCGCGTGCGGCGGCCCGGCTCGCCGCCGAGGCCGGCATCACCGACGTCCGCGCGGGACTGCTTCCGCAGGACAAGGTCACCGCTGTGCAGGAGATGGAGCAGGCGGGCCGGAAGGTCATGGTGGTTGGTGACGGCGTCAACGACGCCCCCGCGCTCGCCGCCGCGCACACCGGCATCGCGATGGGCCGGGCCGGATCCGACCTCGCCCTGGAGACCGCCGACGCGGTCGTCGTCCGCGACGAGCTGGCGACCATCCCCACCGTGATCGCGCTCTCCCGCCGGGCCCGCCGCCTGGTGGTGCAGAACCTGGTGATCGCCGGTGTGTTCATCACCGGCCTGGCCGTCTGGGACCTGGCCGGCACCCTGCCGCTGCCGCTCGGTGTCGCCGGGCACGAGGGCTCCACCGTCATCGTCGGCCTGAACGGCCTGCGCCTGCTGGCCGACGGAGCCTGGCGCCGCGCCCGCAACGGGACCGGCCGGTGAGCCGCCGTACGACCGGCCCCACCACGGCGGGCGCGGCCCGCTGCACGGTCACCGTGTGCCGGGGCTGCTGCTGCGGCACCGCGAAGATCCCCGGCCTGGACCACGCCGGTCAGCTCGCCCAGTTGCGACAGGCGCTCCCCGACAGCGCCCAGGTGAGAGTGACCGGCTGTCTTGACGCCTGCGAACACGGCAACGTCATCGTCGTCCAGCCCTCCGCCACAGGCCGGGCCGCCGGCGGTCGGCCGGTGTGGCTGGGCCTCGTCAACGACACCGACGCCGCCGACGACATCGCCGCATGGATCGCCGCCGGCGGCCCCGGCCTTGCCGACCCGCCCGGCGTGCTCGACCTGTACGAGTTCACCCCCTCCCGCCGCATCCGCCGAGCCGTCGAGGGCTGACCCGACCCGCCAGCGGCCCAGGTGACAAGAAGACACGGACGGGTATCAGCAGCCCGGCCAACGGCAGGACGATGAAGACCACTTGGTGGACGTGGTCCTTGCCCGGCGGCAGTCCTCCCACCAAGTGCGCGATCCAGAAGGCCGGACAGAACCACGTTCAGCAACGGGTACCCGGGCAGCGGCCTGGTCCGGCTGGAGTTCGAGTTCGGTCCAGCCAGGTTGTGGAACACCGCCTACGGCATGAAGCCTGCCGGCACGCGACCCGGCAGCGCGGCAGCCACTCCGGACCAGTCGGTACGGATTGCCGACCGCTGGCTGAGCGGCCGCCGAAGCGGACTGCGCGCCGCCGAGCCCGAGCTCACGACGGTGTCACGAGGCGGTGAGTCCGCCCGTGCAGGCCGCGCCCGGCTCGGGGGTCTGCGGGCCTTGGACGTACTTGGTGAGGAACTGGTCGACCCTCGGGTCGGCGGCCGTGTTGACGCTGAGCTGGTGGCCCCAGGCCGACAGCGTGATCGTCCCGGACTGAGTGCTGTCCGGGCTCATGAGCGTGTACGGGGTTTTGGTGATCCGGTCGGCGAGGGTCTTGACGTCCGCCTGCGTGGCCTTGCCGTTGTACGTCACCCAGACCGCACCGTGTTCGAGGGAGTGGACGGCGTTCTCGTTCGGGACGGCCTTCGTGTAGACGTTGCCGTTGCAGGTCATCCACACCGGGTTGTGGTTACCGCCGACGGGCGGGTTCATGGGGTAGGCGACCTTGCCCTGGACGTGGTTGCGGCCCAGCTTGCCGGCGTCCCAGGTCTTCTCGCCGGATATCGGCTTCGTGGCTGTGGCGGCCTGCTGCTCCTTCTTCTGGTTGGCGTTGCTGATGGCGTACGTGCCCCAGCCGATCAGCCCGGCGACGATGACCGTGCTGATCGTGACGGTGATGATGCGATTGCGGCGCTCGCGGGACTTCTCGGCGCGGCGCATAGCCTCGACGCGGGCCTTGCGGTCGGCAGCCTGCTTCTTGCTGTTCTTGCTCATGACTGTGTGTTCCTCGTCCCCGCCGCGTGGTGTCGTCGGGCGGTGGTGGGTGCAGGAGGGAGATGGACGGACGCCGGCGGCCGCATGCGTCAGCGGCCGGCACGGTGGCGTCGTCTATGTCCGTTGCACCTGGAGGACGTGGAGATCCGGGGCGCCGCGCGTGGGCGTGAGGCCGAGGGCGCAGGCGAGGGTGGCCGGGCCGGGGAGACTCGGGTTGCGCGGCAGGACCGCCGGTACCGGCTGCGCTGTCGCGGGGAGCACCGCGCGGGCGGCTTGAGTGTCCTGAGCGCAGCACATGTCACCGGTCGGGCAGTGGCCCGGGTGCGTCACGCGCAGCGCGTGGTGCTCGGCCGGGCCCTCCGGCGACGTCCGGACGGCGGACATCGCGGTCATGTGTGCGGGGGCATGGTCGCCGGCAGAACGCGCCACTGAGCCCAGGCACATCACCAGCGCCATGAGCAGCACGGCCAGGGCAGGGCACAGCGCCGCAGCCGGCGTGCTCCGCCACGCGCTGCGGGGCCTGCACTGGGGGCGACCGCTCATCGTGACGATGCTAAGCGGTTCCGTGAACACCCTTCCGGGCGGGTTCCGGCATTGCGTGCTGATGCCCGAGGGGAACCGTTCGTGACCGGGCCGCCCGCCGCACTTCTTCTTCGGCGATCAGGTACCGGGCCCACTCCAGCAGCTCCGGATCCCCTCCGCCGGCACGGGAGTTGGCGCCTGGGCAGCCATAGCGGACTGTCCACCGCTGTGCTGTCGTACGACGGTGACGATCTGCACGACGCGGGTGGGTAGGGCCGGGGCCGCTGGCCTGCGAGGTGGTGGTGGCCGAGGCAGTGGGCTCGCCGACAACGGAGCTGGAGCTGGAGCGGGTGGCCGGGTCGTCGGCCCGCACGGCGGCTGCCGGAGCGCCGATCATCCACTGCAACCTCCACAGAGCCCCACTCGCTGTCACGCTTCGGTAACCGTTCGCGCGGGCGGTGGTGATGGGGCTGCCATGTGGTCTCTATGAACAAGCTATGTGATGGTCAAAAACGCGCCGTCAAATCGTGACACAGCAAGGCATTTAAGGGCGTGAGGGTGGCTGGATAGCTACTGGTCGGTGCTCGGTGCATGTGTTTTCAGGCAAGGCTTACCTAAGTACGGTGAGCCTTGCTTTGTTGATGGCGGGTGTGTGCCGTGGGGGCGGCGTCGGCGGCCCGTCCGTGTCTTGCTTCGGAGGTCCCATGTCTCGTGTCGTCCTGCGGTCCGCGTGCCGGTCCGCCGTGCTGGCGACGGCAGTGTCGCTGTCGGTCCTGGCGCTGGCGGGGTGCAGCGGTTCGAACGATTCGGGAAGCTCGGCCACGTCGTCGTCGGGTGGTTCGCTGAAGGGGCAGACGATCACCGTCTACAGCGGTCAGCACGAGCAGACGGTCAGTGCGCTGGTGAAGGACTTCCAGGCGCGGACCGGCATCAGGGCCAACGTCCGCTCCGGTGACGAGGCCGAGTTGGCCAACCAGATCCTCACCGAGGGACCGGCATCCCCGGCGGACGTGTTCTTCGCGGAGAACCCGCCCGCGCTCACCACCCTGGAGAACAAGGGCCTGCTGGCGAAGGCGGACGCCGCCGGCCTGGCGGCGGTGCCGTCGGCCGACAGCTCGGCCCAGGGCGACTGGGTGGGCGTCTCCGCCCGCGAGGCCGCGTTCGTCTACGACACCAGCAAGGTCAAGGCTGCCCAAGTGCCCGTCGGAGTCAAGGACTTGGCGGGCCCCGCCTGGAAGGGGAAGCTCGGCATCGCGCCGAGCGAGACGGACTTCACTCCTATCGTCACCAGGATGATCAGGACAGCGGGCGAGGCCGGCGCGAAGAGCTGGCTGGAGGGGCTGAAGGCCAACAGCAAGGTCTACGGCAGCAACGAGGACCTGGTCGCCGCCGTGAACCGCGGCGAGGTCGAGGGCGGCGTCATCGACCACTACTACTGGTACCGGCTGCGCGACGAACTCGGCGCCACCCACGTCCACAGCGCACTGGGCTACTTCAAGCAGGGCGACCCCGGCGCGCTGGTCGACGTCTCCGGCGCGGCCGTCCTCTCCCACGGCAAGCACCAGGCCGCCGCCCAGGCGTTCCTCGCCTACTTGACCAGCAAGCCCGCCCAGCAGATCATCGCCACCTCCGAGAGCTACGAGTACCCGCTCGCCGCAGGGGTGAAGAACACCAAGGTGAGCCGGGCGCTGACGGCCTCCGGACCGGTCACCCGGGCCGCTGACCTCGGCGACGGCAAGGACGCCCTGGAACTCCTGCAGTCCGTCGGCCTGCTGTGAGGGCCCTTCGTACGATGCCGGGTCCGCTGCCGCTGGTGGCGGGCCTGGTCGCGCTGCTGGTCGCCTCACCGCTGGTGTTCGTCGGGCTCCAGGCCGCGCAGGCCGGCGGGGACACCGCGCACCGCCTGCTGGTCCGGCCCGTGGTGGGCACGCTGCTGTGGCACACCGTCGCCCTCACGACGGTCGTCACCGCAGGCGCGCTCGTGCTCGGCTTCGCCGCCGCCTACCTGGTGGAACGCACCGACCTGCCCGGACGCCGGGCGTGGAGCGTGGCGCTGGCGATGCCACTCGCCGTGCCGGAGTTCGTCCACGGTTACTCGTGGGTCTCGCTGTTCCCGCAGGTGCAGGGGTACTGGGGTGCGGTGCTGGTGATGACGTCCTCGCTGTATCCGCTGGTGTTCCTGCCGGTGGCCGCCACGCTGCGGCACGCCGACGCCTCCGCCGAGGAGGTTGCGCGCAGCCTGGGGCGCGGCCGGCTCGCGACCCTGTGGCGGGTCACACTGCCGCTCACCCGCCCCGCCCTGGCGGGCGGTGCGCTGCTCGTCTCCCTCTATCTCCTGGGCGAGTACGGGGCGTTCGCGATGCTGCGCTACACCACGTTCGCCACCGCGATCTACAACGAGTACCAGACCAGCTTCGACATGGCCTCGGCCAGCCTGCTCACGCTCGCCCTGGTCGGCCTCGCCCTCCTCCTGGTCGCTCTCGACGCGCGCGCCGCGCGGCGCGGCCGGGTGGTGCGCGAGGGCGCCACCGGACGGGACTGCGCCCCCGTGCCCCTGGGCCGGTGGAAGCCGGTCGCCACAGGCGCGTTGGCCGCGGTGGTGGGGGTGACGCTCGGCGTGCCGGTCTTCGCGCTCGTCCACTGGCTGCTGCGCGGCAGTTCCACCACCCTGCCGTCCGCCTCCATCGTCACCGAGACCGTGACGACGCTGGGGTACTCCCTGACGGCGGCTGCTGTCGCCACGGCCGCAGCGGTGCCGGTGGCGCTCTACTCCTGGCGCCGCCCCACCCGCCTGGCCCGTACCGTGGAGCGCGCCGCCTATCTGACCAGGGCACTGCCCGGCATCGCCGTCGCCCTGTCGGTGGTGTACTTCGCGATCCGCTACGCCCAACCCCTCTACCAGCAGCCGTCGTTGCTGGTAGCCGGGTATGTGGTGCTGTTCTTCCCGCTCGCCCTGACCTCCGTGCGGGCCTCCCTGGCCCATGTGCCGCACGGAGTGGAGGACGTCGCCCGCTCACTGGGGGTCCGCAGGATCCTCGTCCTGGGCAGGATCACCCTCCCGCTGATCCTGCCCGGACTCGGCGCGGCCTTCGCGATGGTCACCCTCACCGCGAGCACCGAACTCACCGCCACACTGCTGCTGCGCCCCACCGGCACCGAGACCCTCGCCACCCAGTTCTGGATCTACACCACCGGCCTCTCCTACGGGGCGGCGGCGCCGTACGCCGCGGTGATGGTCGCGCTGTCCGTGCCCGCAGTCCTGATCCTGACCCGCCGCACCTTCCGCACGCCCTCAACCGCCCCTGAGGAGAACTGAGATGACCGGCCAGCCGGGCCTCTTGATCGAAAGCCTGGAGGCGGCACACAGCCGCAGCCCGGTGCTCACGGGACTCGACCTCACCGTCGAGGACGGAGCCCTCGCCTGTGTCCTCGGCCCCTCCGGCTGCGGCAAGAGCACCTTGCTCCGCATCGTCGCCGGCTTCCATCCCGCGACCCGGGGCACGGTCGCCCTGCATGGCCGCGTCCTGGACGACGGCCGCACCAGGGTCCCCGCCGAGCGCCGACGCATCGGGTACGTGCCGCAGGACGGGGCGCTCTTCCCGCACCTGACCGTCGCCGCCAACATCGGCTTCGGCCTTCCCCGCGCGGGCCGCCGCGAGCGGGTGGGGGACATGCTCGACCTCGTCGGGCTGGACGGCCTCGCCGACCGCCACCCGCACCAGCTCTCCGGCGGCCAGCAGCAACGCGTCGCCCTCGCCCGCGCGCTCGCCCCCGCGCCCCAACTACTCCTGCTCGACGAACCGTTCGCCGCGCTGGATGCCGCACTGCGTACCGAACTGCGCACGGAGGTCGCCGCCACCCTACGGCGCGCGGGCGCCACCGCGATCCTGGTCACCCACGACGTGGACGAGGCACTCGCCTTCGCCGACACCATCGCCGTGATGCGCGACGGCCGCATCGTGCAGGCCGACACCCCGCACACCCTCTACCACCACCCGGCCGACGCGGACATCGCCCGAGCCCTGGGCGAGGCCAACCTGCTGCCCGCCAAACCCGCTGACGGGTACGCCACCACCGAGTTCGGCCCGCTGTCCCTCACCATCGACACCGAGCGGGGAGACGGTGTCGTCATGCTCCGCCCCCACCAACTCCGGATGACTTCCGAACCCGGCCCGCACACCGTCCGGGCCCGAGTCGCCGCCTGCCTGTTCCGGGGCCACGACCACCGCGTCGAACTCGCCCCGAACTCCGGCCGGGACCTGCCCGAACGCCTCGTCCTCTACACGGACGCCCTGCCACCGGCAGTCGGCAGCCAGGTCCACGTCTGTGCGCAAGGCCCCGCCCACCCCCTCCGTGTCGAAGAGCGATTGGCGTAGACGGTGCCCACGGGCTCGTGCCGGAGGTACCGCCTGGTGGAGGCGCACGGCTGCGGTGGGGCGGGACGTCGTTGACGTCTTTGGTACGGCAGACGCTTGAAGCTGCCGAGCCATGGCTTGTCGCGCCGACGCCAGCGTACGCGACGCGGCTGTGCAGGCTTCGCCTCAGGCTGTCGGGTCCCAGAGCCCGGCGGCCTTGCCGCGGGCGAGATGCTCGGCGTAGACGTCGACTTTCCAGGCGATGACGGATCGGCACTCCTCCAGCGCCTGGATCTGTGCGTCGACGCGCTGTCGATGGGCGTCGAGCAGCCGCAAGCGTTCTGCCTCGTTGCCCGGACCTTCCCGTACCAGTTCGGCGAAGTGCTTGAGGTCGGCGAGGGGCATACCGGATTCGCGGAGCTTGACGCAGACCAGCAGCCAGTCGACATCGAAGGATGTGTAGCGCCGCCTGCCGCCCGACGTACGCCGGACCGGCCCGACCAGCAGACCCTCGCGCTCGTAGAAGCGCAGGGCGTGCACGCTCAGTCCGGTTCGTTCGGCCACCTCGCCGATGCTCAGCGACTGCGAGGCGGCTTCGGTGGTCGTCATACCGCTCACTCCAGGACTTGATCTAGACCTTGCTCTAGATCGTAGCGTCGGGGTCATGACCATCACTGATCAGCAGCCGCTCGGCTCGCCTTTCTCCGCTGCCACCCCCGCCGAGGACATCATGGCCGGCCGCGACCTTTCCGGCATGACCGCTGTGGTGACCGGGGGCTACGCCGGGCTCGGCCTGGAGACCACCCGGGCTCTGACGGCCGCCGGAGCCCGGGTCATCGTTCCGGCCCGCCGCCCCCACATCGCCCGTGCCGCCCTTCAGGAGGAGAGGGACTGCGAGGTCATCCCCATGGACCTGGCCGACCTCGGCAGCGTCCGCTCGGCCGCCGCGCACATCAGCGGCTGCCTCGACCAACTCGACCTCCTGATGGCCGTCGCGGGCGTCATGGCCACCCCGGAGCAGCGCGTCGGGCCCGGCTGGGAAGGCCAGCTCACCGCCAACCACTTCGGGCACTTCACGCTCGCCTGCGAGCTCTACCCGCTCCTGGCCGCCGCAGGCGGCGCACGCGTCGTCGTCAACAGCTCCGCCGGACACACCCTGAGCGCCATCCGCCGGCACGACCCGCACTTCCGCACCGGCTACGACAAGTGGCTGGCCTACGGCCAGTCCAAGACCGCGAACGCGTTGTTCGCCGTGCACCTCGACACCCTCGGGCGGGGCGACGGCGTCCGCGCGTTCGCACTCCACCCAGGCAAGATCATCACTGGTCTCCAGCGCCAGATGTCTCTTCAGGAACAGATCGACCGCGGCTGGGTGGACGAGCACGGCAACGTGATCGGCGCCGACTTCAAGACCCCCTCCCAGGGCGCCGCCACCGGCCTGTGGGCCGCCACGTCCCTGCTCCTCGACAGCCGCGGCGGGCTCTATCTGGAGGACTGCGACGTCGCCCGCGTCTCCGCTCCCGACCAGCCCATGGACGGCGGCGGCGTCCGCGCGTACGCCGTCGACCCCGACGAGGCCGCCCGGCTCTGGGACCTGTCCGTCGCCGCGACCGGCGCCACCCCGATCCTCCGATGAACCCGCGCCCTGCATCGCCGCGCTGTCTTCCGCTGCGGCGCTCAGGGCGGTACGGGCCGCTGGGACGGGCGTCGCCTGGAACAGGGCGGTGCCCGCTGCCCGACTGGTTTCGTACGAGCCCGAGCTACACCCATCGCCTTCAGCCGAGTCCAGGGGCCTGGCGGCGCCCGACGTACCGTCGTCTGTGCGGCACGACCGACTGCATCGCCCCCCCCGGCGCCTCGCGGACACGGGCATCGGTAACACGCCGGGCTTCACCCGCATCCTGAAGCGGTGACTTCGTCATCCACCTCCACCGCGGCGTCACCGACCACGGCGCCTGCTGCTGCTCATGCGACTTCTCCGACACCATCGGAGGCCAAACTCAGCACCAGAAGACCAAGCCCTGCACACCTCGCCACAACGGAAAGGTCGAGCGGTGCCTGCGGTTCCTGGTGCGGTCTGGAACATCCACTACAACGGCCGGCCGCACAGTGGAGCGGGCGGCCGGGCACGCGATGAGGCGGACCGGCTGACCCGTTCCTGGCAGCGGGCCACCTGGCCGGGGTCGGTGACGAGGCGGCAGTGGCCGGTGGTCACGACGTTCCAGCTGGTGCGGCTGGCACGGTCGATGTCGTCGAGGACATGGTTGACCGGTCGGGCGGAGGGCAGCGCGTGCCGGGTGAAGATGATCCGCCCCATAGGCACGCTGCCGAGCAGACACGGAGCCTCGGTTCGGTGTCCGCGGGCCTTGGCGAAACGGCGGGCGGCCTCGTCCCTCACAGCACGGTCGACAGCGAGCGCGGAGTGGTGCCGATCGCGGTCCGCCCGGTGATGGAAAGACGGGACCGAGATGCCATCGAGGGCGTGTCCTTCGTGTACGGCGGTACCTGTTCGCCGCACCGGGCCTGAGGCCTGAGCCACTGTCAGGTCTGACGGCATCCATGGAAAGCGACTCGAACATGGTGTTCAAGGGCCGTTCGGCCCTTGTCGACCGCTGCACGTACTGACTTCACTGATCCCGCGGTCCCGCCTGTGGTGCCGCGTATCGCGAGGACGGAAGAGAGAACGCCGTACGGCGGGGGAGGCGGGCGCGGAGATGATCGCGGCGGTGGGGCACGGCGACCTGACGTCGGGCACGCTGGAGCTGACGGAGGCCGAACTGCGGGCGGCACTGGAGCGGTTCCCCGTACAGAGGGCAGGGCTGGTGCGGGCGGGGTCCGGTGTGCCGGTGGCGTTCGCGCGGGCGGTGCGGGCGGCGGGGCGGGAGCTGGTCGTGGTGATCCCCGCGCAGGGGATGGTGCCCGTGTTGCTGCCGGAGCGGGACCGGGTGGCGGTGGGGGAGCTGGTGTCGCTCGCCGGGCAGGTGCGTCTGGTGGCGTACGACCTGGCCGACCGGGACGCGTGCATGGGAGCGGACGAGCGGATGATCGCCGAATGCCGGCAGTTGCTGGCCGTGCGGGACGGCTCGCCCTCCAACGGCCGTGACGCCACCGCGCACCTGGTGGCCTACGCCCGGGCCCGCGGCATTCCGGTGGAGGTCGTGTGGCCGGAGGGGGCCGCTCGCGAGGCGATACCGGGCGGACCGGCGCGGGACGCCGGACGCCGTTCACGCGGCAGCAGCCACCTCTCGACCACCATGGGCCTGGCGCCCACTGCGACCACCGGCAAGGCGGATCAACCTCGATGACCGGCACCACCCCTACCGCACACCGTCTGACCAGGAAATACGGACGACGAGGAGAGCTCACACCGGACGGCGCCACCAACGCCTCGCGCGTCCTCGCCTGGCTGCTGATCGTATCCGGGGCGCTCGGCATCCTCGCCTCCTTCGTGATCACCCTCGACAAGTTCCAGCTCCTGAAGGACCCGCACTTCTCGCCCTCGTGCAACCTCAGCCCGGTGCTCTCCTGCACGAACGTCATGAAGAGCGCCCAGGCGTCCGTGTTCGGATTCCCCAACCCGATGCTCGGACTGCTCACTTACCCGGTGGTGGTCGCCGTCGGATTCGCGCTGCTCGCCGGCGCCCGTTTCCGGCGCTGGTTCTGGCTCGGGCTGAACGCGGGCACGTTGCTCGGTGCGGCTTTCTGCATGTGGCTGATGACGCAGGCGCTGTACGAGATCGGGGCGCTGTGTCTGTGGTGCTGCTTGGCGTGGGCGACCACGATCGCGATGTTCTGGTACACCACCGCGCACAACCTCCGGCACGGGATCATCCGCGCACCGCGCGCCGTGGTGGCCGGGGTGCTGGAGTTCCACTGGGTGGTGCCGGTCACCTGGTACCTGGCCATCGCGATGCTGATCGTCACCCGCTGGTGGAACTACTGGCAGACGCTGCTCTGAGCATGTCCGTCGCCGTTCGGCCGGTTTCAACGGGCAGTGCGAGCAGAGAAGTTCATGCGCTCGGCGCGCAGGCACACCACCCGGTCCTTCTCCTGCCGGGTGGCGATGCCGACCGGCAGCGGACTCGGGGGGGCGTCGGTCTCCTCGGTGTCCGGGGCGGCGGGCACGAGGCCGTACGTGAACGGATCTTGCACACGATCAGATATGCACCGCCGGGCGGCGCGACTCGCGGGCCAAGGCCCCAGTGCACCCGAAGAACCGTTCCCGCAGAGGCGTGCTTGATGATTCGAACGTGCCCCCATGCCGCTGGATGAATTCGGTTGCGGAGGACCGGTGAGCCCGGTGAGCTAAGCCCATGGACGGGGCCGCGGAGCAGGCGCAACAGTCGAGGGCCGAACGAGTCCATGTGGTCACGCCGCAGCCGGCTCCATGGCAGAGGGCGGCGGTGCTCGTAGCCCTCATGCTGGCCGCCTTGACCTTCAACACGGCGGAGAACCTGCCGATCGGCCTCCTGGAGCTCATCTCCGAAGGCCTGCGGGTGTCAGTGTCAGCAGTCGGTCTCCTGGTCACCGGTTACGGCGTGACGGTGGCCGTGGCGTCCGTGCCGCTCGCCCACGTCACGCGGGCCGTGCCCCGGCGTCATGTGCTCACCGGTCTGCTGGCCGCGCTCGTCGTGTCCAGTCTGGTCGCGGCTCTGGCCGCCTCCTACTGGCTTCTCCTCGTGGCACGGCTGCTGACCGCGCTCGCTCAGGCGCTGTTCTGGGCCGTGATGGGTCCCGTCGCGATGGGCCTGTTCGCGCCCGACATCCGCGGGCGTGTGGTCGGGGCGCTGTCCGTCGCCGGTTCGCTCGCCCTCGTTGTCGGTGTTCCCGCCGGGACCTGGCTGGGCCGGCAGAGCGACTGGCGGGTGCCCCTCGCCATGCCGGCGGCTCTGGGGCTCGTCTCACTCGTGACGATCGCCGTCCTGCTGCCGACCTCGCGTCCGGAGGAAGAGCCCGCCGCCTACGGAACCGGTCCCGACGTCCGTCGGTTCGGAACCGTACTGGCGGCCGGGGCCCTGTCCGCCACCGGGGCGTTCGCGGGATACACCTACGTCGTGAAGTTCCTGCACGACGTGAGCGGGTTCCCACCGAACACGGTCAGCGTCCTGTTCGTGACTTTCGGCCTTGCGCGTCTGGCCGGGGTGAGCATCACCGGGACACTGCTGGACCGCTTTCCGCGCGCCGCGCTGACCACCGCCGTAGCCACGCAAGCGGTGGGCATGCTCGGCCTGTACGCGGCCGGCACCGAACCCGTGGCGGCGGTGGTGTTCCTGGTACTGACGGGCGGCGCACTCGGGCCGGTGTTCATGACCACCCAGAACGAGATGCTGCACTGCGCACCGGGCCGCACGGACATCGCACTCGCAGCGAACTCCGGTGCATACAACGCGGGCATCGCGGCAGGCGCCGCGCTCGGGGGACTGGTCCTTCCGCTCGCTGACGTGCGGGGCACCCTCCTCGCGGGCGGCCTGGTGACCGTCGGCGCCTGCACGGTGCTACTCGGTGGGCGGCTGCTGCCCGGGAGCGTCGAGGAATGATGCGGGGCCCCAACGGCAGTGCACGCATGACCATGCCCTCGCCGCCGTCCACGCCGTCGAGACCGCCTGGCGCGTTGATCACCTGCATGGTCTGGTCCGGGGCCGGTTCGAGGATGGTGGCGAGTAGGGTGCGGCAGAAGATCATGTGCAGGTTCTCGTCGTTGGCGGCCTGCGCCAGCATCCAGTCGCAGACCAGGTCGCCGGAGGAGCGGGCGGGGTTGCGGTGGTAGATCCGGGTGGCCGGTTCCTGGAAGGCGTCGTAGGCCACCATGTGCGGCGGCGAGTGCCGGTTGTCGGAGACGAGGCCGCCGCCCATGTGGGCCATGCGCGCGCGTTCCGGCGCCACCGGGTCCACACCGTCCCGTGTCACCGAAGTGTGAGCATGCGCCCAAAGAAGCTGAGCGGGGCGAGTGATCGCTTCAACTTCGAGTAACCGTGATCTCATGGGCGTTGAGCACTTCGACGAGGCGCTCGGGCTCATCAGGTGTGATGACGGGCTTCACACGTCGGCCGAGGTCGACGATCAGCGCCACGCGCTTTCGTGGGCGGGAAGTGTCGAGGTTGAAGTAGTGGACGAAGTCCCCCGAACCCCAGAGGCGCCAGCTTCCCGTGCGGAGATCGAGCGGGATCCACCGCACCCCGCGGATTTGCGAGTAAGGGATCCGCTTGGCTGAGCCCCACGGGAAGTAGTAGCGGCGGATGATGAGCTCGCTGTCGGTGCAGGCCAGCAAACCGTCGTCGTACATGATGTGCAGCTTAGGCGGTCTCCACGACCTCCCCGATGACGAGGCGTCAGCCGGGCTGGAAGCCGCACTCGCGGCAGCGCGGGGTTGACGGTCTCGACGCCGTCGTAGAACTCACCGACGGCGTGGTCCCCTGTCGTACGCGATCGGGTCCGCGCCCGCCCCACCCTGCACGGCACGCTCGCCACCGCCGAAGGGCCCGGTCTGAGCCTTCGCCCCCCGTCCGGGCCGTCCTCGCCGAGAGCAGCCTCGCCCACGACATCACCCCGATGAGATGTCCCTCGCCGCCCCCGATCCGCTGGCCGTGCACGAGGCGGAGATGCTCACCCACCTCGACACTGCCCACGCCGACGCGCCCGCCCGCCCGACCCGGCTCGTCGAGCCCCGCCTGCCGATCGGCGTGGTCTGCGTGCGGCCTGCACGGCACCGGTACGGACTCGTCCTGCGCTCGAACACGCGGCGTGTGATACCACCACGAAGCGGATATCGGAATTGCTAAATTTCGCAATTGATTAGATGCTGTCTTCGCTGTGCTCGCAGGTAGCCGCGGGCACAGCTTCTGTCTGTCTCGCCCCCCGGTGGGGCTGTGCGAGGGAAGCTGAGGGGTCGTGTCGGTTCCGCTGTACCAGGCGAAGGCCGAGTTCTTCCGGATGCTGGGGCATCCCGTACGGATCCGGGTGCTGGAGCTGCTGCAGGAGGGGCCGATGCCGGTGCGGGAGCTGCTGGCCGCCATCGAGGTGGAGCCCTCCAGCCTGTCCCAGCAGCTGGCGGTGCTGCGCCGCTCCGGGATCGTGGCGTCCACCCGCGAGGGCTCGACCGTCGTCTACGAGCTGGCCGGCGGTGACGTCGCCGATCTGATGAAGGCCGCGCGGCGCATCCTGACCGAGATGCTCGCCGGGCGGAACGAGCTGCTGGCCGAGCTGCGGGAAGCCGAGGTCGCGGCCCGATGAGCACGACGTTCACGCGGGCTGTGCGCACCCGGATCACCTCGCTGCTGCCGTCCCGCGCCGATCTGGCGCAGATACGCCGTGATCCGCGCCGGGACCTGCTCGCCGGGCTCACCGTGGCCATCGTCGCGCTGCCCCTCGCCCTCGGCTTCGGGGTGTCGTCCGGGCTCGGCGCCGAGGCGGGCCTGGCGACCGCGGTGGTCGCGGGCGCACTGGCCGCAGTGTTCGGCGGGTCGAATCTCCAGGTCTCCGGGCCGACCGGCGCCATGACCGTCGTCCTCGTACCGATCGTCGCGCAGTACGGGCCCACCGCCGTGCTCACGGTGGGACTGATGGCCGGTGCCATGCTCGTGGTCCTCGCCGTGCTCAGAGCCGGGCGTTATATGCAGTACGTACCCGCGCCCGTGATCGAGGGCTTCACGCTGGGCATCGCCGGGGTGATCGGGCTCCAGCAGGTGCCGAACGCGCTCGGTGTGCCCAAGCCCAAGGGTGACAAGGTGCTCGTGGTCACCTGGCACGCGGTCGAGGAGTTCGTGAAGGCGCCGAACTGGACGGCTGTCGGGCTCGCGGTCGCGGTGGTCGTGTTCATGCTGGCCGGAGCGCGGTGGCGGCCGACCGTGCCGTTCTCCATCATCGCCGTGATCGCCGCCACCGTCGTGGTGCAGGCCGCCGGGCTGGACGCGAAGCCGATCGGCGACCTGCCCTCGGGGCTGCCCGCGCCCTCCCTGTCGTTCCTCGACCTCGGTTCGTTCGGCTCGTTGCTGGCTCCGGCCGTGGCGGTGGCCGCCCTGGCGGCGTTGGAGTCGCTGATGTCCGCGGCCGCCGCCGACGCGATGACCGTGGGACAGCGGCACGACCCGGACCGCGAGCTGCTCGGCCAAGGGCTGGCCAACATCGCCGCCCCGCTGTTCGGCGGCGTCCCGGCCACCGGCGCGATAGCACGCACGGCAGTCAACGTCCGCACCGGCGCCGGCTCCCGGCTGGCCGCCCTCGTCCACGCCGCCGTCCTCGCGGTGATCGTCTTCGCCGCGGCGCCCCTGGTATCGAAGATCCCGCTGGCCGCGCTGGCGGGCGTGCTGCTGGCAACCGCGATCCGCATGGTCGAGGTCGGCTCGCTGAAGGCCATGGCGAGGGCGACGCGGTCCGACGCCGTGATACTCGTCCTCACCGCGGCCGCCACCCTCGCCCTCGACCTCGTCTACGCCGTCATCATCGGTCTGGTCGTCGCCGGCGCCCTGGCGCTGCGGGCGGTGGCCAAGCAGGCCCGCTTCGACCAAGTGCCGCTCGACCACGGCGACCACAGTGCCGAGGAACACGCGCTGCTGGCCGAGCACATCGTGGCGTACCGGATCGACGGGCCGCTGTTCTTCGCCGCCGCGCACCGCTTCCTGCTGGAGCTGACCGAGGTCGCCGACGTACGGGTGGTCGTCCTGCGCCTGTCACGGGTCTCCACGATGGACGCCACCGGCGCTCTCGTTCTCAAGGACGCGGTGGAGAAGCTGGGCCGACGCGGCATCCTCGTCCTGG
The DNA here is from genome assembly GCF_042269865.1 of Streptomyces sp. NPDC055966. NCBI lineage: Bacteria > Bacillati > Actinomycetota > Actinomycetes > Kitasatosporales > Streptomycetaceae > Streptomyces > Streptomyces sp. NPDC055966. Next base: position 89,522 of record NZ_JBHJYK010000019.1, read on the forward strand.
CCTCCGGGATACGGCCCGGTCAGCGGCGGGTTCTCGACTCTGTCGGCGCGCTCGGCCTGTTGCGGCACGAGGGCCGCGACTACGCCACCACGCCCGAGGCGATCGCCGCCGCCCGCGACCACCTGGAGATAGCCGGAGTCCTGCCCGCCGTCCCGGCCCGGAAGACGAGCCCGAAGAGCACACCCGCCAGCGAGGAACCCATCCGATGAGCCCACCCTCTCCTGTCCCACGCATGGTCGAGGTCTCCGGCGCGGAGGCGCTGTGGCTGCTGGAAGCCACGCAGCTGGGGCGCCTGGTGTTCGTCCAGCGTGAGACGGCCGTCGTACGGCCCGCCCGGCACGTGTGGGAGTACGGCCGGCTGATCGCCCGCACCCCCGTCCAGGCGGCCGCCGTGCCGCTGACCGCGACCTACCAGGCCGACGACATCCAGGCCGCGACCGGCACCGGCTGGACGGTGACCGCGACCGGGCCGGCCGAAGCGATCACCGACCCTGACGAGGCCGCCCATTACCGGCGCACGCTCGCGGGCTGGACGCACGGCCCCCACGACACGCTCGTGCGCATCCACCCGCAGACGGTCACCGGTTTCCGCCTCCTGAGGGGGGCGGGAACACGATGACCACGCAGCTGGAGGCGTTGCCGCACCGCCACGTGCTCACTCTGCCGACCGAGCCGGCTGCCGTCCGCGTCGCCCGGCAGACCGCCGAAGACGTGATGGTGGAGTGGGGCATCGGCCTGCGGCACCCCGCCGTGGACCCGGCGCTGCTGATCCTGAGCGAGCTGGTCACCAACAGCGTGCGGCACGCCGCCGTTCTGTCCCCGCAGCTCGCCGTGTTCTACGCCGCGGGCCGGGACTGCTTCGCCTTCGCCGTCCACGACCGTCACCCCTACCAGCCGCCGTTGTACGCGTCGGTCACCGGCACCGGTGCCGGGGGACTTGGCACCGTGATGGAACTCGTCCTCGGCCTGGGCGGCACCGCCATCGTGCGCCCGGACGCCGACGGCCAGGGCAAGAGCGTCTGGATCACCCTGCCCCTGTGACCCGGCCCCACCTTCGCTCAGCCGCACCCCAGCCCCGCAAACCCCCGGCAGCACAAGGAAGTTCCCCCGCATGACCATCGACTGGCGCTACACCATCGAGCAGGATCTCGGCATCCTCTCCGTCGCCGGATACCTCGGCCCCGAGGCGGTACGCCGCTTCTCCGGCGCGATCGGCTGGGTCGAGGCCCGCGGCAGCGGTCCGGTCGTCCTCGACCTGGCCGAGCTGCGCGGCTGGTCCGCCGAGGGCCAGCTGGCCATCACCGAGGCCGCCCGCCGCCTCGCCGGCTCCGGCCGGATCCTGGAGCTGGCCGCCATCCCGGCCGACGGCTCCCTGGTCCCGGGCGCCGACTGCCCGGACATCCCGGTCCACTGCGACCTGACCGCGGCCCTCGCCGCCCACGGCCGGGTCCCGTCGGGACCCGACGAGGCGCAGCAGGAGTGGCGCACCGACGGCTGGTCCGCGTCCGCCTGACCCTGCCTGTCCCCGCCTCATCTTTGCATCGACTCATCGAGAGAAAGACACTGGTCCCATGAGCGACACTCTTCCCCCTTGCCCCGAATGCTCCGGTACGTACACCTACGAGATGGGCGCACTCCTCGTCTGTCCCGAGTGCGGTCACGAGTGGTCGGCGTCCGACGACGCGTCCGGTGAAACCGGCGGGGACAAGGTGATCAAGGACTCGGTCGGCAACGTGCTGGCCGACGGCGACACCGTCACCGTGGTCAAGACTCTCAAGGTCAAGGGAAGTCCGACGGGTATCAAGGCGGGCACCAAGGTGCGCGGCATCCGGCTCATCGAGGACGGCGTGGACGGCCACGACATCGACTGCAAGATCGACGGGTTCGGTGCCATGCAGCTGAAGTCCAGCGTCGTCAAAAAGGTCTGAACCCGCGCGCCGGCAGGGCTGGGGGCACCGCCGGTCAGCCGCGGGTGATGTCCCGCACCTGGGGCACGCTGTGCGGAGCCGACTGTCCGTGACGGCCGCCGAAGGACAGCCTGAGCATGCGGCCCTCGCCGCAGCGCGGGCAGGTTCCGTCCGAGCCGACAGCGGTCGGTCGGCACTTCAGACGGCAGGCCGGGCACTTGAGCCATACAACGCCACTGCCGCGCAACGGTGTGATCTTCACACAAGCCTCCCTCGTCCGAGCTATGTAATTGCTAATGTTAGCAATTGCCTAGTCCGTCACCACTGAATATGGGCGACCCGGTTCCTCGGTGCGGGTTCGGTTGTGCCGGTGCCGCACGCGAGGATGGGTCGCATGTTCTTGACGAGTGGGTGGATGCGATGCCGAGTGCACCGGCTGGTGGGGCCGTGCCGTGCTGGACGGGGGGCGGCACGGTGAGTGCGCCGCTGTACCAGCTGAAGGCCGAGTTCTTCAAAACGCTCGGCCACCCGGTCCGCATCCGCGTCCTGGAGTTGCTGAGCGAGCGCGAGCACGCGGTCGCGGAGATGCTGCCCGAGGTGAAGGTCGAGCCCTCGCACCTGTCCCAGCAGCTGGCCGTGCTGCGCCGGGCGAACCTGGTGCGCACCCGCAAGGAGGGATCGAACGTGTACTACTCCCTCGCCAGCCCGGAGGTGGCGGAACTGATGCGGGTGGCACGCTCGATCCTGTCCGGCGTGCTTGCGGGACAGGCGGAACTGCTCGCCGACCTGCAAGCGGCCCAGCCGGAAGGGAAACCGCCGTCGTAGTGACGGCCCATCGGACGGTGATCGTCTCCCGGGAGTTGGACAGCCTCGCGGAACCGGGAGACGGTCGCCTCGCGGCCCCCAAGGTGACGCTCGCGGCCCAGCCGCCACTGGCTTGACCCGGGGCCAGGGTGTTGTCGGGGCGAGTTCGACACGGGTGGCGATGGTGCCGCGCAGCCCTCGACCAGGCCCCATGCCGGTGCCGGGGCCCGCCCTCTCCTCGGCATGTCCGTTCCATGCCAAGCTGGAGTGCCAGGGGTGGCAGGGGGAGCTGACCTGAAGGCAGGACGCCGCAGAGCAGTCGTCGCGAGCCGGACCCGATCGCAGGCGGGCCTGCGCACGTCGCGCCGCGTGTCAGGGACCGGCAACTCCCACCAGCCGGTAGCCACTGACGATTTCCGGCTGAATCCGCACCACGTGCCCCATCTCCGCGTCGACCCAGGGCATGAGCAGACTCTGGTACCGGGCCAGTGCCCCGGGATCCAGGATGCGGGTGGCCGTGCCGGTGATCACGACACTCCACCCGGTCCGTGTGGCCGCGTCGATCTCGTCGGCCTCGTACGCCACGACCTCGGACTGCAGCGCGCGCCCCAGCAGCGCGGAGCCGCCGTGCGTGCGGACGATGATGCCGCCCGCGTCCACGAGGTGGTTGACAGGCCGGATCGCGGGCAGCGCCTGATCGGTGAAGGCCGCCCGGCCCAACTGCACGGTGCCCAGAAGCTTCAGGGCCTCGTCGCGGCCCAACTCGACCATGCGGGCAGGTGAACCGGGTCCGGAGGGTTTCGGGGTCGTCACGTCCGGTCCCCGCCCGGTGTCATGCGGTCGGCTCCTTCGGGCCACAGGACCTCGACATCCATGCCGCTGCTGCGGGCGAAGGCCACAAGATGGGCCGTCGCGTCCCGGCCGTCGGACGGGGAGCCGTCCCAGACCGCCAACAGCCGGGCGCACGAGCGCAGCAGGCTCTCGTCCGCTCTCACACAGGCACTGCGGTCGGACGGGTCGTAGTCCAGCAGCCGCACCTGCTCAGAGAGCAACAGCAGTTCTCCGGCCGCTCTGCGATCCAACGACTCCAGCACATCGGGCACGCCGTTCCTGGAGGGCAGGACGGTCACCAGCGCAAGTCCCGCGGCGCGGGCAGCCCTTCCGAACGCCGCCGGCAGTCCTTGCCCGGCACGCACCAGCCCTCCCCTACCTGCCCGCGCGAACTCCGCCAGACGCCGGCGCAGCTCCTCCTCCAGCAACGCCAGCGTGGGCGCGGTGAGGTCGGGGTGTCCCACAACAGCGATCACCTCAGGCAGTCCTTTCTCCGCGCCTTCCACAGGCGGTGGGTTGCTGCCCCGAGGAGCGGTCATTCGAGAGAGACGGGGACATGGTGCGGCCGTCCGCCCCGACAGCCGATCTTCCTTGGCCGGATGGAGCCGGGCCATGGGCCGGCCGGGCCGATTTCAGGGCCGGTCGGCCCTTTTCGCGGGTGCGTGCGCCCTCGCATCGGGTCACTTGTGTGCGTGTCCGGCCAGGTTGAAGAGCAGCATCACCCATCCAGCGATGATGTGCGTGCCGAGAATGTAGAAGCCCGATGCCACTGACGTCCACGTGCCTACGACGGCATGCTGAACCGCACGAGGACGGCTTTGCCGTCATGGTCGACGGCGGGCTCCGCGCTGACGTCGCCGTCGTGGTCGGCGGCCAGCTCGGCCACCATCCGCAGCCCCGCGCCCATGCCCTCGTCGCTGAGATCCGGCAGCCTCGGCTCGGCGTCCGCGACGCTGACGACCAGCTGCCCGGCCGCGACCGTTATCCCCACGTCCATCACCGGCGAGCGAGGGGCGTGCCGCAGCACGTTGGCGACCAGCTCACTGGTGACCAACAGCACCGCGTCCGCGAATGCCGAGCCCGGTGCGACGCCGGCCGCAGGAAGATGCTCAGTCACCGCTTCCCTCGCTCGCCTCACCGCCTCGGGCCCCAACGTGAAGGAGGCGATGTGCCGTTGCACCACACGCGGCACATGCTCGATGGCCGCAGCCGGCCGCCTGCCGCGCCGCCACGGCACCCGGAACCCGCCGTTGCTGGTCAACGCGTCGCCTCCGCCACGCGCAGTTCGTCCAGCAGGTCCTGCCGACCGGTCAGCAGGGTGGCCAGGATCCGCCGCGCGGCGGCGAGCAGCTCGGCCACATCACCCCCGGCCAGCTCGTACACCACCGTCGAACCGGTACGCGTCGCGGTCACGATGCCCGAACGGCGCAGAACGGCCAGCTGCTGTGACAGGCTCGACGGCTCGACCTCGATCGCGGCGAGGAGCTCGCGCACCGGCCTCGGGCCGTCCTGCAGCAGTTCGAGCACGCGGATGCGCACCGGGTGGCCGAGCATTCGGAAGAGCTCGGCCTTCGCCTCATACAGCGGAACCGGCATCCTGATCATCCCTCCTCGGCCCCCGTCTCCTCGACGTCCACCCCGTGCTGTCGCGCCAGCCGCACCGCGTCGTCCAGCTCGTCTTTGGCCACCGCGACGTCGTACGCGTCCCCCGCACTCACGGCAGCCGCCAGAGCGGACCGCGCCGCGCGTACCCGCGCCAGCAGCGCCTCGGCGACTTCGTTCACTACGACCTCCGGACGGTGGATCATCTAGGAACCACGGCAACTAACCAATTGAAGAACTCTTCAATTCGATTGTAGAGGGAGGGAACACCGCGACGGACACTGCGGGGACCGGCCGTCGGCCACGGAAGGTCATCCAACGGCCAGGAGCTGCGCGCAGAGGCAGAACTCACCCGACTGAGAGGCGACCTTGAACAGCGAGTCGCGCTTGAGTAAAAGGACGCCATGCGGCCCTCCTCGACCAGTCGCCTGTTTCGGCCCCGGCGGCGGCATCGCGGACACCGCGGGGACACCCAGCGGCGGCGGCCAGTGGGGCGATCGGCTCACCGCACGAGAGTGTGACGACCAGTACGACCGCGACCGCGGCCGCGCCGACGAGGTTCACCGCCGCGTGGCCGAAGGCGCAAGGAGGAGGCTGGCCTCGCTGCCGTCGGCGCGGCGGTGGCGGGCGAGGGTCTTGAGGAAGCCGGGTCCGGCGGCGAACGAGGACGAGGCGGCGGAGAGCAGCAGCGCGAAGATCGCCCGGCCGAGGTGGCCACACCAGGTCAGGGCGGCGGCCGGTGCGTGAGTGCGAGCGCGAGGGGGATACGCGGCGGGGGTAGCGGGCGACCAGGTGGTGGCAGTTGACGATGACCAGCGCGATCAGCGCGACGACCAGAGCCACGGCGGGCGGCAGCCATGGGCTGGGCGCTGGGAAGCACAGGCATGAGGCTGTTTTCGTCGGCCGGGAACACGCGGGGGCCCACCGCCACCGCCGCCGCGCACACAGCTACATGGCTGTCCAACAGGCGTCGCAGCCCGGTCGCTCGGTCGCTCGGTCGCCCGGTGGCCCGGTGGCCCGGTGGCTCAGTAGCGCTGGGCCTTGGCGAGGCTGGGCGTCAGCCGGGACTCAGCGGATTGCCGGCTGAAGACGATCGGCTGGTCCTTCTTGCCGGGCTGGAGGTTCTCCGATCCCGTGAAGCGGGTCTCGACCACCTGTCCGGCCTGGTTCTTGAAGTCGATCTGGACGGCGTAGGACGCCTTGTGGCCGGTCTTGTTCGTGATGGTGACGAGGGCGGCGGCAACGCCTCCGGTCTGCGCCTTGGGCATCCCCGTCACGCCGACTTCGGACACCGCGTTGCCGCGCCCCTTCACGCCTTTGAGTTCCTTCTCGGCCGCCGCGGTCCGGCGAGCGGTCTCCGCCGACACCGACGCCTCGAACTCCGAGGCACGCGCGGACGCCGACGAAGCCGCGGCGGACGCAGAGGCCCGGGCGGAGGAGATGGCGGCAGACGCGGACGACGCCAGCGCGGACGGCATCGTCCCGGAGAACGACGCCGTGTTCGGCGAGGTCGGCGTTCCGGGAGTGGAGGAGCCGCCGGAGGAACCGCTGTTGCCGCACGACGTCAGCGCACCGGCTACTGCGGCACAGGCCAGCGCGATGGCGGCCCGGTGCAGGAGGCACCGTCCACGGGGTGGTACAACGCGATCATGGGAAGGCATGAGGTCTTCCTTCGGCCCGGGGTTGCTTGATCTCATCGTCGGCACCCGGCACGTGGCGCGCGACTCGGCCTGGACCTGATAGGTGACGCACTGGCGGTCGTACGAGCTCGAACAGTACGAAGCGGACGGTGCCGGCCTGGCATCTGGCCGCGCCTCCCCGCCGCCGTAAGACGCGGGGCATGGCTGTTCGCCCTGGGGCGCGGGCCGCGGTCGTGAGAGCCCGTACTACAGCCGTCGGGCCAGCAGGGCTGCGGCCAGGTCGGCGAGAGTGTCGGGACCCGGCGTCGCGTCGAGCTCGGCTCCTCGCTCGTCCGGTGCGAGGGGTTCGAGTGTGGCGAGCTGCGAATCGAGGAGCGAGCCCGGCATGAAGTGGCCGGTGCGCCGCCCGAGCCGGTTCACCAGCAGCCAGCGGTCGGCTGTCAGGTGCAGGAACAATGCTCCCGGGCAGGCTGCTCGCAGGATGTCCCGGTAGCGTCGCCTGAGTGCGGAACATGCGACCACCGCACCGGTGCCGGCCAGGTCACGCTCGTGCAGCCAGCGGCCGACGGACTCCAGCCAGGGGCGGCGGTCGGCGTCGTCGAGCGGTGTGCCGGCCGACATCTTGGCGATGTCGGCCGGGGAATGGAAGTCGTCGCCGTCCGCGAAGGGCATGCCCAGCCGCCGCGCCAGCAGACGGGCCACCGTGGTCTTGCCGATCCCTGCGGCGCCCGTCACCACGACGCACGGAGAACGGCGTTCAGTGGGGTTCATCATCCGGTAGCGCTTCTGGGTGCAGCAGGTCGCTGCGCCGTCGTTGTGCGCCCTCGTGCGGCCGGGGAGGCGGGCCGTCGGAGCCGGCCGGATACTCCTCCGGCGGGACGCGGGTGCTCTCCCATGCGTTCAGGACGGGCGCCGGGACCCGCCATGCCTCCTCGGCCTCGTGGCCACGGATGGACAGGCCGGATCGCCCTTCATGACGTCCAGCAGAAGCCGGCCGTAGGCGGGGAGGTGAGGCGGTTCCATCCGTGCGGTCAGCGAGAGCTGGGTGAGGGCCTGGGCGTGCGCGCCGATGCCCGTCACATCGAGGGTCATCCCTTCCGGCTCCAGTCCGAAGCGCAACACGTTGGGCAGGGCCTCTCCCTCGTGGCCGAAGGGCAGGTGGGGTCGAACAGGGCGTCGCCCCGGCCTGCTTCGGACCAGTCGATGAATGCCCGTGATCTCGTCGCCGTCGGTGAATGCGTGAGCGATCTGCAGGTCGCCGTGGGTGAACACCGAAGGCCGTGGCCGGAGCGCGGCCTCGGCGATCTGGCGGTTGCGGGTGACCAGGCGGGCGGGCAGGACGTTGTTGGTCACGAGCCACTCGCACTCGCTGTCGAGGTCGGCCGTGATCGCGTCGAGGCTCCGGCCGGCTCGGCCGGGCCAGGGCGGCAATGGTGCGTCGTGCAATTTCCGGATGGCGGCACGCGCCGCGGCCCATGCCGTCGGGGTGCGGTGGACGGTTCGCCGAGGCGGTCGAGCGCCGTCCCCGGGACTGCGGCGATGGCGAGCACGGGTGGTTTGAGTCACAGGACTTCGGGCGTCGGGACCGGTGCCAGGGCCGTGGCCTCGATCTCGATGTCGATGCGTGCCTGGTCAGGGTCCACTTTCAGGAACGTGTCGCCGACGCGCAGCGTCGCGCGCTCGGAATGGGCGACGACGACCTTGACCTCTTCCATGGCGACCAGTATCCCGGCGTGACCGTCGGCGTCGCCGGGTTTATCCCGTGCTATTGAGCGGTTGACCGCGTCCCACTACCCGCCGGCCCCGTGCCCGACACCGACCGCCGACCGGGCCAAGTCCACCATCCTTGTTAGGACCCTTCAGAGCGCTGAGATCGGAGAACAGCCGATACCGACACCGACCAGCATGGGCGTCATGCCCGTGCAGCCATCGGCGCTGGCAGGAACGGCAAGGATTCCGAGGAACGCGACGGCTCCGAGGACGGTAGCGGCAATACGGCGCATGAATTCTGTTCTTTCCAGTCAGGTGGACATGTCCTGATCTTGCTTCCCGTAGCCCCGCGCCGACATGCCATGTGCCACTCGTGTGGGCCTGCGATATCGACCCTTGCCCTCCTATTCGGAGGCCTCCCAGGTCGCGTCTGCTGGAGCGGTGTATCGGTGGTCAGGGAAAATACCGACCACGTGGGTGCGGCGGCGCATCTCCTTGTTCCATTTCTCCTGCGGGTTGTTCGATCAGACCTGACCTGCCGCCAGATCTCACGCGGGAATGCGGTGACGGTCAGCAGGGCGTGCTGAGCCGTGTCCAGGTGATCGGTCGGCGCAGCCCGCGGCGGTGGCGACATCGATGTCGAGCATCTGAGTCTGCGCGGACGCGTCGCCCTCGCTGTCTTGTCGAGCTTGTTCGGCTGACCGGATGCATAGGTCGATGAGAACACGTGGTCATGGCGTCGTGCCGCTGCTGGGCGACCCCGGCAGGGGCACGACATGGCCTGTCGGCGCCGCCGCACGCGTCGCGCACAGCTGCGGTTTGTGGGTACTGAGGGGCCGGTGCTCCATTGCGCAGGCGGACGTGCCGCTTCATCCCTTGCTCCAGTCGCTCAACGCGTGGGCGGTCTGCGCTGATCGTGGCTGTGGCCGAAAGCGCGTCGATAGGATGCGAGTACTGGAGCGTCTCCTGGTCCAGCAGGCCTGGACGAGACGACGGATTCCGTCCTGGGAATGGTTTTTCGAACAGCGCCGTGCATTGGCCGAGTGCCTGGCCCTCGCACCGGTCGGCCGTCTACTGGTGCTCGACGACGTGCAGTGGCGGACCCGTGGGCGATAAGGTTTCTCGAAATCCTGATCCGCTGGCCGGTGGGGGAGCGGCTTGCACTGGCCGGTCGCGCACAGGCCTCGGCAGAGCCCGGTGGCGCTGCGGGCGGCGTTGCCGGAGGGCATCGACGTAGGCTTCACCGAGCAGGTGCAGCTCGACCCGCGCACTGTTTCCCAGAGCCGAGTCTTGGTGGATGAGGACCTGGCTTACCCCGAGTTGACCCACCTGCACAGAGAGATTGACGGTCTTCCGCTCTAGACGATCAAGTCCGATGTGTTCGATCGCCTGCGACAGCCAACTGAAGGACAGGTGTACTGGGGCTCGAACTAAATCACGGGAACTTCCGGCACGAACACCGCGTTTCTCCGAATGCTTGCTATGTGGGGCGCCGCGCTTCCGGCGCTGGCCTGTCTCCTGTTCGTCTGCGGTGTGGCCGAGTTGATGATGCGGCGATTCGAGCGGCGCAGCGGCCTTCACCGCGGCCGCGGTCCTGAGCACCGCCCCTTGAACGGCACGGCCCGCACCATCCTCCCGCCCGACCGCGAGGCCGTTCACCGGCCGCGCGGGGGTGCGCAGCAACCCTGAGGAGCACCATGGCAAGGTCCTCTGCCCGGCAACTGTGCATGAAGATCGGCAGAGCAGGACAACGGCGGGGGTGTGGGGTGTATCGCGTGCGCCTGGGTGGTCGCTTTCGCCGCACTTCATTTCTACTGGGCGCTGGGCGGCAACTGGGGTCTGAGCGTCTCGGCGGGGCCCCTGGCCGAGGAACGGCGTGGTTCGTGGCGGTGGGCTTGTGGGGTGTAGGGGTGCTGTGCCTTGTCGGCGGGGTGCTGGGATGGCTTCTCGCCCGGCCGTGGCCCCACTGCCTGGCCGGACGGGTGGTCAAGGCTCTGGGCTGGTCTGTTTGCGCTGTATTGCTGGTGCCGCGGCATCGCGGTTGAGATGCTGTTGCTGACCGACATAGCAGGCCAGGAGGCAGACGTAAGCCCGGAGCAGCGGCTGGGGACGCTGGTGCTGTGGAATCCCTGGTTCCTGGTCGGCGGTCTCGTCTTCGGCCTGTCCGCTCGGGAGTTCGGAAGAGCGGACGGTTCGAGTAGCGGACGCAAATGGGGCGGCGTCGACGTGGGCGGCACCACCGCTCACCCCGCCTGGGTGGTCGTCCGGAGCCCCGCACCACGGTCGCCGTGAGGTTCCTCCGTGTCCCGGCGGATCTCACAGTACGAGTGGGGCCCGGACCAGAAGTGCGCCGGCTTCTGGCAGCTCGCGCTCCCCGGCACCCGCATCCCGGCATCCCCGCATCCACACGCTGCACTGGTCGCGCTGTCGCCGACCACGCCAGGCCGTGGACTGCCGCAGCCACTATCGTCGTCGTGGGTGCTCGTTCGAGGGGCGGGCGGAGGTAGTGCGCTCACCGCCTCGCCTCCAGGGCTCAGGCGCGGAAACCTTGGACCATCCGATCGTCGGCCGACTCACCCTCGACTCGTCCTTCCCCACCCTCCACCGAAGACCCCGACCAGCAGCTCATCACCCTGACCGCCGAGCCGGCACACCCAGCCACGACCATCTGCGGACCGCCAGTGCCGTCACCGCACAGGTTCGCCAGGTCGTTCGGAGCAATCATGCGGCGTGCGGTCGGTCCGGGTCTGGCAGCCGCTGGTGACGGGCATCGCGGATGGTGCTCGGCCAGACTGAGTCTTATGAACGCTGACGTGCAGACGTACATTGATGAGATCGCGTCCGAGCACCGCCCACTGTTCGACCGGGTGCATCGGCTGATTGTGGAGGCGTTCCCCGAGGCGAGCGTCGCGCTGTCGTACGGGTTGCCGACCTATCGGGTCGGCAACCGAAAACTGCATGTCGGGGCATGGCAGCACGGGGTCTCACTCTACGGGTGGGACAAGGATCGGGCAGCAGGCTTCACCTCCCGGCACCCGGGTCTCGTCAGTGGGAAGGGAACGATCCGGCTGCGCTCCGAAGAAGCGGCGGATGTCACTGACGATGAGCTGATCGGTCTCATCCGCGCTTCGCTGGAAGTCTGACATCCCGCAAGGCCGCGTGCGCCGGGCGCTTAGGCTGCGACTTTGAGGGGGCGTCCCCGCCCCAGCGGATGCCCTTCTCACTCCCCACGCGGGCGTGCTCGCGACGCTGGGCGGCCCGTTCGTCCAGGGCGAGTTAGGTGGTGTGAAGCGGAGCTCGACTTGTTCCTTGCCGCCCACCGACAGAGCTTGCTGCTCTCGCGGGCGGAGAGACTGTGGGCGGCGCGTTTTCCGGTTCTTGTGTCAGTGATCGTGGCAGGCAGAGCGGATGCTTGGCCGACTTGTTCTGGATGAGTAAATCGACGGCTTGCGATGTGTGCCGTCCACTTCGGGGAGGCGCATGTCCATGGGGACGACCAGCAGCTGCTACAGCTGCTCGGCCAGATCGAACAGCAGCGTGGGGCGTTCGTTGCCGTTCCTGGCCCGCTGATAAAGCCGGCGGGCGAGCGAACCACTGGTCCAACTCGAACTCGAACTAGACCTTGGTGTACCCGCACTCTCACGGATCTGCTGCTCCTGGTGGTCCCAGCGGATCACAGCTGTGTCGTACCCCGCGAACGCACGCGGCTCCGGCCCGAGTTGCTCGGCAACACCGGCGACGACCACGGCAGGGACCTCTCCAGGGTTGTTCAGCAAGGTACCCAGAGAGCGGAGATGGTGCCGAGCTCGACGGCTCAGAGCCGGTGGGCACCGACGGAGCGGTTCGGTGTCAGCCGACAGCCCGGAGACGTTCCAGTGGTTTGTTAACCCCTGCGGTGTGCGCGTACGGCGACAGCTCCGGATCAAGGCCGCGGGCCATCGTCGCGGACCTGGGCGCGTCGATCCGGCTGGCCACCCCGCGAAGGCAGGCCGGCCGCCGGAGCCGACCGCCCTGGTTGTCGTCCACCTGGTCTCCCGCTATTGAGGCGCGATCGTCTTGAGCCAGTCGTCGACGGTGACGACATCCGCCCACCGCGGGAACAGTCGCTCGATGAGGATCCGGTGCATCTCCGGGTCGGTGTCCAGGCAGGCGTCGGAGAGGACGGTGAGGCCGAAGTCCAGGTCGTTCGCCTGGCACAGGGTATGCAGCACCACAGCGCTGGTGGCGATGCCGGTGAGCACGAGATTGTCGATACCGCGTGCCCTCAGCACCACGTCGAGATCGCTGCCCGAGAACGCACTTGCCCGCCTCTTGGTGACCACCACGTCGCCCGGCAGGGGCGCCACCTCGGGGTGGATCTCGGTGCCTGGGGCGCCCTCGATGTAGAGGCGGGCCCGTGCGATGGCAGAGAGAGCCCTGTTGCGCGTGCCGACTTCCGGGAAGCCCGGACGTAACGCGATGACTACGTAGATCACGGGGATGTTCGACTCCCGGGCCCCGTCGATCGCCCTGCGCAGGCGTGGCAGGTATCCGGAGTCGTCGTCGGCGATGTCCACGATGGCTCGTTGGACGTCCATCACGAGAAGGGCGGTGCTCATGTTGTCTCCAGGAACGAAGTCAGTTCGACGTTGAAACGGGTTGGGTTCTTCTGTTCGGATCCTGCGCGGCCGGCAATTGGCGGTGGTACCCGTCGGGCGAGACGAGGCGGGCAGAGGCGCTCAGCCGACAGTTCGTGCGACGCGTAGTAAACGACGGCTCCCTGCATGGTATGAGGGGAGAGCCTCGCCGGTCCGGCAGACCGTCGATCGCCGCTCGTATGCATCGGACCTGATGGACGGTGCGGCCGTCAGTCGGCGAGTGCGGCGTTGACGAGTGCCTTGATGTACGGGAGGTCGTTGCCGGTCCCCGTCGGGTTGAGGGAGTACACCAGGCGGTGTCGGAGGTCGCGGGTGGCGAAGAATCCGTTGTCCCAGCCGGGGCGGGAACCGGTTTTGCCCCACGCGTACTCGCCGTTCGGGAGCTGGTAGCGCATGAGTCCGCCGATGCTGTAGCAGGCTGCCGGGCCGGAACAGTTCGTGTTGTCGGTGGCGTTGTTCGCGTGCGGCACCTCGAAGACCAGCTTCTGCTGGGCGGGCGGGAGCAGGCGGCCCCGGAACAGCGCGGTGGTGAAGCGGTCCAGGTCGGCGGCGGTGGAGATCATGCCTCCCTCGGCCCACGGGTAGGGGCTCTGCTCGGTCACGTCCTGCCCGTCGACGTACACCTCCGCGTGGGGCGAGGGGATCGTCGGGTCGTCGGCGGCGGGCAGGCTGGTGTGGCGCAGGTGCAGCGGCCGGATGATCCTGTGCTCCAGTTCGGCGGTGAAGGAGTGGCCGGTGACCTTCTCGACGATCAGGCCGAGGACGAAGGAATTGAGCCCGTTGTACTGCTGCTCGGAGCCAGGTGTGGGCGGCGTGCCGGTGGCTGCGGCGAACGAGTCGCGCAGGAAGTCCTCGGGTGTCACGGACTTCAGCTGCCATCCGGGTCCGTCGGCCGGTCCGGGAGTCGGTGCGGGTTTGGGCAGGCCGCTCGTGTGGTCGAGGAGATGGCGCACGGTGACGCGTTCGTACGCCTCGGGCAGCACCTCGGGGACATATCGCCGCGCCGGTGTGTCCAGGCCGATCCGGTGCTCGGCGACGAGTTGGAGAACCACCGTGTTGGTGAACGCTTTGGTGACACTGCCGATCCGGACGTACGCGTCAGCAGTCACCGGGCCGGCAGTGGCACCCGCGCCGTCCCGTCTGACCAGCGCGCCCGCAACGACACCGTCGGGCAGGTGGTCGAGGATGTCCTGGACGGTGGGGTTCGCGGACGCCGGGGCGCTGGAAGCGGGCGAGGCTGCCGCCGAGGGCAGGGCCGCACCGGCGGTGAGCGCGGTGGCCAGGGCGAGGGTGGTGACGGCGAGGCGGGTGCGCATCGAGGTTTCTCCGGAACGGCGCCTATGGGAGTTGCTGACAACGTCAACTCTGCTGCCAGTCAGGGACGTTGCCCATCAGTGATCACCCTGATCGCAACCCCGACCTCTCCCTGAGAGACGCGGCTTGGTACTGCCGCCACATTGGAAGTCCGCCGACATCTCGATCGCGCCGGACGTGCTCAGCCCGTGCTGGTCCAGCTGCTCGATGCGTCCGGCGTCGAGGTCCGGCTCACGTGCTGTCGTCGCCGTTGGCGAGGATGGTGTGGGCGGCTCCCAGGAGCCGTGCGCAGCGTCGGGTCATGGTCTCGGGTGACTGTTCGGGGTGGTTGATCCACCAGCGGACCAGGGCGGTGCACAGGCCGCGCCATGCGTGTTTGAGGGCGTCGGCGTCGAGCGGGTCGCTGGCTCCGGCGGTGTGCAGGAGGTCGGCGGTGCCGGTCGCGGCGAGGTCGTCGATGGCGTCGCGGAAGTAGGCCGCGCGACGGGCGGCGTCGCTGTCGGGTGGCAGCGAGGGGTCGTAGAGGACGAACCACGCCTCGCGCTGTCCGTCGAGTGCGGTGAACAGGGCGTTCAGTACGCGCAGGGGCGTGGGTGGTGCGCCGGTGTCGTGTTCGGCCATCGCGGCGCGGATGGCGCCCAGCAGTTGGTCGCCGACCGGGTTGAGGCAGGCGAGGTAGAGGTCCTGCTTGCTGCCGAAGTACTGGTGCAGGAGCGGTTTGGTGACGCCGACGCGGGTGGCGATGGCGGCCACCGTGGTGGCGTCGTAGCCGTGGTGGCCGAACTCCTCGGTGGCCGCGGCCAGGACCTGTCGTTCGCGCGCGGCCCTCGGTACGCCCTTGGTGCCGGCCCTGGAGGAGAGCGTTGTCATGCAACCAGATCTTACCTTAGGGTAATTTACCGACGGGTAAATTCCTTGGACCCCGCTGGAGCGCACGCATGTCTGCCACCGCGACCGACCCCCGTACCTCCCGCGCCCGCTCCTGGTGGGGCTGGGGCTACGCCGACGCCCACCCCGACGACGCCGAATGCGCCGCGCTGGGGGCCATGCTGCCGGGCACCCTGGCCCGCCCGCTGCCGATCCCCCGCATCGCGGACCTGCCCATCGGCCGTCCCGCCGCGACGCCCCCGCCCTCCCTGGCGCACCTGGTCACCGCCGACCCGCAGGCGCGCGCCGCCCACGCCATGGGCAAGGCCTACCGCGACGTCATCCGGGCCCTGCGCGGCCGGCCCGGCCGGATCCCCGACCTCGTCGCTCACCCGACCGGCGACCAGGACGTGGCCGACCTGCTCGACTGGGCCGGCGAGCACGGCGTGGCCGTCATCCCCTTCGGAGGCGGCTCCTCGGTCGTCGGCGGCGTCGAGTACCGAGGCGACACCCACCGCGCCGTACTGTCACTCGACCTGACCTCGATGGACCGCGTCCTGGAGATCGACACCACCAGCCGCTCAGCCCGCATCCAGGCCGGAACCCTCGGCCCCGTACTGGAAGACCAACTGCGGCCCCACGGCCTGACCCTGCGCCACTTCCCGCAGAGCTTCGAGTTCTCCACCCTCGGCGGCTGGATCGCCACCCGGGCCGGCGGCCACTACGCCACCGGCCACACCCACATCGACGACTTCGTCCAGTCCCTGCGCGTGGTCACGCCCGCGGGAGCCGGCACGTCCTGGCGCCTGCCCGCATCCGGCGCCGGACCGTCGCCCGACCGGTTCTTCATCGGATCCGAAGGCACGCTCGGCGTCATCACCGAGGCGTGGATGCGCCTGCGGGAACGCCCGCGCCACAAAGCCTCCGCGTCCGTGGCCTTCACCGACTTCCACCGCGCGCTGGACGCCGTGCGGGCCATCGCCCAGTCCGACCTCGCCCCGGCCAACTGCCGCCTGCTCGACCCCGGCGAGGCGCTGCTGTCCGGTGCCTCCCACGACGGCTCCGCCGTCCTGGTCCTGGGCTTCGAGTCCGCGACCTCTCCCGTCGACGACCGCCTCGCGGCCGCCGTGGACCTGGCCCGCACCCACGGTGGCCGGGGCGAGACGGCTGCGGCGGACGGCGACGCCCCGGCCGACGCGGCCGTGGGCGCGTGGCGTTCGGCGTTCCTGCGCATGCCCTACCTGCGCGACGGACTGGCCCGCATGGGCGCCGTCGTCGAGACCTTCGAGACCGCCGCCACCTGGGACACGATCCCCGTCCTGATCGACGCCGTCCGCACCGAGGTCGGCGCCGCCGCCTCGAAGGCCACCGGACACCCCGCCACCATCAACTGCCGCCTCACCCACGTCTACCCGGACGGCGCCGCCCCCTACTTCACCGTGGCCGTCGCCGGCCGGCCCGGTGGCGAGGTCGAGATCTGGGACGACATCAAGGCCATCGCGGCCGACGTCCTGCACCGCCACCACGCCACCATCACCCACCACCACGCCGTCGGCCGCGACCACCGCCCCGGCTACGACCTCCAGCGCCCGGAGCCCTTCGCGCTGGCGCTGCGTGCCGCCAAGGACGCCCTGGACCCCCACCGCATCCTCAACCCCGGCGTCCTGCTCGACTGAAAGAGCGGCGGTGATCGGGCGAGGGGGGCAGCAACTGCTGCAACGACCTTCCCACGCAGGTCCTCCGGCGGCGAAACACGGGTGAACCACGGCATCTCCACTTGGCCGACCGGACGGCCGCAGCACCGATTCGCCGGTGACCCGGCCGGGTAACTCACCGCCCTGTTGGTCGTGCTGCTGCCGGTCCTGGCCGGTCCGCTCCTCGTCGGTGCGCGGATACGTGGCCTACCGGCGGCCCGTGGTCAGCCAACCGCTCACGGCCACTCTGGCCGGTGCCGCGGTCCTGGTCGCCGTGAGAGGAGGGACTTTCTTGCGCCACCCTCTTGCGTGGTGTCATGTACGGGTCCAGACTCCGGCTTGCAAACACGCGTGCACCTTGCGCGAACGTCCTTCACCCCCACCACCGGGCGTCCCCGGCTGCTTGAAGGGATGTTCAGTGCCACGCTTCACACTTGACCAAAGACGCCGCTGCGCCGCTGTCACCGGGAGTGCGGCCGCGATCAGCGTAGCGACCTGGAGCGGCGAGACGGATCGAGCGAAGCCGATGGTGCCGGCCGGGAGCGCGGTGAAGGGGATCAGCCACCGGACATGAGAGCGCCGCTTGCGGCGCGTCCTCCACGCGGATCGGGGCCGCTGTCGCGGCTGCGCGTCGCGGACCGGGAGTGACGCGCAGCCGCCGGCCGGTGCCACGAAGGCCGCGCGGAAGGTCCTGGCACCACCCGCGCCACGTCGCGCTCTCACCGGATTCGGCTCTGTCGTGCGGCAGCGGTCGCACCGGGAATCACACCGTCCTGCATCACCAGCATCTGGCACACCCGTTCACACAGTTATGAGGAGCAGTATGTCCAGATCCAGACCGGCAAGAGGAAGAAGACCCCTGCTGATCGGCGTCATGGCCGCGACCATGACGTTCGCCACCCCGGCCTTCGCCACTCCCTCGTTCGCAGCCGCCGCTGCCGCGGCGCCCCACACCGCTGCCCCCGCCCTTGCCCAGGTAAGCAGCGATCCGTACACCGACTCGCAGGCCCAGCACGCCACCGAGGTGGAGCCGGACACCTACAGCTTCGGCAGCACCGTCGTCGCCGCCTTCCAGGTCGGGCGCGTCTCGGGCGGCGGGGCGTCCAACATCGGATGGGCGACCTCCACCGACAGCGGACAGACGTGGACGCACGGCTTCCTGCCCAGCTCCACCACGAACACCGGCGGCCCGTACTCCGCCGCCAGCGACGCCTCCGTGGCCTACGACGCCAAGGACGGAGTGTGGATGGTCTCGTGGCTGGGCATCGGCTCCGGAAACAACGTCGATGTGGAGCTGAGCCGTTCCACGGACGGCGGCCACAACTGGAGCGCCCCGGTCACCGTCTCCACCGGCACCTTCGACGACAAGAACTGGACGGTCTGCGACAACCACTCCGCCAGCCCGTACTACGGCCACTGCTACACCGAGTACGACGACGCCAACGCCGGCGACGCCGAGCACATGAAGACCTCGACCGACGGCGGTGCGACCTGGGGCGCGCAGCAGAGCCCCGCCGACAGCCCGAGCGGACTCGGCGGGCAGCCGGTCGTGCAGCCCAACGGAACCGTCGTCGTACCGTTCTCCTCCGCCACCGAGGACAGTGAACGCGCCTTCATCTCCACCAACGGCGGCAGCAGTTGGGGCTCCAGCGTGCAGATCGCCACCGTGTCGCACCACCCGGTGGCCGGCCTGGAGGACGCCGCCGCCGACATGTCGCGGCTGGACACGCTGCGCGAGGGACCGCTGCCGTCCGCCGAGATCGACGCCTCCGGCCGGGTCTACGCGGTCTGGTCCGACTGCCGCTTCCGCACCAGCTGCACCAGCAACGACATCATCATGTCGACCTCGACGAACGGCACCTCGTGGAGCTCGCCGGCCCGCGTGCCGATCGACGCGGCCAACAGCTCCGCCGACCATTTCGTGCCCGGTATCGGTGTGGACCCCAGCAGTTCCGGCACCAGCGCCCGCATCGCGCTGACGTACTACTACTACCCGGACGCCTCCTGCACGGACACCACCTGCCAGCTCGACGCCGGCTACGTCTCCTCCGCCGACGGTGGCGCCACCTGGACGACACCGACCCAGCTCGCCGGCCCCATGACGCTGGCCTGGCTGCCGAACACCACGCAGGGCAGGATGTTCGGCGACTACATATCCACGTCCGTCCTGTCCGGGGGCAACGCCGTCACCGTCATCCCCGTCGCCCATGCCCCCAGCGGCAGCACCTTCGACGTGGCGATGTACGCACCGACCGGCGGCCTGCCGATCGGCAGCGGCCAGCCTGGCGGCAACACCGTCACCGTCACCAACCCCGGTGACCGGACCGGTACCGTCGGCACCGCGGCGAGCCTGCAGATCGCGGCGACCGACTCCTCCTCGTCCGCCAAGCTCACCTACAGCGCGACCGGCCTGCCGCCCGGCCTGACCATCGCCTCCACCAGCGGCCTGATCTCCGGCACACCCACCACCGCCGGTACGTACCACGTGACCGCCACCGCGACCGACGACACGAACGCCACCGCCTCCACCACCTTCACCTGGACCGTCAACCCGGCCGGCGGCGGAACCTGCACCACCACCGGCCAGAAGCTCGGCAACCCGGGCTTCGAGTCCGGCACCACCGTGTGGTCCGCCAGCTCCGGTGTCATCGGCCAGTACGGCTCACAGGGAGAGGCCCCGCACAGTGGTACGTGGGACGCCTGGCTGGACGGCTACGGCAGCTCCCACACCGACACTCTCTCGCAGTCCGTGACCATCCCCGCCGGCTGCAAGGCCACCCTCAGCTTCTACCTGCACATCGACACCGCCGAGACGACGACCTCGACCGCGTACGACACACTCACCGTCAAGGCGGGCGGCACCACTGTGGCGACCTACTCCAACCTCAACGCCGCCACCGGCTACAGCCAGAAGACCTTCGACCTCTCCTCCCTCGCCGGGCAAACCGTCACCCTCACCTTCACCGGCACCGAAGACAGTTCCGCCCAGACCTCATTCGTCCTCGACGACAGCGCCCTGACACTCAGCTGACCCGGCCAACTACCCCCCGTCCGCGGAGGGCTGGCTGCGCGGCAGCGGCAATGAGCGTCAGCGCGGCCGTGGTCTGTATCGCTCACGGTGTGCTGTACGCCGACACGTCCTCCTACCGGCCTTCGTCCTGTGCTGACATCCGTTTTGGCATGTCAGCACAGGCGCGAGCCGTCTTGCTGCCGCGAACAGGGCTCGTGTCCGTCAGCGTTGACTGCCGAGGAAGTCGGCCGGCGTCGTGCCGTGCGAACCCGCCGACGCGGTCCTGACGGCGGCGAGGACGGTACAACGGCGGCTGCGCCATCTTCCGCCCAGGGTGGGGTACTTCCTGTTCGCCATGTGCCTGTTCCCTGAGGTCGGCTACCGGCCGGTCCGTGACGAGTTGACGGCTGGTCCGGCCTGGAGGCGGGCCGCCCGCTCCTGCCCGTACGGCACTGTGTCGTTCGACGGCTCGCAGAGGGTTCCCGACAGCGGACGCACCCAGGCCTGGCTGGTGCGGACATCTCATCACGGCTGCCTCACACCGGAGTCGATGATGCTGGTCGAGACCGGCAGTGCGTCGCGCCTGCTGCACGTGCTGGGGCCGGGCATGCTGCCAGGGGAAGACATCTACGGACGTTGACGCTCGCCGCACCGACCTGGTCTGTGACCGCACCCGTCCGGTCAACCGCCTGCGGGCTCAGCGATGAGAGGTCTTTCCCGCTCTGCAGCGCGCGCTGACCCTGACGAATCAGGGGCGCCGTCACGCCGCTGACTGTCCGTCAGATACCTGCTGCGAGCTGGCGGGCGGTCGGGGCGGCTCCGGCGGCTGAGGCTCAGCACACAGCACTGCCCGGCGAGAAAATCACGGTTCCCCACCCCCATCGAAGATCCGTATGGATACCTTCACGGGCACCCGGCCCCGCGTCACCAGCTCATGACCGCGCCGGTACGGTTCTCGCCGCCCATAGGCTAGGTCTGCTAGGTGACGACTGGGGTGAGTAAGAACTCCTGACGAAATGATCTCCGAGGCGGTTGGGACACTTCGGGGCCATTGATGCTGCGCCGTTAGTTGAAGGGGCCCGGCGCGCACGCTCCTTGCCTGACACCCCCGGTTCAACGCCGTCAAGTGGGACTACAGCGGGCGAGGCGATGGTCGTGGAAGCGGAGGTTGGAGCGGGGGGCCCTGAGCTGCTCGTCAACAGTGCGGCTGTGGTGGCGAGTTGGCGGATGCGCTGCTTGGAGATCTCGGCGTGGGCGGCCTTGGGTCCTTACTCGGCGCTCGCTGGACTCGCCTGTGCGGGGAGGCGTGTGTCGGTGCGCCCCCGGGCCCCGGAGACCAGTGTGGCGCAGGGGCCGGGGGCATCTGCTCAGCTGCTGCTCGTGCCTGTAGCGGGATTCATCCCTGGCAGACGCCACGTGCGTAGTCGAACGTGGCCGTCGCCTGCGAGTACTGCCACTGCGGCGCGAGCAGGTTCGCCTTGAGCTGGGTCGCGGCGTCGGGGCTCTCCACCACGTAGCCGAAGTCCTGGAGCCAGGACGGGTAGAGGTTTTTCGAGCCGATGTAGAAGGCCGAGTCGTCGACCGACACCAGCTTGTGGTGTTGGGCGTAAGGGTGGCCGTCGGCCCACTTGGCGCTGTCCGAGCTGCGGAAGGTGGCCAGTTGGAGGGTGGAGCACATCGTCGTGCGGGCGGTGTTCTTGTCGCCGGTGAGCAGGGCGAGGCGGTCGCGCAGGGTGTCGCTGATCTCCGAGAGGGACCTGATCTGTGAATAGCCGCCGCTGCCGACCGCGCCCCGGTTGGCGGGGTCGCTGACCACGATGCGCACCTTCACGCCCGCGGCCATCTTCGCGGCGAGGGCGTCGTAGAGCCTGATGTCGTAGCGCGGCAGCGGCGGGCAGGTGGCGTTGAGGTCCTGCTGGGAGATCTCGATGTGGTCGCGGGCGCTCGCGACGAGGGCGCGCAGGGCGCTCTCCTCGGGGTTGACGGTGTCGTAGTCGCGGTCGGCGTTGGTGTTGTCGTGCAGCCCGACGACACACTTGGTGTCCGCGGCGGTGGGCAGGGTCGGGCTGAACCTCGACGCCGGGTCGCTGTTCTTGATACCGACGCCGAGACCGCCGACGGCGATCACGGGGACGTCCCCGCTGGGGCTCGGGGTGCCGGTGTCCCCGGCCAGCGACGGTATGCAGCCCGCACCGTTCGACGAGGCGAACCAGACGCTGGCGATGTTCGACTTGTTCGCGCATGTCCAGGACCACAGCGTGTCCAGGTACTTGCCCGCGGACTTCGCGGCGGGCCCGGTCAGCGCGAGGTCGACGTCCGTCACCGGGTGGGCGGTGTCGAGGTAGTCGTTCTTCCAGCCGTTGATGCCGCCGGTGACGACGGACTGGTTGTCGACGACGAGCAGCTTGGAGTGGTTCCAGGAGAACGCGGTCTTCGAGGTGGTCATCGATGCCACGTTCAGCGTGATGTCCTCGGCCGCCTTGCCCAGCTTGGCGGTCAGTTCGTCACGGTATTTGGCCGGCATCACATTGAGGTGGTAGATCGGCGCGGCGCCGACGAGGATGCGGACCTTCAGCTTGTTGCCCGCGGCGGCCGATGCCTTGAGGCCGTCGACGATCGCGTCCTGAAAGGCCCCGTCAGGGAACGGTGCGAGGGAGGATATGTCGACGGTGTGCGTGGCCTTGGAGATGTTCTCGGTCATCTTGGCGAGCAGCCGCTTGGTGCCGGGACGATTGGCGCACTTGTCGTCGCCCCAGCAGCCGGGGGTCTGGAGCAGCCAGTCCGAGGGGTCGGCCGTCGAGGAGTCGAACCGGTTGCCCGCGGTGCGCTCCCAGACACTGCCTTCGAGGCCGGGCGAGACCTCGCGCAGCGCCTGCTCCACCGCGTCGAGGTGCGGGGTGGTCGATGGACCGGGGGAGTCCGCGAGGGCCGGAGCGGCGGGCAGCCCCGCGAGGACCAGAGAACAGGCAACGACGCGGCCCGTGAGACGGAAGCGACGGCGAAGCTGACGGCGGTGAGCCAATTCTTTTCGCATTCTGGCAGGCGCCAAGGGGCGCAACTTCAAGATCAACTTCTGGAGACTACCAACGACGTGAAGACCGCCAGACCGCTCGGCGGCACCGTTGGCCGGACATCGACGTGTCCAACCCCACCCTGCGGTTCCCCGCCGCCCGCCTGCAGGCCCGCCGCCGCGACCGCGGAACGCGTTGGCGCGCTTGAGCGCGGGCCGTCAGGCCCTGCTCGACCGGATCCCCGCTGACCGGCCCGGGTCAGCGTGTGCCCTGACCCGGGCCGGACGGCTCAGTGTGTGCTGACCTTGACCGTGCTTGTGACCTGAGCGGGTTCGGTGCGCGCGTCACCGCCGAAGACCGCGGTGAAGGTCGTGTTCCTGGTGACCTTGCAGGTGATGACGAGCTTGCCGTCACGATCCACCGTGGCCGCCTTCACCAACTCCTTCGCACCGCCCGCCGGTTGCGCGTATACCGAGACCTTGCGCTCCTTCCACGTCTTGCCGAGCTTGGCGGTCAGTGTGGCGTTCTTCCCCGACGTGACGGTCTTGCCGTTCCCGTCCAGGGTCAGCGTCGTCTTGTTGCGCGGGACCGCGACCGTGGCCGTGACGGTCGCGGGGGCATGCGTGTCGTCGCCGGGGTAGTGGAGGGAGTAGGTGACCGTGCCGCCCGCTTCCGGGGTGTCCTCGATCTCGAACTCGCGGTCGCGCGACAGCCACACCGTGCGGGTGCCGAGCGACTTGCCCATGGGTGAGGCGAGGTCGGTCCGCGTCACCTCGATCGGCAGGGAGTCGGGAAGCGAGGGCAGGACGAGGTCGAACTTGCCGGTCAGGGTCAGCTTCCTGTCCAGCGGGGCCTTCGCGGGCGCACTGACGCTCAGCCTGGTCACCGTCTTGGTGGCGTCGTCGAACGATCGCAGAACGAGGTTCTTCCCGCCCGCGCCGTCGCTGGTGAGGACGAACAGCTTGCTGCCGTCGGGAGCCCAGGCCAGGCCGTGCGGCTGCACGGAGTTGTAGTCGCCGGTGCTGATGGAGCGGATCGCGCGGTTGTCTCCCGGCCGGTAGACGTATGTGTCAACGCCCTTGCCGTAACGGACGCCCACGGCCAGGGCGCCGTTCGGCGCGTACTGGACGGCGTTCGGTTCGCCCTGGATGTCGAGGGTTCTGGTGTCCTTGCCGCCCGAGAGGTCGGAGCGGAGGTTCGTCACGAAGTCGTCGGTGCCGTCCGCGGTGACGATCTCCTTTCCGTCCGGCGAGACGGCGAGGTCTTCCTGGCCGCCGAGGCTGTCGGGCATGATCTGCTTGCGGTAGGCGCGCCTCTGCGCCGTGCCGGAGGAGACGTCGTAGACGGCGAGTTCCTCCGGGGAGCGGTCCTTGTTCCCCGCGACGAGGACTCCCTGAGCGGTGGTCAGCTGCGGTGCCGACTCCCAGGGCACCCCGCCCGACTGGTTCAGCGTGACGACCGGCTTGACGCCGGAGAGGTCGAGAGAGCCGATGTTGCCACCGCCCTGGGCGTACGCGCCGTAGCTGAACCAGAGCTTGCCGCCGGCGGAGGCCAGGTCCAGCGGAGCGGTGTGCGGGCCGGTGGTGTAGCGGGCGGTCTCCTTGAGCGTGACCGTGTCGACGGCGGAGATTGCGTCGGCATCGGGCAGGGCTATGTAGAGCGTCGACGAGTCCTCGCTCAGCGCCATTCCGGTGCCGCTGGTCTCGCCGGTGATTCGGCCCACGGTCTTGCCCGTGTAGTCGGCGACCACGACGGAGTTGGTCTTCGGGTCGCTGATGAAGACGGAATGGTGGACCCCGTCCACCACCATCTCGCCCCGCGGCCAGTCCGCCGAGATCGGCAGAGTCGTACGGCTGTCCGCGGCGGCGGTCTCAGTGCTGGCCCCGGCGAGGCATACGGAACCG
The DNA here is from genome assembly GCF_042269865.1 of Streptomyces sp. NPDC055966. Taxonomy (NCBI): domain Bacteria; kingdom Bacillati; phylum Actinomycetota; class Actinomycetes; order Kitasatosporales; family Streptomycetaceae; genus Streptomyces; species Streptomyces sp. NPDC055966. The sequence goes on from NZ_JBHJYK010000019.1 coordinate 114,453, forward strand.
AGCAGGATGGCGAGCCCCGCCGTGCCTGTGGTGGCGGCTCGAGAATTGGTATGACGAACACGCATGGTCTTGCGTTCCCCGTTCACAATGTGCCCGGCCGGTTCTGCAATGGCCGGTATCGGTCGTTGACGAGGATATGTCATGTCTGGCGCACGGGTGCGACCCGTTCCCCGCGCTCATGGGCCATTTCTGCCTGGTCGGAGATGCTGCCTGGCCTCACTCGGCGCGCCGTCCGACGCGGAGGACGCTCAGATAGCGGCGTGATGCTCGGTCGTCCATCCGTGTGCGGATGCGCTCGGCGATGGCGTCGAGCAGGGGCTCACGGACGTCCCGTTCGAGCCTCCGGTACAGCGACGTCGAGCGAAGGAGATCGGCGAAGCCGTCCCCGTTGAACCACTGAACGGTCGGGTACCAGCGCACGATCGTCGGACCGAACAGTCCTCCGGGGTCGTCGACCAGGCCCCAACCCTCGTTGGTGGTGCGCACGTCGTCCTCCAGCGGTGGATGACCCCAGCCGGGGTTCCCGGGGCAGAACCGCTCGTGGAGATCGGCGGTCTCGGCGTAGACCTCCGGCTCTCCCGGCTTGCGGACAACGACGTTGCCGAGCAGCGCCATCCAGCCTCCGGGATGGAGCACGTCGTACGCTCGCCGCCAGCCGATCGACAGGTCGACCCAGTGCCACGACGACGCAGCCACGAGGGCGTCGAAGCGTCGGCCGCGGTCGTCCCACTCCTCAAACGTCGACGTCTCGACTTCGACGTTGCGGAAGGTGGCGATCCGCTGGCGGGTGAGTGCGGCCATGGCTGCCCCGGGTTCGACGGCGGTCACCGAGCAGCCGAGCGCTGCCAGTGAGCGCGTCGCCTGACCGGTACCACAGCCCACTTCCAGCACCGACGACCTCTCGTCCAAGCCGGTGATGGCGCCAAGGTCCGCGAACAGTTCCTCGGGGTATCCCGGGCGGACCCGGTCGTAGAGCTCCGGCACCTCGTTGAACACTCGGCCGAGGCCGTGTCGATTCGGGGGCGCCTTCGGATCGTCGGTCACGAACGCACAAACTATGGGGCCGGTCCATGGAGACGCCACTGGTTTCCCGGCAGCCGCTGGCGTGCCGGAGGCGTGTGGTGGAGCCGGTTCGCCCGACACCGACGCCGTCCAGGCCTGTGGCCATGACGATGCGGGCGCCGGCGCGGTGTCCTGTGAGGGAGCTGTACGCGACGTTGCTGTAGTTGATGACGACTGAGCTGGCCGTCAAAGGTGAGGGCGGGCAGGCCACCACAGACGTTGGGAAAGTTCCCCGGTGGCGCTGGGTGCGGCGGGCGCCGGTGGCTGGTCCGGGCGCCCGCGGGAAGGGTATCGGCTCTGGTCGGGCGGGTCAGGGGAGGGCAGGCACCGGCATGGGGGTGGTCGGGTTGGCGGGTGGGGTGAGGCGGTCGGCTCCCTCTGGTACGGGGACGGCGTTGAAGACGGCGTCCTGCTGGGCCTGGAGTTCCTTCTTGCGCGCCGGGGGAGTGGAGGGCAGGCGCTGTTCTTCGTAGAGCAGGTGGGTGACTTCCTGGGCGTGCTTGCTCTCGGGGGTGTGGAACTGGATCTCGAAGAGCTGGCCCGAGCGCGGGGCGCGCCAGCCGGTGTTGAGGCCCTTGTAGCCGCTGGTACGGCCCCAGGTGTTGGACCACTTGGTGCTGTGGTTGCCCCAGGCCGTGAGGAGGGTGGAGGCGCGGGTGACGCCGGTGGTGTAGGTGGTGTCGGGCAACTGGAGGGTGTAGCGGACGGCATCGGTGAGCCGGGCCAGGACGGTGTCCACGTTCTGCCCGGGGTCGTCCTTGAGGGAGGTGGCGACCTTCCGCTTGAGCGAGTCCGCGGACTTCAGCCGGTGGTCGAAGCCGACCAGTACTGCGCCGGAGACCAGGGCCGCGGTGCGCACGTCCGTGCTGATGGACTGCTCGGCCTGGCGGGCGTCGTTGAGGTAGGCGTCGACCTTTGCGTTGTCGGTGCTGTTCAGTGTGAGCCCGCCGGCTCCTTTCCAGCCGTCGTCGTCGGCCGCGACCGCAGGGCAGGTAGTGAGGGTGAGGGCCGCGGTGAGCGTGGCCGCCAGCAGGCCCTTGCTGAGAGAGGAGGTGGTGGTGACCGTCATAGAGTGTCCGCCTTCACGCCGGTGGGATGCGTTGTGTCAGGCACAACCGCCGGGACAGGGGGCGGGTTACTGGCGCAGGTGCGGTGGTGCGGCTCCGCGACCGGTCTTGTCCGTGTGTGCGTCGGCGCCGTCTTCGTCACAGCCAGGCGACTGACATAGCGGTCCCGAGGGCACGGGCCCGGACGGCGATATCTCTCGGGTGTGGCTCGGGTGTGGCTCTTCCGTAGTGAGATCGCCGGTCAGGCCGTGAGCTCGTAGTCGCGCTGGTCAGTGGCCGCGCGGATGCGTTCGATCTCCCGGGCGGTGCGGGAGGGCCCAGTACTCCTCGCAGTGGTTGTTGCTGATGAGGTGTCGGCAGGCTCCTTCAATCACCCCGCTGGCGATCGGCCAGCCCTTCGCCAAGGCCTGCGGCGGGTCCGTGGCGGTGTGGAAGCAGCGGGCAGCGGCCCACAGCTTGTCGATCGCGTGGACGGTGTCGAGGACGATACCGACCTTCACGTTCCGCCGCCGCGCCTCGTCCTGGATCAGCTGCAGCTGGTGGGCGGACGCCGTCCACCAGCACGATCCAGGGCCGCAGGTGCTGCGGGTCGCGGGCCTGTGCCTGGTCGAACGCGGCCGCGATGGCCTCGGCGAGGTCGTGGGCGAGCGAGCCGTCAGCCACTTGTTGCGGGCCACCGGGCCCGGTCGAGGGGTGTGGCGGCCAACTGCGGCCGCCGGGCGGGGCGATCACGTCGTGGACCCGGCGGCGGGCCGGGTGGGCGTCGCAGACCATGGTGAGGGTGGTCATCCGCTTGCGGTTGTTCTTATCGCAAGGAGCGTGCCAAGCGCCGTGAGTTCGTGTCGGACCGCGCGGCCGTTGCGGGCGGTACCGATCAGTCGTGCTTCGCGGAGAGCGGCCGCGTGCGTGGAGGGCGCACCGGGGCTGATACCCAGCTGGCCGGCCAGCTCGCTGGTGCTGAGCGGATGGGTGAGGACACGCGCTGTGTGGGTGCTCGGGTACTGCCAAGGACCGGGGCGGGCGCGTCTTCGTCTGATGCAGCGGGCAGGATCGGCATGCCCGGACCGGCTGGGTAGACCACCAATATCGGGTGCTCCTCGTTGTCGGCGACCAACGGCGCCACGGTCCAGTGGAAGGTGGGCAGCAGCAACAGGCCTCGGCCGCCCGCCATCACATGTCGGCGATAGGGCGCGGGCAGCTCCCCGTCCGGACAGGAAGCCTGGCCTACGAACACCACGCACGCCAGGCTGAACGTGTGCCGCCGGACCGGTTGCGCCCCACGTTCTTCCCGGCCACCAGGCCTACGGTGCGAGCGTGATCGAGGCAGCCCCGGCACATCAGGAACCGGATGCTGCAGGGAAGTTGCCGTGCAGTCATCACCGGTGTGGGTACGGCCGCGGCCACGGTGATCCCGCCCGGCGGTGGGGACACCGTGGCCCTGCAGAAGGTGGCGACCGGCAAGTGCATCGAGGACAGCAACCACGGTCTGCGCGGCTTCGGCTGCCAGGACCCGAACGGCCCCTACGCCGGCTTCCAGCAGTTCTCGCTCGAATAGCACGGAGCGGCCGGCCAGGACCGCCTTGAGAGATGTGGCCGCCCATTTGCGCGCACCCCGCGCAAGCGGGCGGCACGCTTAGTGGTCGGCTCCGGAAGCCCTTCGGGGGTTGATCAGGAGGCCGGGGCAACAGAGGATTCTTTTTGTCGGCCGGTGGGTGTGTGCGCCGGTCGAGTCGGCCCAGCACATCGTCCAGGTCGGTGGTGGTGAACTTCCACTGGAACGGCTGTGCCGTGGCGTTGTAGCGGTCTTCGAAGGCGCGAAGCCGGTTCCGGACCTGGGACAGGTCCGTGAAGTCGTCGGGTTGGATGACCTTTCGCTGAATGAATGGAGAAGAAGATCTCCATCTGGTTCGTCCAGGAGGCGTGGACAGGGGTGTGGACCATCACCGCGTTCGGAAAGGCCCTGGTGAGACTGTCGATGGCCTTCTTCCCTCGGTGGGAGGAACCGTTGTCGACGATCCGGAAGACACGTCTGGCGCTCGCGTAGGGCTCCTGGGCCATGAGCTGGGTGACCAGGTCCATGAAGGGCACGACTCCGGTCTTCGCTCGCAGCAGCCGAAGACCTTCGCGCGGTGGACGTCGTAGGCGGCCAGGTAGGCTGGCGCTCCGCCGCGGCCGTATTCGTCATTGACCCGCATCGCTCGGGCTTGGCCCGGGACAGGGTCGGATGGCAGCGGCAGCGGGCTTGGACGGAGGTCTTCTCGTCGCTGGAGACGACGTACTCGTCCGGACCGAGCGGCGCACCCTCGAACGTACGGGCGTACAGGTCAAAGACACGCCGGGCTTTGGCGCGGAAGTCCGGGTGCGGATGAAGATCCAGGACCGGTACTGCCAGGGCTTGAGCACGTCCTCGCGCAGCCAGCGGCGCACCGAGGACGGGGAGACGGTGTCGGTGATCCCGTGTGCGGCCAGCTCCGGGCAGGACCGGCGCGAAAGAGGCGCACCCGTCTCGGCTGGCGACTGGCAGGCCAGAGCCTTGGTCTCGGCGATCTGTACGGGGGTGAAGCGGGCCGGGCACCCCGAGCGTCTACGGTCGGCCAGGGCCGACAGGCCGCCGTGGGCGAACCGGTCGCGCCAGGCACGAACCGTGTCCGGGTGCAGGCCGGTCTCGTGTGCGATGCGTGCGTTGGAGCGCCCCCGTGCCGTGTGCAGGACGATCTGCGCACGGCACCGTAGCTGGTGCTCGGTCTTGTGGCCGTAGGCCATCTTCTTCAGTCGCTCGCGCTCGGCGGTGGTCAGGACGATCGGGCAGGCCAGGGCAACGGGCATGACAGGCAGGCCGATCGGGAGACGCGGAACACGACGGGTCGCAGCCCGCCGGGCCTGCGCCAATATCCAACAGAACTCAGCCTTCCGTGACCGCCGACTCGATCAGGGACAGCGTCTGGTTGTCCGCGTCCACGTCTGCGCGGATGCCGAGAGGCAGCGGCAGGTTCGGCGAGGTGTGACCGAAGTCGACCTGCGCGAGAACCGGAATGTCACGTCCAGCCAGGACATCGAGTACCACGTCGCGTAGACCTGCGCGCCCTCCGCCGCCCTCGTGTGGCGTGACCTCGGTCGGGATGCCGACCACCATGCCCGCGATCCGGTCCAGCACACCGGACAGCCGCAAGGTATGCAGGTCGTTCCAGATCCGCGAGACCGGCCGCTGCAGCTCCTCCCAGAACAACACGGCGCCGTCGAACCGTTCGGCGGCCGGCGCGAACGGTGTCGCCTGCAGCAGGACCAGGCGGTTCAGCAAACCGCCGAACAGTGGTCCCTGCGCGCGGCCCGGCCGCCAGGTTTCCCAAGCCCCCATCGCGGGCAGCACGCCCGGCGCCTCGGCCTTGGTGAGCACACGGGTGTAGAGGTCGACGAGCTCGGAGCGACGGGCCTCGTCGCCCAGCGTGTACCAATCGCCGCCGAAACCGTGGGTGGCGATGTCGGCGTGGAAGCCGACGAGGCCGGTCTTGGCGTACAACGCCATGTGCAGCAGCGAGATATCGCTGTAGCCGAGGATCGGTTTCGGGTCGGCCCGGATCGCGTCCAGATCGATCAAATCAAGATAGCCAATGGTCGTCTGTCCACCGGTATGCGCGATGATGGCCCGCACTTCCGGGTCCCGGAGCAGACCATTGAGTTCGTCGGCCTGCTCCGCCGGAGTGCCCGACGCCCACCAGCGACTCCGCGCCGGGTTGACCATCGGGCTGACCCGCACGCGGAAACCCATCCGCTCAAGTATCGCCACACCGCGGGCGAGCAGTGGTTCCTCACCGGGTTCAAGCTGGCCCGAGGGTGCGGTAACGACCACGAGGTCGCCGGAACGTAGCGCGCGGGGCCGAAGGATCGCAGGCATGGGGTCTTCTCCTTGTTGATCAACAACGGCGAGGAACAAGGTCCGTGCCGCCGATATTCCGCCTCCCCCGACGTGATCAAGCCGAGCCCCGAAACCCCGGCTGGGCCCACCGATCGCCTCCACGCGGACAAGTCAGGAAGGGCGAGTGCCGATGACGTGTTCGTCGGCCCCCCGAGGACTCCTTCGACTGCGCCTCCAGCCCCACTTCGCCGCCCCAGACCACTAACGGATCGATGCGGAATCGGGCCCCGATGTCAACCCCGAAGGATTTCCGAAGCCGACCACTTAGGCACCCTTGCTGCGACATGCGCAACGCCAATGGAGCGGCCCCGCCCGATCATCGACCAGGCGGGGCCGCATCCGCGTCAGCGCCCGGGCACGGGACAGGCCTGGATGGCCCTTGGAGTGCGGGCGCGGCCGGTGCGCTCGGGGCCGGGGAGGCCGGTGACCTTGAGCGGGGCCGTCATCGCGGTGACGTCGTGCGCGGTGGCGACCGGCAGGTCGGCGTCGTGGAAGAGGCGGAACATCGCCTCGACGTTCACCAGCAGACGGCAGGCCCACGCGCGGGAGCGCAGCGCCTGGTGCTCATGCGCGCTGAGCGCGGACAGGGTCCGCGGGCGCGGGGAAGTACGCCATGATCACCCCTCTACGGTCAGCCGCACAGGATGTGGCTGATCTCGTAGGGGGTCTGCTCGGCCAGGCCCAGCAGCGACTCCAGCAGGCCGTCCCACAGTTCATCGACTCATCGACCTTCGGCGATCCTGCTTCGTGCGCGTTGTTGGGGTCTGCCGAAGGCGTCGAGGCGTGGGTGGAGGCGGCTCTGCAGCACTCCCGAAGTCCGCCACGAAGCTGTGTCCGAAGCGGCTCCCGATCCGGTTGGCGAGATCGACACGGGGCAGGTCGTGAAGCGGCTACGGGAACTGCACGGGCGGGGCGGTGACCCGGTCTCCGGCGGTCCGCCGCTCGCCACCGACGGCCGGGTCTACGGGGTCGTCCTCGCCCGGTCGGAATCCGATGTCTCCGCCGGATACGGGCTCACCGCACGGCAGGTCGCGGCGGACGCCGCACGGGCCGCATCCACCACGGTTCCAGTCGGCACCGGCAATCGGGGCCGCGCGTTGACGGGTGGCAACGTGGTCGCTCGCTCGCAGCCATTCACGGAGTGGTGTCACAAGATGACGCGTTACGTTCATCATGTTGTCACCTTCGTGCGGGCCGGCACCGGCAGTGTGACCCGTGCAAGGCGGTTGACGGAGAGGCGCTGGAACGTGACGGTGTGGTGGCGTGAAACGGTGACCGGGTGGCGCTCAAGGACATGGGTGCCGGTGCTGGCCTGGGCGGTGACGCGAGCCGTACTGCTGCTGACGCTCTTCGGCGCCCTGCGCTTCCCTGGTGACGATGTCCGCCCCGACGTGGTCATCATCTACCACGGCTGGTACGAACGGCTGCTGACCGGCAGCTTTCCGATCGGCGACGTCACCTGGCAGTACCCGCCCGCCGCGGCGGCGGTCTTCGTCGCCCCGGCACTGCTGCCGTTCCTGACGTACTCGCACGCCTTCTACCTGCTCGCCTGCGCCGCCGACGCGACGGTCCTGGTGATGCTGTTGCGGGCCGGGCGGGCCCACGGCCGGGGCCTGGCCGGCGCATGGCTGTGGGTCGCCGGGGTCGCCGTACTCGGCCCGCTGGCGCTGGCCCGCTACGACGTGATGGTCACCGCCCTCGCGGTCGCCGCCCTGCTTGCCGCCGCACGGCACCCTCGGGTGGCGGGCGCGCTGGCCGGGATCGGCGCGCTGGTCAAGGCCTGGCCGGTGCTCCTGCTCGCCGGTGCGCGGCCGGGCCGCACGACCCGCCGTTCCTGGGGGGCGGCGCTGGTCACCACTGTCGGCGTCAGCGCCGCGTTCCTGGCGTTCACCCGGGGACCGTTCGCGTTCGTCACCGAGCAGCGTCAGCGCGGCGTCGAGATCGAGTCGTTGGGCGCCCTGCCGTTTCATGTCCTGCGCTGGCTCGGTATGTGGCACGGCACCTCCCGGCTGCACTACGGGTCGTTCGAGTTCCTCGGCCCGTATGTGCCCGCTGCGGCCCGGATCGCACTGGCCGGCGCGGTGCTGGCCTTCTGCTGGCTGGTCTGGTGGCGGGTCCGCGCCCGCACTTTCAGCGACGCCGTGCTCTACGACGCGGCGTTCGCCGCGGTGCTGGTCTTCGTCACCACCAGCCGGGTGATCAGCCCGCAGTACCTGATCTGGCTGCTCGGCCTCGGCGCGGTCTGCCTGACCGGCCGCTCCACCGTCCAGCGCCGGCCGGTGCTGCTCATCCTGGCCGCGTGCTTCTTCACGGTGCTTGAATTCCCCGTCGGCTTCGGCCAGGTCGTGCGCAGCGATCTGCCGGGCATAGTCGTACTGCTGATCCGCGACGGGCTGCTGCTGGTGGCGACGGTCTCGGCCTGTCGCCGGCTCTGGCGCAGTACGGCCTCGCAGCCGGAGGCGACGCCTGACGACGTGCCGTCCCCGGACACGGACTACGCGGCGGCACCTACGGGTTGAGCCTCCCAGGGCCAGGCGCGTCGGCCCTCGCCCCAATGGATCCATGCCTCGGGTTCGGCACGCACATGGCGGTTCACGGTCCTGGACAGCTCCGTCTCCATGGCTCTTCGACCAGGCCGTTTACGGGCACGGCGAAGCTGGTCACACAGGTGACCGGGACGACGTTGCGCGGCGCCTTGAACGTCGCTCGCCGAAGACCGGCATTCAAGCGATCCGGCCAAAGAGCGTGCTGCTCCACGCACTTGCCGAGACCACAGGGCCCCGTGCAGCACCTGCCGTCCCACGGTGAGGATCGAAAGCGCGCGAGAGGACCGTTCTCCTGTGGCAACGCGGGGGCCGGAGCGGGGGCTTGATGCCACGAAGCCAGAGTCGGGTGAGGATGGTGAGGACACGGACGCGTACTCGGCGTGGTGGCGCTGTGTGCGGCCGCCAGGCTGATCTGGGGCGATGTGCCGAATGACCGGCGGACCGCGCGACGAACCATCGGCAGGCCGACCGGCGATCCCCTCCATGGCGGATTGTGGAGGGCCGCGCGCAACACCCAGAAGGGAGTTCGACGCCGACAGCTGCGGGATGGGCCAGGGATTGCAGGCGCTCGCACCGGTGACCCATGGCAAGGGCATCACCTTCGACAACAAGGTCATGACGGTCTCTGTCGAGTGTCCGGCTGGTTCACCTCGGCAGGCCGTGGGGAAGACCGGTACCCCGGGGCGCAGAACCCAGATCCCGGACCGCAAGAGCGCCTTCGGCACAGGCATGGGCTCAGCGATGCCCGGCCCTGTCTGGCGCCCCAACGGCCCGCAGATGTGGCCCAACCAGGAACCCGGCATCACCCAGGTGCGATTCGGCGACCGCCTGGAGCAGTTGCGGCAGTTAGTCGATCTGCTGGACGGACACGCGCGATCCGTCGGCCGCGGGCTTCACCACGACGGGGCCGGAAGCAGCGAGTTGCTGCACCCGCTGAGGCCGTTCCTACGGGCCACAGCGCGCACTCGGCAGCCGGAAGCCCCGCCACTGCGAGCACTGCCTGGGCGCGTCCCTTGTGTCAGGCAGCCGCGCACGCGGCGAAGCGGGTGCCCTCTCCGCCCTGGCCACTGCCCCGGGCCGCCCGCCGAGGGACGGGCTGTGACACAGGGCTCCTGTGACTCCGCGCACTCTCTCTTGACCGGAAAGGGAGTATTTATCTAATTTCCCACGGCATGACCCCCCAAGACCCGACCCCCGAGATACCGCACCGGAACGAGCCAGCTCGGACGCCGGACGGCACCGCGCCGCCCGCGCTCGTCAGCTTCGACCTCGACTTCACCGCCCACGAGATCGAACGGCGCGCCCAGGTCCTCGCCGCCCTCGGCCCGGACTGGGACCCCATCGAGGCGCTTCGCGGTGAGGAGCAGGCGTACGACCTGCTGTACTCCGGTCTGGACGGTGAGCAGCAGCGCCTGTACGACGACCTGGTCACGGCGGGGGTGCTGCCGCGGCGCGCGGGCAGCGACGGGCGTGGCGGCAGCGACAGGTGTGACGGCAGCGACGGCGATGGCCGTGCTGCCACTTGATCCACAGGCGGATCCCGGCCGCCGCGCGTGGGCGGCCTGTCCGAACTGCGCCGACGAGCGCGGCTGCGAGCCCTGCGCGGCGCGCCGCAGCTGCGCCGCACACTGGCGCTATCTACTGTCGAGCACCGGCAGCCTGCTCTGCCTCCAGTGCCCGGCCTGCGCCCACGTCTGGGTGCACGACAGCGGCTTCGGCGCGACCCGCTCCCCGCTCTAGGGGTGTCGTCACATCGGGGCGGGCGGGCTCTCGCTGAGTAGCCGTGAACCGTCCGGTCTTCAGCGGGAGTTCATAGGTTTCGCCTCGCAGCCGTCTGCCTCCTGGCTCGCCCCTCGCCTCGCGTCTTCTGCCCCACATCCACCGGCAGCCGTCATGGTCCGCGGAAACCGTGATCCGCAGCTTCGAGTCATCGGCTCGATGAGATCGCGAGAGGACGGACATGAGGCTGCGCGGCCGCGAACGACAGGAGACGGACGACCGGCCCGAGGCTCAGGGCACACTCGGTCTCGCCGTTCGAACTGCGCGGCGTCCGGCGGCGGTACGGCCGCGGCACCGGCGCCGCGCACGCCCCGCCACACGGCACGTTCACCGCGGTCACAGGCCTGTGAGGCGCCAGCCAGTCCACGCTCTTGTAGTACGCCGCCGGCCTCGACCGGCCGCGGGGGCGAGTTCGGCACGGGTCCGGTCCACGAGACCAGGGAGTACGCGACGGACAGGTGGCCACGCGCATCCGCAAGGTCTTCCGGCTCGCAGGCCTGCTTCCCGCCTACCGGCTCTACGCGACCGTGGAGGAGGCGACGTGAGGCGAGCCAGCCCTGTGACACGGCCCCGGAAAGGACGACACCAAGAGAGATCGTCCCCGTACCCTCGACACGACGTGCAGACCGGCCGGCGAGGTCAGTCGGCGAGGTCAGCCGGCGAGCAGGGTGTCGAGCCAGTCGAAGGTGCGCTGGTGGAACAGGGAGAGCGCACCCTCGTGGCAGTGCTCGCCGGCGCCTTCGTCCTCACGGAAGAGGATCAGTTCCTTCGGGCAGGTCAGCTCGCCGAGCAGACGCTGCGGCTGCCCCTTGAAGAACTGGTCGTTCTCGGCGTCGAGGACGAGTGTCGGGCAGGTGATGCGGTCGGCGATTCCCGCCAGGGTGTACGCCTCGGTTGCCTTGACCAGCTCGTCGAAGTCGGACACACCGAAGGTCCACCGGCCGTTGCGCACCACCCATCGCACCATGGTGTTCTGCGCCATCAGCGCCTCTATGCCGCCGGGCATCGAAGCGGCTCGGCCGGCCGTCGCGGCGGCGACTTCGTGGAAGTCGTCGACGCCGTCGTGCAGCACGCACGCGGCGAGGCGGTGCTCGAAGGCGGCCGCCCTCGCGGCGAGGTAACCGCCGAGGCTCGTGCCGACCAGCACGAGTCGTTCGGCGTCCGCCTCGGGCATGGTGAGCGCGAAGTCGACGACCGGGGTGACCACGGCCTCCCAGTCCGGCCGGAAGTGCAGGCCCTGCTCGCGGACGGTGCTGCCCTGGCCGGGGCCGTCGAACGCGATGACGTTGTAGCCGCGCCGCAGCGCACCCGCGGCCAACGCCAGGTAGTCCTCCTCAAGGGTGGAGTCGTACCCCCCGTGGTAGAGCACGGTCGGGCGCCGGATGCCGGAGTCGTCGACGAGGAACAGGTAGCCGGGAAGCGTGGTGTTCTCGTACGGGATGTGCAGGGCGCGGGCTGGTGTGTCGAGCAGGGCGGCCGCGTCGGCGAACGTCTGCTGGGAGGCCTTGGCGAGCCGCGCCGATTCGGCGTCGGCGGCGGGATCCTCGCGGCGGTAGAAGTCGGCGGTCCGGTAGTAGTTGGAGGCGCGCAGCAGTGCCTCCCGGGCGCTGACTCGGTGACCGGTGGCCAGCGCGTCCCGGCCGATGCGCTCGATGCGCGCCGCCGTCGCGGCCCACTGGGCCGACCAGGCCTCCTCGTCTCCCTCGGGGATCTGCCGGCAGGTAACCAGGACCTCTCCCAGGTCGGCGCCACCATAGGCGGCGTAGCCCGCGGCACGTAGTGCCTCGAAGGAGAAGGACTCGTCGTCGTAGAGGAACTTCATCATCGGCCCCCTTCCATGAATGGAACGGAACGGGAGCGTTCCGTCTTGCCCGAAGAGTAGCACACGGAACGGGACCGTTCCGTTCGCTATGCTGGGGAGCATGTCAGTGCAGCAGAAGAAGGGCCGGCCGGCGACCGGCGGGGCGGTCCTGCGACAGCGCGTGACCGAGGCGGTCACCGAGGCAGCCTTCCTCGAACTCGCCGAGGCCGGGTATGCGCGGATGTCGATGGAGTCAGTGGCCCGTCGCGCCGGCGTGGGCAAGGCCGCGCTCTACCGGCGCTGGCCCTCGAAGCAGGCGATGGTCACCGAGTTGATCCGTAGCAAGGTCACCGACACGCTCCCGCCCACGCCGGCCACCGGAGCCCTGCACACCGACCTGCGCGAACTGCTCGCCACCTTCCGCAGCCAGCTGGCCAATCCGCTGCTTGCCCGGATCGCGGCCGGACTGCTCGCCGAGGCCAGTCACGACGACGCGCTGACGGAGGCGCTCTACACCGGAGTGACCGCACCGCGGCGGGCGGCGGCGCGCACGGTACTGCAGGGCGCGATCGACCGCGGTGAACTCCCCCCGGGACTGGATCTGGATCTCGGCACCGACCTACTGATCGCACCGCTCGCATTCCGCATCCTGGTCATACAGGGCCGCAGCGACGATGAGTACCTGGAAACGCTGACCAACGCGATCGAGGCGGCGCTGAAAGCGGCCGTCCGCTGACAACGCCGTCTCGGTTGGGGCGGAATCAAGTGGCGGCCGGAAACGTGAAAGTATCAACGGCCGCCCCTTCAGCACCTCGGAGTTCCTCGCCCGCCCGCGCCCACCGACGCTGGGCTCGAAGGAAACGGTTGACGTCCGTCCGTACGATGCCGTGGACGTCCTGGTCCGCTTCCGCGGCTACCGCGGCCGGTACATGCTGCACCGCCGCAGCCTGGAGCACGAGGGCATGGAGATGATGGCCAACTTCCAGGTGGTGTGAGGAATCTACGCAGCGCCGAGCGCCCTGCGGTCATACTCCTCGCTCGGTGTTCACGGGCTGGCGGCAGTCGAGGCTGGTGTCCCCGCCACCGCCGGTGCTCGTGCAGGCCAGAAGGTCCTCCGAGTGTCGAACCGGCGTATCCGGACAGGGCTGGATACTTGCCCCCGCAGCGCTCGCCCCGGCAGGACGCGGGGGCGAAAGGGATTGTCGACGGCGGTGTGGTGGCCGGGGCAGCGGCTGGCGCCGGCCGGGCGGCGTCAGAAGGGGGCGGCCCGCTCAGATTCGGGCAACTGCTGCCAACGGCGCATGTCATCCCCGTCCCTGGTCCGTCTACCCCTCCCCGTTGGGCGGGGAAAGGCATCCGTGCGGTCACCAGGGACAAACCTGGCATTGGATGCTTCACCCGTCTGAAAGTGGCGTGCCGATGGTCGTCGCGCGAGGGAAGAAGACGCGGAGGGGCATGAGCAGTCCGGCCAGCGACAGAATGATGAAGACCACTTGGTGCACATGGTCCTTGCCGGGCGGCAGCCCGCCCACCAGGTGCGCGATCCAGAAGACCGGATAGAACCACTGCACGTACCAGGCCCACCGCTCCCCGCGGCGGAACGGTACGAGAGTGATCAGCAGACCGAACAGGCCCATACCGGTTGCGGCCACTCCGTCGGCGCGCATGAGCTGTTCGTTGCCGGACCCAGGAGCCACAGCGGCGACAACGCCGAAGGCCAGGATGCCGACACCCACGATCGCCAGGCAGATCCACGCTGCCTTCAGACGCACGCTTTCGTGCCGCATACGGGATCTGTACCCGCTTCGAGGGGCGCGGCACGCCTTTCTCCTCGTCGTTCGTGGACACCTGCAAGTCCAGGCGGCAGCGATCAGCGGCCTGGTGGGCCATTTGCGGCAGCCGGTGCGTGACGTGTGCCGTGTCCACATCCGGGCGGCATACGTCCGTCCGGGGTGAGCGGCGTGATGACCGGCGCCGCAGCGCGCATACTCGTCGCGTCCCCAACTCCCGTCTCCAGAGCCGATACGACCATGTCCTTGTTCAGCAAGCGCCGTGGGCCCGGCACGCGGCCCGTCACGGCCAGATCAAGGTCGACAGGCAGGTGATCCCCACCCGCCGGGGGAACGGCAGCCGCTGGGCCCTGCGCCCGGAGTTCACGCACCTGTACGGCCGTACTGGGCGCACCTGCGACCTGCGGCCCACCAGCCTTCGCCAGGCCCGGCTCCTGACGCAGCACCCCGAAACCGACCGCCAGCGAGGCGTGGTGGCGGAGTCGGCCGTGGGCGTCGTATGCGGGCGGCGTTCGACATGGGAGGCGGGGGCGAGGGTGAAGCCGATGACCGTGCCGCCGTGGGTGACGGCGACGGCGTGCGCGATGGCCAGGCTCAGCCCGGAGCCGGGCAGGCTGCGTGCGCCGTCGGCGCGGTAGAAACGGTCGAAGACGCGGGGCAGGTCGGCTTCGGCGATGCCCGGTCCGCGGTCGACCCCACGCGCTTACCGGTCCGGACAGGCCCGTACGACGGCGTCGTCGGCCTCGATGCGGATCTCCTGGCCGGTGCGGCGCCGGGCGAGGGCGGCCGAGTCTTCGGCCAGGGCGCCCAGGTTGTCGGTCTATACGGTCCAGAAGAGCCACGTTCGTCCGCAACGAGGTGAGCGGCGTGCGCAGTTCGTGCCCGGCGTCCTGCACAAGGCGCCGCTGCACCTCCTCGGAGACGGCGACCGTGAAGCCTCCGTGACGAGGGGGCGGCCCTCGCGGCCAGGACCGGAAGGACCTCGTTCGACGAGAGACGTGGAAACCCCGTACGGATGCTCCCGACAGCACGGGCCAGGCACCGGAGTCCGGTGGCGAAACATCACGCCGCAGCGGAACTCGGCTGACGACTTCATCGTTCGCGATGTCGTCGTGCACTGGCGTGAGGGCCGCCGACGGGGGCATCGGCTACGGGGACGACGGACAGAAACAGTGGTGATCCGGGGGTCTCCCTGACGGGAAGTCATTCAGGGATTGGTGGCTAGATTGGTGGCCGTGCTGGCTGTCCGGAGGGTACGGGCCAGGGAGACGGCGTGGCCGACCGCCCAGAGGTGGAGGTAGAAGAGGCGGGGGTTGTCGCGCAGAGCGTGATTGTGCAGTTCGACGACCTTGATGCCGCCGTGCCGCAGCGCTCTGATGACCGGCTGGACCTCGTTGGCGGTGATGACGAAGTCCCCGCTGACCGCGGCAGAGCCGCTCCCCACGGAGTGGAAGGCGAAGGACGTCGTCACACCCATGGCCGGCGGCACCACGAAGGTGTCGTCGCTGATGGTCTCCCTGCGGACGAAGGAGAACCGGTAGCCGTCCTCGCTCACGCCCTTCGCGCCGATCGCGGCGTCGATCGCGGCGGTGTCGAGACCGGCCGGAGGGGTCCTGTCGGGCTCCCGGGGCCCGGGGGTGGCGGTGGCGTCCAGGCAGGCTCGCATGGCGAAGGCCAGGACCGCCGGGTCGGTGGAGAGTCCCCGGTCGTGCGTCCACCAAAGGGTGGGCCGGTGGGCGAGCAGATGTTTGTGGATCGCGCACTGTTCCAGGTCGTGGGCCTGGATGACGTCGGTCACCCGTTGCAGCTCGGCCTCGGTGGCGACCACGTCGCCCATGAGCATCGTTCGGCCGTCGGGGTAGCGGCCGAACGCCGTGTACGACGCCTCCACCAGACCGCGGACCCCGTACGAGGACAGGTTCAGGTCGTAGCGGGGAAACGTGGCGCGGTATACGACGCCGTCCGCGCCCAACTGCCCAGCCCCGTCCAGCTCTTTGGCCACAGGCTGCCAGTCAGCCGGGCGTGTCACCACGGGGTGCTGCAGCACCCCGGGGACTTCACCGCGCGTGCCCCCGGCGCGGGTCAGAGCGTGTGCCACGGGGGCCTCGGTCAGGGCGGAGGCCAGCGCGCTGCCCGTGAGGAGAAAGCCACGGCGCGATGTCTGAAGAGTGCTGCTGCAGTCTGGCTTCATGTGTCGTCCCCTGGTACCCCGGCTGATTGTTCGGGCCAGACCGGGATAGCGGTTTTCGCCGCTCAGGTGCGGGCGACACGACCGAGTTTCGCCTGGTCGTGGGGGGGGTCGGGGTACGGCGTTCTGCGCCCTTGTCAGTGAGCTGCTCTCGCCCGGATCGGTAATCGACACTCTCGCGCGCGGGCGCGGACCGGGTGGAACTGCTGCCGGCCCACTACGGCTACGCGGAGGCGTTGGTGCCCGTGCGAACCTTCCTCCCGCGGCAAGCGATCGGCGGCCTGGCCTGGTCGCAGTCGCTTGTACTCGGTGGCTACTGGCTGCGCGACTCCGTACGCCATCCCGCCGGTTGCACAGGCGAGGAACTCGCCGACCTGGCTGTTCGCCGTCCGCCCGGCGGTGCCGGAGTACTGCCGCCGCGCCCCCTGCCGACCGCGTCCGCACTTTCATGAAGCCCGTCTCGTCCACCGTGCACCTCGCCCGCGAAGTCCGCCTTGCCCCCTCCGGGTCGTGTTGGACCCGCAAGCTGTCGATGCGCCGCCCCATGTTCCCGAACAGGGGTCCGAGGCTTCGGAGAGGAGCACGACCCCGTCCCTCGATCTGGGTGGTGACGTGGTGGTGACTGGAGGCCGACGGAGGTTTGGGCTTCGGGCTGTGCTCGTTCATCGGAGTCAGGAGGTGGGTGCAAGCGCCTCCCAGCCCGCGTCGACAAGGAGCCGGGCACCGGTCGCGGCCAGGACCTCCTGCACGCGGATGCCCGGAGCGGTTTCCACCAGGTGCAGTCCCTCGGGGGCGACGTCGATGACGGCCAGGTCGGTGATGATCCGGTTCACCACACGGCGGCCCGTGGCGGGAAGGCTCAACTCCTCGACGATCTTCGGGCGGCCGTCCCTGGCGACGTGCTCCATCACGACCACCAGCCGGCGGGCGCCGTGGACCAGGTCCATCGCACCGCCCATGCCCTTGACCATTTTGCCGGGGATCATCCAGTTGGCCAGGTCGCCGTGCGCCGACACCTGCATGGCGCCGAGTACGGAGACGTCGATCCGGCCGGCCCGGATCATGCCGAAGGAGAGGGCCGAGTCGAAGTAGGAGGTGCCGGCGACGGTGGTCACCGTCTCCTTCCCGGCGTTGATCAGATCGGGGTGCTCCTCGCCGTCGTACGGGTAGGGGCCCACGCCCAGAATGCCGTTCTCCGAGTGCAGCACCACGTGCACCCCGTCCGGCAGGTGATTGGGGATCAGGGTGGGCAGGCCGATGCCCAGGTTGACGTACTGGCCGTCGCGCAGCTCCCGGGCGGCGCGGGCGGCGAGCTGGTTGCGGTCGAGCGGCATGGTCACTTCTCCTCGGAGTGGGTGCGCGGAACGGCTGCCTGGGCGCCGATGTGTGCCGGGCGCACGGTGCGGCGCTCGATGCGCTTGTGCAGACAGTCGTCGACGGCGACCACACGGTCCACGTACACGCCGGGCAGATGGACGGCGTCCGGTGGCAGTTCGCCGGCGTCGACGATGCGCTCGGCCTCCACCACGGTCATGTGCCCCGCCATCGCGCACAGCGGATTGAAGTTGCGCGCCGCCGCATGGAAGACGCAGTTGCCGTGCCGGTCGGCGACCGCGGCCCGGACCAGGGCGAAGTCGGCGGTGATGGCTTCCTCCAGCAGGTAGCGGCGGCCGTTGAACTCCCGTGTCTCCTTGGGCGGGGAGGCCACCGCGACACCGCCGTCGCGGGTGTGGCGCCACGGCAGGCCGCCCTCCTCGACCTGGGTGCCCACCCCGGCCGGGGTGTAGAACGCGGGGATGCCGGTGCCCCCTGCCCGCAGTCGCTCGGCGAGAGTGCCTTGCGGCGTCAGTTCCACCTCCAGTTCGCCAGCCAGGTACTGGCGGGCGAACTCCTTGTTCTCGCCCACGTAGGAGGAGGTCATCCGGGCGATCCGGCCGGCCCGCAGCAGCAGTCCCAGCCCCCAGTCGTCCACACCGCAGTTGTTGGACACGACCCGCAGGCCGGACGCGCTCGTCTCGGCCAGCGCGGCGATCAGCGTCGACGGGATGCCGCACAGGCCGAACCCGCCGACCGCGAGTGTCGCGCCGTCAGGGATGTCCGCCACTGCCTGCGCGGCCGCGGCCACCACTTTGTCCATGCCGTGTCCCTTCCCCACCGGGTTCGTTCGGTGGATCTCACCCTCGCGGTACCGGCTCCCACCGACCATGTGTGCCGATGCCACGACTGGGCCCGGAAGAGCGGTGATTGACCACATGCCGCCCGTCGTGCGGCGCTCCTATCGTTCCGGCAATCACGCACCGCGCCCACTGTCAGGAGCCGATCGCCATGCGTTCCAGCCTCACGGACACCTTCCGAAGCAGATCCGTTCGCGCACTCACCCTGTTCGCGGTCGGCGCTCTGGTCGTGGGCTGCTCCTCGGCCGGCACGGCCGGCACGGCGGCCGCCGGCGCGGGCGGCAGGGCCGCCCCCGTGAAGGTAGGGCTGGTGTACTCGCGCAGCGGACTCCTCGCCGCCTACGGCAAGCAGTACGAGCAGGGCTTCAAGGCGGGTCTGGAATACGCCACGCACGGGACGGACAAGGCCGGAGGCCATCCGATCGAGGTCACCGAACAGGACGACGCGGGCGACCCGGCGAAGGCCGTCGCCGCGGCCAAGACCCTCGTCGGCAAGGGCTGCAAGATCCTTGCCGGCACCACCGACTCCGGTGTGGCACTGCAGATGGCGCCGCTGGCCGCGCAGAACAAGGTGCTGTACGTCAGCGGTCCCGCCGCCACCGACGCGGTCACCGGCGTCAACGCCTACACCTTCCGCTCGGGCCGGCAGTCCTATCAGGACATCCTCGCCGCCGGAACACTCCTCGGCGACGCCAAGGGCAGGAAGGTCACGGTACTGGCCCAGAACTCCGCGTTCGGACAGGCCAACGTGGCCGCCGTGAAGTCGGTCCTCGGCAAGGAGGGCGCGCACGTCGGCTCCGTGTTGGCCCCGCCGAGCGCCACCGATCTCACGCCCTTCGCCCGGCAGACCAGGGCCGGCAAGCCGGACCTGGTGTTCGTCGCCTGGGCGGGCGCCACCGCCCCCGCTCTGTGGACCGCGCTGAACCAGCAGGGCGTGCTGGACGCCAGCAAGGTCGTCACCGGACTCGCCGGCACCGCCTCGTACCCGGTCTTCGGACCGGCCGGCTCCAAGGTCGCCTTCCTCGCGCACTACTTTCCCGGCGCCGGGGGCGGCAACCCGGTGGAGAAGGCCATGCTCGACGGCATCACCAAAGCCGGCGGAACCCCCGACCTGTTCAGCCCCGACGGATTCACCGCCGCCCAGATGATCGTGCACGCGGTCGAGTCCGGCAGCGCCACCGACACCGCGGCCATGGCCAGGGCGCTACAGGGCTGGAGCTTCGACGGACCCAAGGGCAAGGAGCAGATCCGCGCGGCGGACCACGCCCTGCTGCAGCCCATGTTCACGGCCCGGCTCAGGGGCACCGGCAGCACCGCCCGGCCCGAGCTGATCGGCAGCATCCCGATGACAGCGGTCGCACCACCGGCCGCGCGGACGGCGGGCTGAGACGATGTCCTCCTCGAACATGACGTCACCGGGCGCCGCGCGGGTTCCGGGCGCCGGGGAGGCCCCTGCCTTCCCGGCCCCCGTGCTCCGGCTGCGCGACATCGGCTGGACGGTCGGCGGTGCGACCCTCGTCGACTCCGTCTCCTTCGACGTCCGCGAAGGAGAGTTCCTCGCCTTCATCGGCCCCAACGGCGCGGGCAAGACCTCCCTGTTCAACCTGGTCAGCGGGCTCAGTCCGGTCTCCCGGGGCACGATCGAACTGGACGGCCGCGATGTCACCGGGGAAGCCGCCTACGCCCGGGCCCGGCGCGGCCTCGGGCGCACCTTCCAGACCTCCAGCCTGTGGCCGGGCATGACGGTCGCCGACCACGTGGCGCTCGCGGCCCAGGCTGCCGACGGCGGCTCGTACCGGGTCTGGCGCCGTGCCGACACCTACCCGGAGCGGGTCGACCGGGTGCTGGCCCGCACACAGCTCGCGCACCGCGCCGACACCTGTGCCGACGCCCTCTCGCACGGCGAGAAACGCAAACTCGAACTCGCCGTCCTGCTCGTCGGCGAGCCCCGGCTGATGCTGCTGGACGAGCCGATGGCGGGCGTGAGCGCCGAGGAGGTGCCCGCGCTGACCGACCTCATCCGGTCCTTGCACAAGGAGGAGGGGCGCACCGTGCTCATGGTCGAGCACCACATGGACGTGCTGCTGGACCTGGCCGACCGGCTGGCCGTGATGCATCACGGCACACTGCTGGCGCTGGACACCCCGCAGGCCGTGATGGCCGACCCCACCGTACAACAGGCCTACCTCGGGGAGGAGTTGTGAACCCCGCCCCGGTGCCCCTGCTGACCGTACGCGATCTGCGGGTCGTGATCGGGGGCAAACACATCCTGCACGGCGTCGACCTGGAGGTGGCGGCCTCGGGCACCACCGCTCTGCTGGGCCGCAACGGAGCGGGCAAGACGACCACCGTACGCGGCATCCTCGGCCTGGTCCCTCGAACCGGCAGCGTCCTGCTGGCCGGTGAGGAGACGGTGCGCCTGGCCACCCACGCCCTGGTGCGCCGAGGGATCGGCTACGCCCCCGAGGACCGCGGTGTCTTCGCCGCTCTCAGCGTGGCGGAGAACCTGCGGCTGGCCGAGCGGCCCGGCGCCGGTGAACCGGCCTACGACCTGGTGCACGAGCTCTTCCCGGAGCTGAGACGACGCGCCCGGCAGGCCGCCGGAACCCTGTCCGGCGGCCAGCAGCAGATGCTCGCCATCGCCCGGACCCTGCTCAACGGCAACCGGCTGATCATCGCCGACGAGCCCACCAAGGGCCTGGCGCCCAAGGTGGTCACCGAGGTCGCCCAGGCGCTGGAGCGTGCCGCCGAGGCGGTACCCGTCCTGCTCGTGGAGCAGAACCTCGCCGTGGTGCGCCGTATCGCCCGCCACTGTGCCGTCCTCGCGGACGGCCGCACCGCGCACCGGGGCCCTGCCGCCGACCTGCTCGCCGACGCGGTGGCGGCACGCCGGCTGCTCGGCGTCGGCAGCGCCGGCCACGGCAGTCCCGCGAAGGGTTCCGCGGACCCGTCCGTTCGCACCGCGGCGCGCCCCGCCGCCCGGACCACGGAGGCGGACGCCTGATGGCCACCGTCGTGCTGCTCACCTTCACCGGACTCGGCCTGGGCGCCCTGTACTTCCTGGTCGCCGCAGGCCTTTCGCTGATCTTCGGACTGATGGACGTGCTCAACTTCGCCCATGGCGCGCTGCTGTCCGTGGGCGCCTACGGTGCCTGGTGGGCCGCCTCCGGCCACCTGCCCGGAGCCGGCCCCGGAGTCGCCGGATTCGCCCTCGCCGTCGTCTTCGGCACCGTGGTGGGCACGGTCGCCGCCGTGCTGCTCGAACTCGCCGTGATCCGCCCGCTCTACACCCGTCCTCGCGAGCAGATCCTCGCCACGGTGGGCGTGGGTCTGGCCGTGCCGGCGCTGCTGGCCGCGATCTGGGGGTCCGACGCCAGGCCCTTCCTCGGGCCGAAGGCACTGTCCGGAACGTTCGGGCTGCTGGGCGCCGAAGTGCCGCTCGACCGCCCGGTGTTGATCGGCGCGGCCCTGGTGGTACTGACCGCGCTCAAGCTGTTCCTGGGCCGCACCCGGCACGGGCTGGTCGTGCGCGCGGGGGTGGAGGACCGGGCGATGGTCACCGCGCTCGGCATCGACGTGCGCAGGGCCTTCACCCTGGTCTTCGCCATCGGCGGCGCGGCAGCGGCCCTCGGCGGTGCCGTCGGCGGCCTCTACTTCGGCTCCGTGGACCCCCAACAGGGCACCTCGCTGCTCATCTTCGCCTTCGTGGTCGTCGTGACGGGCGGCATGGGCTCGCTCACCGGCGCCGCGCTGGCCTCGGTGGCCGTCGGCCTCGTCCAGCAGTTCGCCAACTACTACACCACCGCCGGGCTCGGCGACCTCGCTGTCGTCGTCCTGCTCGCCGCCCTGCTGCTCGTCCGGCCGCGGGGGCTCACCGGGAGGCTCGCATGACCACCGCCACCCAGCCGCGTGGCCGGGCCCGCACGGCGAACCACCGCGTCGCCACCCGCTCCGAGCGGCTGCGGCGAGCCACCCGCTGGTGGCCCGCCCTGCTGCTGGTGGTGCTCCTCACGTTGCCCTACAGCGCGTTGCCGTTGCCGGGCCTGCTGGACGGCCCGATCGGCAGTCCCGGCAACCTGCAACTGCTCGCCCTGTGCCTGCTGTTCGGGGGCCTGGCCACCGGCTACGACCTGCTGCTCGGCCGTACGGGTCTGCTGTCCTTCGGGCACGCCCTCTACTTCGCCGCGGGCACGTACGTCACCAACACCGTGATGCTCGAAGCGGGTCTGCCGTTCGCCGCGTCCGCGCTGTCGGGACTGCTGGCGGGCACGGCGCTGTCCGCGCTGCTGGGCGCCGTGAGCCTGCGAGTCAGCGGCATCGGGTTCTCCATGGTGACCCTGGCCTTCGCGCAGGCCGCGTCGATCCTCGTGCAACGCGATCCCGGAGGCGTCACCGGCGGCGAGGAAGGCAGGGCCGCGCCCGCGGACAGGCTGCCGGCCTCGCTGGTCGGCATCGAGCACACGGCCAACCTGTACTGGATGGCCCTGGCCTACCTCGTGGTCGTCCTGGTCGTCGTGCAGTGGGCGGTCCGCTCGCCCACCGGCCGGGTCTGGGAGGGCATCAAGGAGAACGAGCGCCGGGTG
Source organism: Streptomyces sp. NPDC055966 (assembly GCF_042269865.1). Lineage (NCBI taxonomy): Bacteria > Bacillati > Actinomycetota > Actinomycetes > Kitasatosporales > Streptomycetaceae > Streptomyces > Streptomyces sp. NPDC055966. The sequence goes on from NZ_JBHJYK010000019.1 coordinate 137,356, forward strand.
GAGGTGCTGGGGCTGCGCCCGTACGGTTTCAAACTGGTCGCCTTCGTCCTGGCCGGCACCCTGGCCGCGCTCGGCGGCATCGTGTACCTGCTGCTGACCGGCGGCGCCACGCCGCAGACGACCACCTCCGACTTCACGCTGTCCCTGCTGGTGATGGTGGTGCTGGGCGGCTCGGGGACCCGGTGGGGACCGATGATCGGTGGCATCCTCTACACCTGGGCCGATCACCGGCTCGGCGACCTGGCCGGCTCGGGTGCGGTCACCTCTCTGCCCTCCGTGGTCCGTGTGCCGCTCTCGCAGCCGCTGTTCCTGCTCGGCGCCCTGTTCGTCGCGGTGATCTACCTGCTGCCCGGCGGCGTGGCCCGGCTCCCGGCCCGGCTGCGCACCGCCCGTACGTCCCACGCCGCCGCCGACCACGAGGAGGTCCTCCAGCCATGAGCCGCACTCCACGGAACGAGCCAACGGCCCATCAGGGTGGCGCTGTCCCCGGGCACGAGGAGTTCCAGGTGCCGGTGGCCGGCGGGGAGTTGGCCGTGTCGCGCTGGCCGGCCGACGACCCGGGCGCGCCGGTGGTCCTGGCGCTGCACGGCATCACCGCCAACGGCCTGAGCTGGGCGCGCGTCGCCCACCACCTGGCCGGCCGGGTCACCCTGGTGGCGCCGGACCTGCGCGGCCGGGGCCGCAGCGGGTCACTGCCCGGCCCGTACGGCATCGCGGCCCACGCCGACGACATGGCCGCCGTGGTGGAGGCGCTGGGCGTGGCGCGGGTGGTGCTGACCGGCCACTCCATGGGGGCCTTCACCGCGGCCCTGACCGCGGTGCGCCATCCGGACCTGCTGACAGGCCTGTTGCTGGTGGACGGCGGCGTGGGCTTCCCCGTCCCCCCCGGCCTGGATCCCGACGAACTGATCACTTCGGTGATCGGCCCGGCCATGCGGCGGCTGTCGATGACGTTCCCGGACCGGGAGGCCTACCGCACGTTCTGGCGGCGGCATCCGGCCTTCGCCGGCTCCTGGTCGCCGTGGGTGGACGCCTACGTCCAGCGCGACCTCGTGGGGGAGGAGCCCGAACTGCGCTCGTCCTGCAGCCTGGAGGCGGTCCGCACCGACGGCGTGGACCAACTGCGCGAGGAAGTGTCGGGTGCGGTGCACCGGCTGCCCCGCCCGGCCGTGCTGCTGTGGGCCGAACGCGGTCTGATGGACGAGCCGCAGGGCCTGTACGACGAGCAGCGGCTCGCCTCCGCGGGCCTTGCCCCCCGCCTGGTGCGCACACAGCTCGTGCCCGGCACCAACCACTACACGATCATCGTCGGCGACGAGGGCGCCCAGGCCGTGGCACGGCATCTGCTGGCCGCGGCCGGCGTGGCGGGAGCCGGCGGCCGGGACGGCACACCGTAACGGCGATCGCGCCGGCTCCCGTCCGGGCGTCAGGTGCCCGACAGCAGGTGCAGGCGCAGGGCGAGTTGGAGTTCCAGGGCCTGTTCGGGGGTGTTCCAGTCGGGTCCGAGCAGCGCCTGGATGCGGTCCAGGCGCTGCACGACGGTGTTCACATGGACGTGCAGCTCCTCCTTCGCCCGGGTCAGGCTCCCGCCGCAACCGAAGTAGGCGTGCAGGGTGCGGACCAGTTGGGTGCCGCGCTGGGCGTCGTACTCCAGCAGCGGCCCCAGGGTCGCGGCGATGAAGCCGTCCACATCGTGGTGGTCGCCCAACAGCACGCCGAGGAAGCCGAGTTCGTCGGCGCTCGCCCCGGTCCCGGCGCGGCCGAGCACGTGCAGGGCGCGCAGGCAGCGGGTGCCCTCGGCGTGTGCGTCGGCGATGGCCCGCGGCCCGGTGGCCGGCCCGGCGCCGGCCACCGTGACCGGCGTGCCGGCCAGCTGGCCGAGCTGCCCGGCGGCGACGCGGGCCGCCTCACCCGGACCGGTGCCGTCGTACGGCAGTAGCAGTACCACGGTGTTCTCGTGTTCCGCGCTGACGCCGCTGCCCCCGAACAGGCAGCGTGCGGCGGCGTCGACGAGCCGCTCCCGAGCCGCGGCACCGGACCGGGCGACGAGCAGGACGTGGGGTCGGTCGAGGTCGATGCCCAGGCGACGGCCGCGGGCCACCAGCCCGGCCGGGTCGCGGTCGGGTGCGGTGAGAAGATCGGTGAGCAGGTCGCCGCGGACGCGGTTCTCGGTCTCCGCGACCGAACGCCTCAACAGGAGCAGCAGTGAGGTCACGACGCTGCTGCGCTCGAACAGGCGCCGGTCGGGGCCGTCGAGCTCCGGCCGCCCGTACAGAACCATGCAGCCCAGCAGTTCCTGCCCGGCCAGCACCGCGCAGACCCAGCGCCCGTCGCGGAACACGGCATGGGCGGCCGCGCGCGAGCTCTCCGCGGCCGTGACCAGCGCGGCCGCCTCGGCGTCACCTGCGTCGCCCGTGCCCCGGGTGAAGGCTCCACCGTCCCCGGTGACTGTGGTGAGCGGCCACCCGGAGCCGTCGTGGACCGCGACGTCCCCCTTCAGCAGACCGGCCACGGCGGCAGCCACATCCGGGACGTCACCGCCGCGCAGCACCAGATCGGTGAGCCGGTCATGGGACTCCTCGGCACGCTGCATGGCGGCTGAGTGCTCCCGGATCACGGCGTTCGCCTCGGCCAGCTCGGCCAGCGCGACGCGGGTGTCGGCCATGGCTTTCGCGGTGTCGATGGCGATGGCGGCATGGTCGGCGAGCGAGCACAGCAGGGCGACCTCGTCCGGGGCGAAGGCGCGCGGCGTGCGGTCCGCGGCGAAGAGCGCACCGATGACCTGGCCGCCGCTCCCCGACCCCAGCAGCAGCGGCACGCCGAGGATCGCGACCAGGCCCTCGTCCAGAACCCCGGCGTCGATGCTGCCGGTGTGGAGGAAGCGGTCGTCGGAGCGGTAGTCCGGGGACGCGTAGGGGCGCGCGGTCTGCGCGACCAGACCGCCGAGGCCTTCCCCCAGCTGGAGGCGCAGGTTCTGGAACAACTCCGACACCGAGCCGTCGGTGACCCGCATGTAGGTGTCCCCGGCCTCCTCGTCGGGCAGCGTGAGGTAGGCCGTGTCGGTGCCCAGGAGCATTCTGGCCCGCCGGACGATGGAGCGCAGCACGGCGTCCAGGTCGCGCAGGGCCGCCAGATCGCCGGCGGTGTCGAAGAGCGCGGTCAGCTCCGCCTCCCGGCGCCGGTGCTGCGTGAGCGCGCCTTGTACGCGCAGCGCCGCTTCGGTGGCCTGTTCGACCTCCGCGAGGTCCGGGGCGGAGGCACCGCTGCGTCGCGCCTCTACGGCGACGGCGCCGATCTCTTCGGCAGGGGCGCCTGCGGCGAGGAGTTCGAGCAGCCGGCGCAGGTGACGGGCGGCGGAGGTGGGCTGGTGCGGCATGGGCGGGCAACCGTTGCGAAGTCGGGGACAGGGAAGTCGGCGTACGGCCGAGGAGGGCCGGAGCCATCCCCGACCGGGAAGACCCTGACCCTCCGGCCGGGCAGTGGTACCGGCCCGTCAGGCGGACGCGGCCCGCTGCTGGTCCGGGGCCGGCCGCGCCGCGGAGCCCTCCGGCTCGATCGCGGCCAGGTCTCTGCCACGGGTCTCGCGCGCGGCGACGACCGCGATCACGGTGATGAGGGCGGCCAGGCCGACGTATACCGAGATCGGCGTGGAGGTGCCGTAGGAGCCGAGCAGGGCGGTGGCGAACAGCGGGGCCGGGGCCCCGGCCGCCACCGAGGAGAGCTGGGCGCCGATGGAGGCGCCGGTGTACCGCATCCGCGTGGCGAACAGCTCGGAGAAGAACGCCGCCTGGGGTGCGTACATGGCGCTGTGGAAGATGAGGCCGACGGTGACGGCCACGACCAGCGCGGGGAACGACCTGGTGTCCAGCAGGGCGAAGAAGGCCCACGACCACAGGCCCACGCCGACCGCGCCCACCAGGTACACCGGCTTCCGGCCGATGCGGTCGGAGAGGGCGCCGAACAGCGGGATCAGGCAGAACTGCACGGCCGAACCGATCAGTACGGCGTTCAGCGACGTCTGCTTGTCGATCTTGAGGTGCTCGACGCAGTAGGTGAGGACGAAGGCGGTGATCACGTAGTAGGAGATGTTCTCGGCCATCCGGGCGCCCATCGCGACCAGGATGTCCCGCCAGTGGTTGCGCACGACCGCGACGAACGGCGGCTGCTCGGCCCGCTGTTCCGCCTTGCGCCGCTCGGCCTTGGCCAGCGCCTCCTTGAACAGCGGGGACTCGTCGACGGACAGCCGGATCCACAGACCGATCATGACGAGCACGGCGGAGAGCAGGAACGGCACCCGCCAGCCCCAGGAGGTGAACGCGTCGTCGCTGAGCACGGTGGTCATCAGGGAGAGCACTCCGACGGCGAGCAGGTTGCCGGCCGGTGCGCCGCCCTGCGGCCAGGACGCCCAGAAGCCGCGTCGCTTCGCATCACCGTGTTCGGAGACCAGCAGCACCGCCCCGCCCCACTCGCCGCCGAGGGCGAAGCCCTGGACCAGGCGCAGGGTGGTCAGCAGCAGGGGAGCCGCGACACCGATCGTGTCGTAGCCGGGGACGCAGCCGATCAGGGCGGTGGAAAGGCCCATCATCAGCAGGCTGATCACCAGGAGCTTCTTGCGGCCGAGGCGGTCGCCGTAGTGCCCGAACACCACGGCGCCGATCGGGCGGGCGGCGAAACCGATGGCATAGGTGAGGAAGGACAGCAGGGTGCCGGTCAGCGGGTCCGACTCGGGGAAGAACACGTGGCCGAAGACCAGGGCGGCGGCCGAGCCGTAGAGGAAGTAGTCGTACCACTCGATGGTGGTGCCGATGAGGCTGGCCACGACGATCTTGCGCAGGCCTCCCGGTCTTGCGGAGGAGTCCGGGTCGGTCACGGCGTTGTGAGCGCTGGGCATGGGTGTCACCGTTTCGGAAGGAGAGGGGAGCGGACCTCCGGATCCAGCCGACGCTGGGGGACGAAAGGAGCAGGTCCGGGGGAGTTCGAGGGCGGGTGCGCCGGGGGCAGTGGCGCGCGGGTGCCGTCCCGGCCGACCTCAGCCGGTCGGAACCGGCATGGGCGGGCAGGACGACGGGCGGTCGACGGGCGGTCAGTGCGCCGTCCAGCCGCCGTCCAGGGGGATCGAGCCGCCGGTGAGGTAGCCGGTGCGTTCGGTGCACAGCCACAAGGCCGCCTCGGCGACCTCGGCCGGCGCGATCAGGCGCTTGATCGCGGTGCGTTCCAGGAACACCTGGTCCATCACCTGCGCCGCCGGGATGCCATGGGCGAGAGCCTGGTTCGCGATCTGCTCCTCGACCAGCGGCGTGCGGACGTAGCCGGGATTGATGCAGTTGCTGGTCACGCCGTGCGAGGCACCCTCCAGGGCGACCACCTTGCTCAGGCCCTCCAGTGCGTGCTTCGCCGCTACGTACGCCGACTTGTACGCGCTGGCCCGCAGGCCGTGCACCGAGGAGATGTTGACGACGCGGCCCCACTGCCGCGCGTACATGTGGGGCAGGGTACGGCGCAGGATGCGGAACGGCGCCTCCACCATGACCCGCTGGATCAGGGTGAACCGCTCCGGCGGGAACTCGTGCACCGGCGCGACGTGCTGCAGACCCGCGTTGTTGACCACGATGTCGGCGTCGTCCGGCAACGCGTCGACGGCGTCGGCCTCGGAGAGGTCTGCCACGACCGCGATGCCGCCTATCGTCTCGGCCACCTCCTTGGCGGCCTCGGCAGCCCGGTCCACCACGTAGACCTCGGCACCGGCCGCGGCGAAGCCCTCGGCGCAGGCCCGGCCGATCCCGCTGGCGGCACCGGTGACCAGAACTTTGCGGCCGGTGAGGAATCGGGTCGAGGCCAGACCGGACGCGGTGACGTCACCGGCCTCGGAATGCTGGGTCGAGCCCTCGGCGGAGCTCTTGGCGCTGTCCATGGCCGAACACGGTAGGTAGGAACCATGAGGTGAGACACGTGGGTCGCCACCATATTTCCGAAGCATGAGATGGGTTCGGCCACCATGGGCGGGTGCTCGGTGCTCGGTGCTCGGTGCTCGGTGCTCGGTGGTGGGTGGTGACCCGGCGGCCCCCGAACGCCAGAACACCCGATAAGCACGGGTGTACCGGCCCGTGCGGCCCGTCGCATGTCACAGCGCCATCGCCGACACCATGGGTGCGCGAGCCACGCCGGGCGCCGCAGTCCTGGCTGTTCCTCACATGTCGAGGTTGGGTCGGCCGGTCGTACGGTCCGCTTTCAGTAAGCCGGTACCACAGCGGGCCGGTGCGGCCCGGTGTCGCACCGACCGGTCACAGGGACGTGCGCGGGGCGGCGCCGGGCGGGGTGGGACTGCCGGGCGGCGCGCCGCGTCCGCGCTCCCCTCCCTCTCTCCCCACCACTCATCGGAGTCGCACCATGCTTCACTCCACCTGGCGCAGAGTCTTCCGACGCGGCGCAATGGCCGCCGCATTCGGCGTTTTTGCCGCGGGCCTGACCGTCGTCGCCCCGCTCGCCTCGAATGCGGCGGCCGCCGGCACCCTCCAGCAGGTCACCGACTTCGGCTCGAACCCCGGCAATCTGGCGATGTACGAGTACGCGCCGGCGAACCTTCCCACGAACGCCCCGCTGGTCGTGGCTCTGCACGGGTGCACCCAGTCGGCGAGCGACTACCACACGCACTCCGGCTGGCAGAAGTTCGCCGACGAGTGGGGCTTCGCCGTGGTCTACCCGCAGACCAGCGCTGCCAACAACAGCCTGTCCTGCTTCAGTTGGTTCGACTCCACGAAGGACACCCGCGGTAGCGGCGAGGCGGCCTCGGTCAAGCAGATGGTCGACACGGCCGTGACGCAGTACGGTTCGGACCGTGGTCGCATCTTCGTCACCGGCCTGTCCGCCGGTGGCGGCATGACCGCGGATCTGCTCGCTGACTATCCGGATGTGTTCGCCGGCGGCTCCGTCGACTCGGGCATCCCCGCGCAGTGTGCCACCACCCAGACGGCCGCCTCCGGCTGCCAGTACAGCAACCAGAACCTCACCCCGAAGCAGTGGGGCGACAAGGCTCGCAACTCCTACCCCGGGTACTCGGGCCCATGGCCGCGGGTCGCCATCTGGCAGGGATCCTCCGACACCACCGTCGCCCCGGTCAACGGCACCGAACTGCGCGACCAGTGGACCGACGTCTGGGGCATCGGCCAGACGGCCTCCAGCACCCAGAACCTGACCGGCGGCACCACCGAGAGCATCTACAACGACCCCGCCGGCAAGCCGGCCGTGGCGCTCTTCTCGGTCTCCGGCATGGCGCACGGCCTCGCCGTCAACCCCGGTTCGGGCGCCGACCAGTGCGGTACCACAGGCACGTACTACCTCAACTCCATCTGCTCCAGCTACTACACCGCGAAGTTCTGGGGCCTGGACGGAAGCGGCGGTCAGGGCGGCACCGGTTCGCTGCCCGCCCCGTCCGGCCTCACGGTGACCGGCACCACCGACACGGGTGCCTCGCTGTCATGGAACTCCGTCAGCGGCGCCGCCTCGTACAACGTCTACCGCGACGGCACGAAGGTCGGCTCCGCGACGGGCACCACGTACACCGACACCGGACTGTCCGCCGGCACCACCTACGGCTACACCGTCGCCGCGGTCGACTCCTCCGGCGCCGTCGGCGCGTCGTCCGTTTCGGTCACGGCGACGACGACAGGCTCCGCACCCCAGTGCTACACCGACAACAACTACAACCAGGTGGCGGCCGGCCGCGCCCACCAGAGCGGCGGATACACCTACGCCAACGGCTCTGACCAGAACATGGGCCTGTACAACGTCGCCGTCACCCACACACTGAAGGAGACCTCCCCGGGCTACTTCGTCATCGCCGACTCCGGCTGCTGAACCGGCAAGGGCCGCCACGCCTGCGCCGGCTGGTCAGAACAGCCGGCGCAGGCGGCGGACTGGCCGGTGAGAGCAGCCTCGCGGAAGACGCGCGCCACCAGCCTTCCTGGAGGTTGCGTCTGCAGGCGCCGACGGGGATGAAGCCGATGGGGATGAAGACGTGCCGGATCCCGGGATGGTCCCCAAGCCATGTGCGGGTGGACACGCTGTGGTGCGAGGACAGGTTGTGGGTGACGACGTTTCATGTCTGCCGCGTGCCCGCGGGGCCCCGTGGACCAGGCCTTCTCCGGCCCGCGGTCGTGGTCGACCTCGGACTTGATGTGCTGGCCGTCCGGCGATCAGCCCGGCCCGGCGGGAAGGCGCGGGGGAGCACCGGTCCGGGCTCGTCGGCGCAGACGATCCGAGGACTGAGCCGCTTGAGGTACTCGATGACCGGCAGCCCCAGGCCCAACCGGCGCGAGACCAAAGGCCGGTCTTCAGCAGGGCCGACACGGGCCACCTCCTCCTCGACGGCGGCGACGAGCAGCGGGCGGTCGGGCCGCATCAGGCCCAGCAGCCGCGTGGACGCAAGGGGCGGCGGCGGTGTCGATCGCCGTGCCGTCCAGGCTTCGGCACGTGCGGCGGACCCACGGCGCCGTGCGCACCCTCTGCCGGGGCGCGGCAGCGGCACGGGATGCCGTGCGCGCTCGAAGCAGTCTCGCCTCGGCCAGGAGTGACCAGGTCGAGGGGGTGGCCTGGCAACTCGCTAAAGTGATATCACTTTGAATGTGACCGTGGACCGAAACAGTGCTGGAGCACGGACCCAGGCGCCCCCCTCCGGGCCCGCGATCGTCGTCGACGGGTTGACCAAGCGCTTCGGCGAACGCACTGCGTTCGCCGACGTGACCTTCTCTGTCGACTACGGCGAGGTGTTCGGCTTCCTCGGGCCGAACGGGGCCGGGAAGACCACCACCGTCAGGACGCTTGGCACCCTGCTCGCCCCTACCGCCGGCTCCGCGACAGTCGCGGGCCTGGCGCTGAACGCCGCCAACGGCGTCGAGATCCGCCGCCGGATCGCCGTCATGCCCGAGTCACCGGGCCTGTATCTGCGCCTCAGCGTCACTGAGAACCTCGACTTCTTCGCAGGCCTGTACGAGCTCGACAACCGGCGTACCCGCATCGAGCACGCCCTGCGGGCCGTCAACCTGCTCGACCGTGCGGACGACCCGTGCCGCTCACTCTCCAAGGGCCTGCGCCAGCGCGTCGGCCTGGCCCGCGCCCTGCTGAGCGACCCTCAGATCCTCTTCCTGGACGAGCCGACCTCCGGCCTGGACCCGCTGGCCGCCCGCGATGTCCACGAGCTCATCGACGGCCTGCGACGCCGCGGCGTCACCATCTTCCTCACCACGCACCGCCTCGCCGAGGCCGAGGCCCTGTGCGATCGCGTCGGCATCATGAACACCACCCTGCGCACCATCGGCCGGCCCGACGAGCTGCGCGAGCGCCTGTTCGCCAAGACCCTCCAGGTCTCGACCCGGGCGCCGCTCGCCGAGCCTCAGCGCGTCTTCGCCGACCTGCCCGGGGTGGAGGACTGGCACCCGAGCAGGTGCGACGAGAGCGGCGTCGGCTACGTGCTGGCCGTCACCGATCCGGATCTGGCCGCGCCTGCCGTAGCCCGCGCCGTGGTCGCCGAGGGCGCGGACCTGCTCACACTGAGCCCCTCGCGGCACTCGCTGGAGGACGTCTACCTCCAGCTCATCGACGAGGACGTGGAGGCGCAGGCGCGATGACGAACCCGACAACACTCCGGCCCACCGGCCGGCCCACGAGCCGACCGAGCTGGACCCGCATCCGAGCCCTGGTGCGCAAGGAGCTGAACGACTACCGGCGCAACCATTTCATCACCACCACGATGGCCGTGATGCCGCTGCTGTTCATGATCGAACCAGTGATCACCGTGTTCAAGCTGCCCGCGAACGCTCCGGCGTCCAAGCTGGACGCCCTGGTCGGCGTCTCGTCACTGGAACTGATGTTGATCCCGGCCCTCGTGCCGGCGGTGGTCGCCTCCTACGCGGTGGTCGGCGAACGCGAACAGGGCACGCTCGAACCGGTGCTGACCACCCCGATCCGCCCGGCCGAATTCCTGCTCGGCAAGGCGCTGGCGGCCTTCCTGCCAGCGCTTGTGATCGCGTACGCGATGTACGGGCTCTTCCTCGCCGCCGTCGGAATGTTCGCGCACCCGAACGTCGTGCACGACGTCTTCCAGGCCCCCAGGATCCTCGCGCAGCTCCTGTTCACCCCGCTGCTCGCGCTCTGGTCGATCTGGGCCGCCATCGCCATCTCCACCCGCGCCGGCGACGTCCGCGTCGCCCAGCAACTCAGCTCGCTCGCCAGCCTGCCACCGCTCTCGGTGACCGCGCTGATCGGCTTCAACGTCATCCAGCCCAGCGTCGGCGTAGCGGTGAGCCTCGGAGCCGCCCTGTTCCTCATCGACGCGCTCGCCTGGCGGCTGGTGTCCACCCTGTTCCACAGCGAACGCCTCGTCACCGGCGCCAAGGCCTGAGGCCGACCTCCACATGCCTTCGCCCGGCATCTTCACCGAGCCCACGAAGCGCCTGGCCACATCCGTACCGTCGGCGAACTCCAGGAGCACCCGCCACCGGTGTATCGCCCATGGGCCTGACTCTGATTGAGGAGGTCCCGTTCGTGTGTGTGGTTGTGTGCAAGGAGGCGGGGTACGGGTTCGACCCGATCCGGGGGGTGCTCCGGCGTCGAGGTGAGGACCGCAGAGACGAACGGCCACCGGCTGACCTTCGAGGTGTCGAAGCTCGAAGGAGATCAACACGATGACCGCACCTGACATCCCCAAGATCCGGCAGGGCAGTTACTTCCCGCACCGGCTCCTCGCACGCCGTCGCCGGGCTGAGCAGGTTCTCGCCTCGGTGGTCGCGACTGCCTGTCTGTTGGGTGTCTCCACCCGCCGGGTCGAGAGGCTCGTCGAGTCTCTCGGTGTGACTCAGCTGGCATCGACGTCGCCACCTGCGAGGACGGTGCTGCCGGGGCTCGCCTTCCTGCTCTCGCGCATCGCCCGCAGTCGCCGTCGGCGAGCCCCTGATGGTGTTGGAGATCGAGTCGTCCAGCGCCTCGCTCGTCGTCCTGAGCAGCTGTGGACCGGGTGCGTTCGGCAGCCTGCTCCCTCTGGCACTTGGATTGCGTCTGTTTTGCGGATGTCAAGAAACGCCCTTGCGGTCAAGTAGCCACATCGACAACGTTGTTGATGGTAGGAACTCCTCCGTGACCGAACGGAGGCCGTACCCGAGCGACCTGTCCGACACCCGGTGGGCGTTGACCGGGCCTGTGGGTGCCGCTAATCCGGTCACCAACGCTGAGCTGGGGCTTTCCCTGCCATGTGATTGCCTCGCGCACGTGTACGGCAACGCGGCCGACCGGCACGCGCGGCAGCGCCGGTACCGGACATGACCGACAGGGAGTGGACGGCGATCCGGCCCACAGCGCCGCTTCTCAGCCTGCGTCCGTGGACCGAGCGGCTCGACCGCTACACTGCCTGCGCTGGTCGAACTGATGATCCAAGGGTTGGGGCTGTGAATCTAAAGGCTGGACGCGTTGTGTGCGCAGCGGCTCTCTCGTTGGGCATCATTCCGGTGTCGGCGTGCAGCAGCGCCGGCGGGACGGCCCAGGCACCCCACACGCCTTTCCCAACTGCCGCAAGGCGGTCCACACAGTCGAGTTCCCACCCCACCCATTCACCAGTCGGCTCCACTTCGCCTTCGGCGGCAAGTGGGACTCCAATGACGGAGAGTCAGCTAAAGGCTGCCGTGATAGCCGCCGCAGACGTTCCGGGTCTGCAAGCCGACACAGCACATGACAGCACCGGGATCATGACCCGAAGGCTCACGGCGAGCTCCGGAGGGCCGGTCTGCACGGAATTCCTGAACGCTTCCAACGCGTCCGCAGACTCCTACCATCCCTCTTCCGAGCTGGGTAGGGCCTTCACTGCCCACACCACCGCCGGAACGATGAAGATCAGGGTCTCTTTGGTGGGCCATGCCTCGTCGGCCGATGCACAGCAGGTCATCAACGACACTCGTAGCTCTGCCAAGGGATGCTCCTATCTTACGGACGAGGGTGGGAAGCAGCGCATGAACCTGGCTCCCCTGCCGCTGCCGGTAATGGGCGACGATTCCACCGTTACCCGCATCGGTATGATCTCCGGCAGCCTGAGCGAATGCGTGACCGTTGGCCTGGTGCGAGTTGGCACGGTATCGCTCACCATCACGGTGTTCGCACATGACGGGTATTACCCCCATATGCTCCAAGAGGTGGCGAAAGCATCCGTGAGCAAGCTTCAAAATGCACAACGCTAGATCACAGTCTCCCATCCCGATGCAGGCCTGACCTTGCGACGTCAGGGAAGGCCCGAGCGGTGTAAGAAGCCTGGCGCCGTACTGATCTTGGGGTTTGTCGATCGAACGGGAGTCCCGATTGGGTGGTCGCGGTGCGCTCAGCGCATACGAGCAAGGGGCTTACCGGTTCGGAAACGCCACCGACAACATCTCCCGGCATCCGCACTATCCGACGGACCTGACGTACGCGGAAGCGGGCGGGAAGGGCAGCCGGAGGCGTACGGCCACCGGGCATTGCTCGATACGATCCGCAACCGGGTCGACAATGGCGTCAAGTGGCAAGTTATTAGAATTCGAGATAACGATCGGGCAGGGTGGTGGACGGAGGTATGAGTCGCCCTTGCCGGGAGGATTCGTCAATGCCGTCGTCCGTGTCGGGGGCACGGTGCGTCGTCCAGCCTCTCCTCGCACGAACTTCGTGGGTGATCTCCTGAGGTTGCTCGAAGCCGGTGGCTGGTGTGGAGCTCCGCGGTATCTCGGTGTGGACGAGAAGGGCCGCGAGGTGCTCAGTTACCTCGATGGCCATGTCGCTCGGAGTCGCGACAGCCTGCTGCTGGGGCGTCGGACGAGAGCCTGGTGGCGGTCGCCCAACTCGTGCGCGAGTTCCGCAACCTGACGGCCGGCACCGGTCGAGCGGCTCGCTTCGGCCAGCGGCGTTCATCGACTGGGACCTTGTGGCGCCGGGCGCCCGGATCCGGGACATCGCTCATGCCTGCTGGCAGTACCTCGGTCTGGGCCCTGCCGTGGCTGACGCCGGGGAGACAGCCCGGCGCATGAGACTCATCGCTGACAGCTACGAGTTGTCAGCCTCGGCTACCGCAGTCCCGCCGACTACGAGGCAGTCTTGGCGGCCGGACCACGACAACGATGGTGTCCGTCAAAGCATTCCAAGAGTCAGCGATCCGGGCCCCGCCCCGGTGGATAGAACAGTTTCCTAGCTGATGAAGCGCTTGTTGGCGGCCTTGGCAGCAGCGGAGACCAGGCCATCGCGGTTGTGGGGGGTGTTGATGGTGAGAGCCATCAGGTTGGCGCCGTATCGGACGATGAGTACCGGGTCGGCAATGGTGCCATCCCCGCCGGAGAGAAGTTCTGCGCTTTGATCCCCGTAGCGGGGAGCAGGCGACCGGGTCAGCGTGAATGTCGCTGCGGGCGTCGGTGAGGTGATGGTGCCGACAGGACAGGCAGCCGCGTCGCGCAGCAGGTTGTTGGCGGCCTGTTCGGCCCGGGCCGGGCTGGAGAAGGAACCCACCCATTCGTCCAGGCCTGCCCCGGTCATGGGATTTCCCAGAGTGCGGAAGGCGAACTGCTTCGCCGAGAGCCTGCCAACCCGCGGATTCGCTGCGAAGGAGGCCATGGCGTCGGTGCAAGCGACCGATCCAGGCTTGAGTGTACGGAAGCCTGGCGGCTGGTCCACTCCTGTCTGAAGGGTGCCGAAGGTCTTGTAGCCGACGCCGAGTTCGTCGGGAGTGAGTAGCCGTTGGATGAGCTGGGCCGTGGTCAACGCGGGCATGCCGGAGGTCGTAGGCGGGGCGGCGCGGACCGTGGAGGCCGGCTGGGTGCCGGCGCCAGAATGGCCTGTGCTGCTCGTGGCGTTGGGACTGCAGCCGACGACCAGCAGGATGCTGAGCATCCCGGCCATGGCACCGGTCACCAGGGAGGGTCTCGCTGGAAGGGTGAACACCCGCCTATCCAATCCGGTCCGCGGTGCCATTACCAGGGACGATGTTGTGTGACCTCAGCGGTCCCGTACACCGGCACACGGGGGCGTACACACAGACTTCGTCAGCGGTGTACGGATGAACGAGGGCAGTTAGTGCTGTGCGGGTCTGGTTTCGTCCAGCGCTGCTGCCTGTCCCTGGAGGGCCTGTATCAGTGTCCTGACCTGGGCGTGGTTGCGGCGGAGGAGCGTGGCTACGCCGACGTGCCGGGTCGGAGTCGGCGGTGCGATCGGGACGGTGCGCAGTCCTGCCACGTGCGGGGTGTGTGCGATGGAGGGGATCAGCGAGATTCCCGTGCCCGCAGCGACGAGCGAGCGGGCGAAGAAGTAGTCGGTTGTGGTGCCGCGCACCTCCGGGGTGAATCCGGCACGTTCGGCGTAGCGGCGCAGGTACGTCTCGGTCTTGCGGCAGCCGAGTACCCAGGGTTCGGCGGCCAGTTCGGCGATGTCGATCGCCTCGCGGTCGGCCAGGGGATGGGCGTCGGGCAGGACGACGTACAGGGGGTCTTCCATGAGCGCAGTCCACGCCAGGCTGGAACTCGGGCCCCGCCGGCCGGGCAGCGGGCCGTCGAAGTGGTAGGCGAGGGCGAGGTCTACGGCGCCCTGGCGGACCAGCGGCAGGCTGTCTTCGGGCTCGCTCTCCCTGACGTGCACCACGGTCTCGGGATGGGCGGCGGTGAGGCGGGCGAGTGCACCGGGCAGCAGGAGCCTGCCGCCGCTGGTGAACGTGGCGATGGTGAGCTGAGTGCGGCCGCTGCCGAGCCGGTCGACCTGCTGTTTGGCGTGTTCGAGTTCCGCGGCGACCGACTCGGCGGCCCCGACCATGATCCGGCCGGCCGGGGTGAGAGTGACGCCGCGTGTGCTGCGCACCACGATCTGGGCGCCGAGGCTGCGCTCCAGTGCAGCGACGTGCTGGGACACGGCTGAGGGGGTGAGGCGGAGGACTGCCGCCGCCCGGTTGAAGCTGCCCACCTCCGCCACCGCTCGCAGGACACGCAGCCGCTGTACATCGATCAACAGTATTCCTTAATACGTTTCCAGTAAGCAGGCGCTTCTGCTGACGACGGTAGATGTCCAGGATGGGGGCATGCAAAAGATCAGCGTCATCGGCGGAAGCCGGTACTTCGGAAAGCTCCTGGTCGAGCGCCTGCTGGCCGGTGGCCACCAGGTCACGGTGATCAATCGGGGCTCCACCTCGCCGCCTGCCGGAGTCGAGCACCTCGTCGTCGATCGCAACGACGAGGCCGCCCTGATCGCTGCGCTCGGCTCCCGCACCTTCGACGTGGTCGTGGACCAGGTCTGCTACACCCCGGTGCAGGCCGCGATCGCCGCCCGCGCCTTCAGCGGCCGCACCCGGCGCTACGTCATGACCTCCACCATCGAGGTCTACGACCCGGCGACCGCCGCACTGCGAACCGTCCCGCCCGGCACTCCGGTGCCGGAGGAAGTCGTCGACGCATCCACGTGGCGGGTGGCCATGGACCTCCCGTGGCACGTCGCGGCGTACCTACAGGCGCACTACGCCGAAGGCAAGCGCCAGGCGGAAGCCGTCTTCGCCCGACATCACGGGTTCGATTTCACCGCCGTGCGCAGCGCCCACGTACTCGGTGGCGGTGCGGCGGAGTTCACCGGCCGGCTGGCGCACTACGTCGAACACGTCACCCGGGGCACGCAGATCACCGTGCACGCCGAAGTGCTGCCCACGGTCTTCATCCACTACGAGGAGCTGGCGGACCTGCTGCTGTGGGCGGCCACGCTCACCGACGTCACCGGCCCGATCAACGCCTGCTCAGACGGTCCACTCGACGTCTACGACCTGGGTGCCGTCATCGCCGCACAGGCCGGCAGGACGGCCGTGTACCGGAGCGCCACCGCGGGCGAGCCGGCCTCGCCGTTCTCCTTCGACCGCCACTACGCCATGAGTAACGCCCGCGCCAAAGAACTGGGTTTCTCCTTCTCCCACACCACCGACTGGCTCCCCGGCGCCGTTGCCGAAGCCCTCGGCACATCCGCCGCCCCCGCCGCCTGAGGAACAGACACATCATGCAGTACCGCACCATCGCAGACACCACCGTCAGCGCCATCGGCCTTGGCGCCATGCCGCTGTCCATCGAGCACCGTCCGGACGAACAGCAGGCCATCGCCACCATCCACGCCGCCCTGGACGCCGGGGTCACGCTCATCGACACCGCCGACAGCTACCATTGGCACGCCGGCGAAGCCGGCCACAACGAGCTCCTCATCGCGCGCGCCCTGGCGCGCTACAGCGGCGACACCTCTCGCCTCCTCGTCGCCACCAAGGGCGGCCGCGGGCGCCCCGGCGACGGCAGCTGGACCGTCACCGCCACCCCTGCCCACCTCAAACGCGCCGCCGAAGCTTCCCTGAAGCGCCTGGGCGTCGAGGCCATCGGCCTGTACCAGCTGCACAAGCCGGACCCGGCCGTGCCCTGGGCGGAGTCCGTGGGCGCGCTGCGCGAACTGCTCGACACCGGCACCATCCGCGCCGCCGGGATCTCCAACGTCACCACCGGCCAGATCCGCGAGGCGCACGCGATCCTCGGCGACGGCCTCGTCTCCGTACAGAACCAGTACTCTCCCGCAGTCCGCCGCAGCGAGCCCGAGCTGCGGCTGAGTACGCAGCTCGGGCTGGCCTTCCTGCCCTGGAGCCCGCTGGGTGGCATCTCCCGAAGCTCCCTCGACGAACCCTCCGGCCCGACTGCTGCGAGCACCGCCTTCCACCGCATCGCGGCCGAGCGCGGCGTCAGCCCCCAGCAAATCGCCCTGGCCTGGCTGCTGACCCGCTCCCCGGCGGTGATCCCGGTGCCGGGCGCCAGCCGCCCGGCATCGATCCAGGACTCTGCCAAGGCGGCCGATCTTGAGCTGAGCGAGGCGGAGCAGGTGCAGCTGGAAGAAGCACTGCCCGACTGAGTGCCGCCACGTGTCGGTCGGTTGACGGATGAACCCGACGCCCGACCACCACGGGTGAACACCGTCGAACCCTGGGCCGGCCGCGTATGCCGACTGCGCCACTACCTGGACGCGCCAATCTCCGCCTGCCGGAAGGAGTTGGAAGTGCTCCACGTCGTAGTGCTCGCCGTTGTGCTGCCACTGCCGGAGCTGGAAGGTGACGGTTCACTCTCCGCCGTCGGCGCAGTCGTTGACCCAGCGGGCTTGCGAGGCGCCGATGTACGACGGCGCCTCGGACTCCATGAGCACCCCTGCCCGCGACGACCTCAGCAAGATCATCACACGCCGTACCCACAACTCGACGACACCCAGCGTCTGCCTGTAGAAGCCCAGCAACTGCGTTTCCCCGAAGGCTGGTTCGAGGCGGCCGTGGTGTGCCTGGCTCCCTGCTGCGCAGCCGATCCACACGCGCGCCATGCCAGGCACCCCCATATCCTAGGGACCGCCGTACCCGCCCCCCGGAGGTATTCGATGACCAGCTCAGACACACCGGACCAGCCCGTCCCGCAGACCGACACGGCCGCAGCCCTGATGAAACGACTGGCCGAACAGCTCGGTAGCCGGGCCTCGGTGTCAGCCGTCTTCGGTGAACCCGTCACCAGCGACGGAATCACCGTCATTCCGGTCGCCGAAGTCGGTTTCGGATTCGCCGGGGGCACGGGCCCCGAAGCCGGAGCCGCCAACGCCGGCGCAGGAGGGGGCGGAGGCGGCGCCCGCCCCCGTGGCTACATCGAGATCAAAGACGGCATCGCCACCTACAAACCCCTCCGAGCCTCCTGGGCGAGTGTCGCCGTACCGCTGGCCGCCCTCCTGGCAGGAACCGTCGTCCCCCTGCTCGTTCGCCGCCTCGCCAAGCGCCGCTCTCGCTGAAGAAGTGCAACGACGAACCAGACATCAACTCATGTACCGCCCTCTCAGCCACTCCCGGCGAGATGTGCGAGGTGCGGGATGCCGTCGTGGCGAGTGCATGGTCGCTGCGCCCGTCGACTGGGCGACGCCCCGTTGTGCGTCGTGTTCGTCGTGACCGAGTTGGCGGTGCGCCGGTTCGAGTGGCTCAACTCCCTGTCCCGGTAGTGACGTTCGCCGAGCAGATTCCCGGACTGACCAGCCCGTATGACCGTTGCATTTCGCTGCTGGGAGGCGGGTGGCAACGGTCCGTGCCGATCGGGAGTGTGCAAGGTTCCGGGAGGGTCACGTGACCAGCCCCGCGTTGCGGAGTGCCGACGATGCCACCGCTCTCCACGGCGCAGGCCCGCCGGGTGACGTCCGGGCTACCGGGGGCGACGGGCGACGTCAGACGCTCCGTGGCGGTCCTCGCCGCCCAGGTCCGCGACGCGCGCACCGCCCGGGTGCGGCTCCGGCTCGGCCATAACACCTTCCCTGTTGGATCTGCGTGTTGAAGCGGATCGACCAAGGGGGGTGCCTGGGTGCCGCAGGTCCGGAGCGGGGCGTAGGAACGGTCGCGCATGAGCCAACTACCCCCTTCGCCTTCAGGTGACGTCAAAGGTCAGGCGGGGCCCCGCGCACCGCCGGCAGACATCTGGCCAAGTGGGCAGAGGCAACAGCGTCGGTCACGGAACTCATCTTCGATGGCTGCTCCTCTGTGCGGCATGGCCGACTGCGCGCCAGATGCCCTCCGCCCTTTCAGCACACAGCCACGCTGTCGAGCCCGTGCGGCGGCCGGGCCGGGCTCCTTCTCATTCGGGTAAGGATGACGTCCGGGCTCGTTTACTGGAACAGTACATTCCGTGCATGGGTGAATACGGAACATTTCGGCTCGTTCGCCTCTCCTCGTGGGCCTCGACGAAAGGGCACAGGCATGTCTTCGGCTATGCGCAAGACGACGAAAACTCCGGTGGTACGGCGGCTGGCCTTCGCTGCCGTCGCACTGGGCAGCTGCCTGGCGCTCGCCGGCCCGGCGGGAAGCGCCGGCGCGGCGCCTGCCGACCCCGTACCGACCGTCTTTTTCGGCGACTCGTACACCGCCAACTACGGCATCGCCCCCTTCAACCAGGACGGCGACAGAACCCTCTGTTTCCAGGCGAAGGAGAACTATCCCACCGTCGCCACCCGGCGCCTCGCGGACAAGGGCATCCTGCTCAAGGTCCAGTCGGATGTCTCCTGCGGAGGCGCACTCATTCATCACTTCTGGCAGGAGCAGCAGCTGCCGCTCACCGGTCACAGGCTCCCGCCAGCCGGCCGCCAGGTGCCGTGAGTTCTTCGAGTCCGATGACGGAAAGGAGTGGCTGGACGGTCAGTTCGAGCGGGTCGGATGGGATCTGGAGGAACTGCTCGAACGCATCCGGTATTTCTCCCCCGACGCGAAGCCCGTCCTGGTCGGCTACCCCAGGCTCGTGTCAGCGGACAGCGCGAAGTGCCTGGCGCCGGCGCCCGGTCAAGCGGAGCTGCCGCTCGCCGACATCCCGCGGGACGCCATGCCATTCCTGGACCAGATCCAGAAGAGGCTGGACGACACGATGAAGAAGGCCGTCGCGGACGCCGGAGCCGACTTCGTCGATCTCCATGCCCATACCGGCAGCAACACGGCGTGCGACGGCGCCAACCGGGGCATCGGCGGCCTGCTGGAGAACTCCCAGATCGGTGGCGACGGCCAGTGGCTCCCCTGGTACGCGCACCCCAATGAGAGGGGCCGCGACATCCAGGCCATGCAGGTGGCCGACAAGATCGAGCAGATCCTCAACCGGTAAAGAGGCACGCGACCCCTCCGCTGCGTTCGACGGTGTTGCGCTGCTTGTGTGCTTTGGCGCCGGCGCCGGCGCCGGGCGGCAGGCCCGAGGAAGGTTGACCGGGCCGCGCTTGCGCGTGGCGGATCGATCAGGTCGGAGAAGAGATCGATGACACATGGACTGTCGAGGTGGGAGCTGTGACGCAGATCGACAGGAGGACCGTATTGCGACAGGCAGGCGTTGCTGCCGGGCTTGCGGCCGTGGGAACCGTGTCCGCGGGTGCGGTCCCCGCCGCTGGGACGCCGCTGCGCTCAGGCGTGTCGGCTCCCGCGTACCCCACACCTCACGAAGCGCTGACCCTGCTCAAGGAGGGCAATGACCGGTTCGTCGCCGGTGAGATGACCCACCCCAACCAGGATCCGGCGCGTCGCAAAGAAGTGGCCGCCGGACAGGAGCCGTTCGCGGTGGTCTTCAGCTGTATCGATTCCCGTGTGCCGCCGGAGATCGTCTTCGACCGGGGCCTGGGCGACCTGTTCGTCATCCGCACCGGGGCGCAGGACTACGACTGCCTGATCGAAGGCAGCGTCGAGTACGGCCCCGTACTCGACCACACGCCCCTTCTCGTGGTGATGGGCCACCAGCGCTGTGGCGCGGTGACGGCCGCCGTCAACGCCCTGGAGTCCGGCACAACCCCTGCACCGAACCTCGACGCCGTCGTGCAGTCGCTCAGCCTCGCCTACGCCGTGGCCAAGAAGACCGGCGCCGACGATCTCGTCGAAGCCACAGTACGTGCGCAGATCCGGCTCACAGCCCGTGCACTGCGCCGCGACCCGGCTCTGAGACCCAACATCGCCCGGGGCATGTTGACGGTCGTAGGCGCCTACTACTCCCTCGAAACCGGTGAGGTCAGCTGGCAGCCCTGAGCTCTTCACGGCATTCGTGTCGGGCTCGACGGCAGTCAGCAGCGTCGAGTAGAGCTTTCCGGGCCTGCGTGCCAGACCGTGCGCGTGTAGAGCACCAGATGCAGCAGCGAGTTGTCTCTGTAGCCGAGGATCGACCATGGTCTGGCCGCCGTCGTGCGCGATGATCGCGCGCATCTCAGGATCACGCAGCATGGCATTGAACTCCCTGGCGGTCTGCGTCGGCGTAGCCGCGCTCCACCAAAGGTGCCGCCTGCTGCGAGGGGCGGTGCCTGACGCACGCGGAATCCCATCCGACCTTGAGCACGGCGACCGCCTGCGACCGCCCGGCCTGGTCAACGGCCTGCGCCGGGACGGGCACACCGTCGTGGTGGGCCTGTCCGGCTCCAGGAACACTGGCCAAGACGAGGGGCGGACGTCCGGAGTGGAAGCGTGGCAAAAGGGACAGGTGTGGCCGGGGCGACTTCGATCTCCTCCACACCCGTACCCTGCACAGGTAGCCGGGTTTCGGGATGGCCCGCACCGGTGGTGTGATGCCGCTCCGGCGTGCCGCGCCCCATGGAAGATCACCGCTGCTCTGATCCGGAGAGGCTGTACCGGGGGAGAGAGCAGCCAGTCCTCGGGCGACGAGTCGTTCGGGGAGAGCTGTTCGAGTACCTCGGCGGCCGCCGGACGGATGTCCGGGTCATGGTTGAGGTACCGGGTGATGATGCCGACGAAGCGGGACGGCAACAGGCTGAGGGCGGTTTCCAGGGAGTCGCCGTCCGTGAGCGGCCTGGCTCCGGCGGCGTGGCACAGCACCATGCCGAAGGCGTAGAGGTCCGTGGCGCGTGTGGTCGATGCGCCGGTGAGCTGTTTCGGGGCGAGGAAACCCTGTGTGCCGTCGACGTGGTTGGTACGGGTGAGTGCGGTGCTGTCGAGGGCTCGGGCGATGCCGAAGTCGATGACGCGAGGACCTGTGCTGGAGATGATGGTGTTGCTGGGTCTGAGGTCGCGGTGGATGATGCCGCAGGCATGGGTGCGCTTGAGGGCGTCGGCGACGCCGACGGCGAGGGTGCGCAGGGTTCTTGTGGGCAGGGCGCCCTGTTGTCTGAGAACGTCGTGCAGTGACGGGCCGGGGATGTACTCGGTGGCCGGCCAGGGCGGATCGCCGTGGGCGTCGGCAATCGACCACGGGCGCGGTGTGGAATCCGCCGACAAGGCGATCGGCCTCGATCTCGCGAGTGAACCGTTCCCGGAATGTAGGGTCCGCAGCGAACTCCGGCCGGATGACTTTGACCGCGACCATGCGCTGCCCGGGGGACCGGCGGAGATAGACGGTCCCCATCCCCCCTTGGCCCAGCAGAGCCGTCATCCGCCACCTGAGCCGTGGCGCGCGGTGGGCCAGGCTCCGCGCGAGCGGCCTGCCAAGGCGCCCGGACTGCAAGCCCTTGGCGGCCTGCCGAGCGAGGAACAGAAGAGAAGGGGTGTACCCCGGTCACCCGACCGGGGCACACCCTGC
This sequence comes from Streptomyces sp. NPDC055966, assembly GCF_042269865.1. Classification (NCBI taxonomy): domain Bacteria; kingdom Bacillati; phylum Actinomycetota; class Actinomycetes; order Kitasatosporales; family Streptomycetaceae; genus Streptomyces; species Streptomyces sp. NPDC055966. The sequence goes on from NZ_JBHJYK010000019.1 coordinate 159,405, forward strand.
GCACGAGAGGTGCGGCCTCTCAGGACTCCTGCCGCGGCTCCGGTTCGTCCAGAACGATCCCCCAGGAGTCGTCGGCGCCGATCCGCACGGTGAGTTCCTGCGTGCGGCGCGGCCCGGTGAAGTGGAGGACCACGTCCTGGCGCACGGAGCCCTCGTCGAGGAAGTCGGCGGTCACCTCGGACCGGGCCGCCTTGCCGTAGGCCTTGATCCAGGCCTTGGCCGCCGGACCCACGTCGCCGGGTTCGGTGTGCAGGGCGGCGAGGCCGTCGGCGTCTCCGTCGGCGAGGCGCCAGACGACCTTCTGGACGGTTTCGAGGCTGCCGGTGCTGGGGCGGCCCGTGACGCGCAGGGGACGGTGGTTGGTGTAGTCCGTCTGGTAGTCCAGGTGGCCGTCGTCGGAGCAGGCGGTCAGGGCGGCACCCAGGGCGAGGGCGAGGGCGACAGCCCGGATATGGCTCGGTTTCACGGTCAGTTCCTCGCCTTCGGGCGCAAGATGATCACGCGCTCGATGTAGTTGGCCTTGTGGCGGTAGCGGGCGATGGCGGCGCTCAGCGTGGTCTTGCTCACGCCGCCGTGCTGGCGCAGTTGGATCTCACGGCCGTTGTTGCCGACGACGACCGCGGCATGGTTGTACACCTTCTCCTTCTTCCACTTGAACATGACGATGTCGCCGGGCCGGGCGCCCTTCTGCGACACCGACGGCGCGCCCCTGTACTTGGTCATGTGCCGGCGGAAGTTCTCGGCGCCCGACCAGGTGTAGCTCTTGTTCTTGATCGTGCCGAACAGGTAGTACTGCTGCCACCAGGCGCGGTCGTGCTTGCGGCCGCCGGAGCGGGTCTTCATCTTGCCGCCGTGGTAGAGGGCCTTGGACACGAAGTTGGTGCAGTCCTGCCCGTACTCCCACTTGGTGTTGATGTTCTTCGAGGCCCACGCGGCGGTCCCGGAGCCGGACACCGCCGCGGCACGCAGGGCCACGGGGGACGCGGCGGACCGCTCCTCGACCGGGAAGCCGTCGGCGTCCAAGGCGATGGGTTCGTCCGGGACCTCGTCGGCGCTCTGGGCGTCGGGTGGGGCCACGTCCAAGCCGTTCCAGGCAGAGGGTGCCTCGGTCAGCACGGTCTCGGCGGCCGGGGCGTCGGTCGCCAGGTGCAGGATGGGGGCGCCACCGTTGCTGCTGAACGTGAACCGCTGCTCCTGGAGCCCCTCGTCCGGCTCGGCGGCACCATCCTGCTTCAACTGGGCCGACTCGGCGACCGCCGCCCGCAGAAAGACGGTTCCGTCGGCGTCCGTGCCGACCAGGACGTCGGAAAGCCTCGCCGAGGCGTCGGTGTAGGTACGGCCATGCCGGGCAAGGAGCTCGCGGGATTCGACCAGGGCGGGCGCCTGGGCGTTCAGCAGGTCCGCGAAGGACGCCCCGCGGGAGCCGGCGGCGAGTGCCGCGGCGGCGGTCGGGTGCCGGCCGGTGAGGATGCCGGCGCGAGCGTCAAGGTACTGCTGGACGATCTCCCGGTAGGAGGTGGCGCCGCCGGGGACGCCCGCTGTGGTCACCGGCTCGGCGGTGGCTTCGGGGCTGGTGCCGTGCCCGGTGCGGGCCTGGACGGAGACGCGGTAGGTGGTCTTGTCCGCGAGACCGGTGACGACGGCCCGGGGGGCGGTCGTGGTCACGCGGGCGGCCTCGGTGCCGTCCTGCCTGCGGACAACGACGGTGTACTCGGGCCCGTCACCGGCCGACCCGTCGTCCTGCGGCGGGTTCCAGGTGGCCAGCAGTCCGCCGTCACCGGAGGTGGCGCGGACGTCCTGCGGGCGGCCCGGGGCGGCCGAGGGGACGTAGTCGATCACCAGGCGGGGCCGCTGGGCGGCGTCCTGGGCCCGGGAGGAGTGGTACGCGACGGTCTCCCGTTCACCGGAGGGCAGCCGCAGCGCGAGGCCCTCGCCGCTCTCCTGCTCCAGCCAGGACTGGACGACCGGGGCGAGGTCCTGGTCGCCGGGCCGGGCGGCGTCGGCGAAGGGAGCCTCGTCGAGGAGGCCCGGGAGGTCCTTGCCGTGCTGCGGAGAAGACCAGGCGTCGAGCAACTCATAGATCTCGACCGGCCGTTCGGCGCTGCTCACGGGCGTGAGTTCGAGCCGGGCCCGGGCGATCCGCGCACCGGCAGGCACCTTGGTGAGGTCCGGTTTGATCCAGCCGATGTGGTCGGCGTCCAGTACAAGTCGGCCGTCCCGCGTGGCGGGAGCGTCCTCGTGCACAGGGGCGGTGGCGTCGTCCAGCGACGGGCCGGTCAGCGTCAGCGACTTGATATCGGGGGCTTTCGGGCCGGGCTTGTCGGACGCGGTGAACTCCTGCTCGTACGACCAGGCCGAGCAGCCGGCGTCGGTGCAGGCGCGCATTGCCCAGAGGTACGTCGTTCCGGATCGCAGCGCGCCTGCCGGGACCTGGGCGGCGGCGCGCCGGCCGCTGTCCACCCAGGCGTCGGGCACATGCACGCCGTCGAGTGGCTTGCCGTCCTCGTCGCGCAGGGAGAACTCGGCGCGGACACGGCCCTGTTCGGGGCTGGAAGCGACACCGGACAGCAGCGGGGCGAGGGTGTCAGTCGCACCCTGCTCCAGCGCCTGCGGCATGTCGGGCAGCCCGCCGGGCCGGCGGCCGGTCTGCACGGTGAAGGTGGTCCACTGCGACCATGCGGTGTTGTAGTGGCTGCCGTCGTAGGGGCTCGTGCGGAAGCGGTAGGTGGTGCCGTCGCTCAGCAGCCCGTCGGGCAGGGTGACGGCGGCGGGGCGGCCGGAGTCGACATAGGGCGAGACGAGATGGTTCCCGACGCGCTTGCCGGTGGCGGCCTCGACGATCTCGAAGGTGCCGTTGACCCGGTCGCCGTCCTTGTCGGAGAAGGTGTCACGCAGCGTCGGGGTCGTGGTGTCGACCTGCCAGGTGGCAGAGGCGTCCTTGACGAACGGCGGCCCGGCCTGCCGGTTGTTGCCGCTGCGCGGACGGAAGTTGTACGTCACGGACAGCTTCGGCGGGTTCGCGGTGGCGTTGGCCGAGTTGACGCGCTTCCAGGGGGCGACGGCAGACTCGTCGGCGGCCCGCAGGCCCATCGTGGCCTTGGGGGCCCTGGCGGAGGCCCAGGTCTGCACGAGACCGGTCACGTCGGCACCGATCCAGCCACCGGCACCGCAGGCCGGGTTGCCCTTGGTCTCGGTGGAGGTGGCGTACTTGTTCTGCATCGCGGGCTGGCTGGTCCAGCGGCTGGCGGTGGTCGCCGCGTCGGCCGACCAGACCTCCCAGGCCTGCGGCTTGCAGTCGGTGTTGGCCGAGTGGAAGTTCCACAGGCTCAGCTTGGCGTTGCTGACCAGGGCGTCCGCGACGGGGGCGGTGCCCCAGGTGATGAACGAACGGGCCGTACGGGGCGTTCCGTTGGCGTTCTTGGTCCCGGGATTGCCGAAGTCCAGCTCGGTGTCGGTGGACCAGTCGCGGGTCTCGCCCTGTTGGACGTAGGTGTCGAAGACGTTGCTCAGCGCCGAGGTGGACGGGTCCACGGTCACCGGGTAACGGGTCTTTGGGTCGGCGAGGAAGCCGGCGTCGGGCGTCACCACGAGATCGAAGGAGTCGTCACCCTTCTCCACGACATCCATGTCCACCGGCACCCTGCGGGTGTGCTCGCCCGACCGCTCGTCCACGGTCGCGTCCCACATCACCGGGGCCGGCATGACGGCACGCTCCTGGCCGGTGCGGCGGTCGGTGAACAGCACGCTGCCGTCGGTCTGCTGCTTGAGTTTCAGTCCCTCGGCCCGCAGCGGCAGGGTGTACCGGTAGGCACCCTCGCCGTCGAGCTGCCGGGGCCGCTTCTTGATCTCGACGTACTGCTCGAAACCGGTCCGGGTCGCCTCGACGACCACGTCGGCACCGGGCACGGCTTCGACGTACTCGGCCCGGTTGCCGTCCAGCAGGGGCTTGGGCAGCCCGCCCTTCCATTGGAGGGTGACCTGCTGCTTGCCCTCCCCGAGAGTGACCAGGTCACGGGGCTTGGCGGTACGGGTCCCGGCGAGCGAGTCGGCCGGCTCGCCACCCGGGCCGCCCAGGGTCAGCTCGGCGGGGTGCGCCTTGGGGGCGACGGAGCCGTCCGGCCGGACGGCCAGGTCGGTGTCCACGGCCACCCAGCGACCGTCCCGCTCGAACCGGACCGGACCGGCGGTTAGTTCCGTGGTCAGCGAACCGTCCGCGTGCACCCAGGTGGTGGAGGTCTCGGTCCGCTCGGACAACGCCTCGACGCGATCGCCGCCACGGCGGGCAGCGGCGAGGGCGGAGGGAACGTCGGGGGCCGTCGTGGCGTCCGGTACCGGACCGCTCTGCTGCGACGGCGTAGCGGCGTACGCCGGTGTCGCCGGCACCAGGACGGAGAGAAGAACCAGGCCGGCGACACCGGCCTTTGGTATGCGCATGTGCTTGTCAATTCTCTGGCCAATAGAAAGTAATGCAACCGTAAAGTCTAGGGTCTGGCGCGATCTTCAGGTGAAGGTCAATGACCGTTTCGTTGCCATGTATCCATAGATCTGACCTGCCGTCCCACAGGTGACATTGATCATCGATCATGCTGGAACGCTGAGCTTCGAGAATCCGTCCCTCTCCGGTCAGTCCCTCCCGGCCGAACCGCGCACCCGCTTCTCTCCGCGACCCGCTTGACATCCGGCAGGGCCTGGGAGCGCGGGATCGACGAATGACTCCGACGTCGACTCCACCGCCATCGCCGTCATGACTCTCGCCCAGGCGGACCGTGAGGCCTTGGATGCGGGCCAGATGGGAGCCGTCAGACAGCCGGTCCGTCGTCGGCAGACGCCGGCCGGTTGGAGGTGAGGCGAACGCGTCGGCGTCAAGGGCCATGCCCGCTACGTCCCCTGACCACCGCCACCCGCACGCACGGGAAAGTACCGCCATGAAACCGGAAGAGATCGTGGAACTGCGCACCATGTTCGTCTTCACCCCTCCTCAGGGCCAGAGCTGGGCACTGACCTTCGAGGGGCTGGAAGCACGGCTGCGCGAGCGCAATCCAGACACCTTCATCCGCCTTGACGACGGGGGAGACGAACCGGTCCGCGGGGCATCGATTATCTTCGGGATCACTCTCAAGGACGAGGACCTGGAAGGCCTGGCCAGCCTGGAAACCGAGGGCACGTCCGTACTGGACTGCTTGCCCACGTCGCGAAGGACCTGAGCATCCACGAAGAGGCCCTGCGGGGCTGGGTCCGCCAGGCCGAGGCCGACCGCGGCGGGCGCGATGAGCGGCTGACCAGCGCCGAGTAGGACGAGCTCAGTCAAGTCCGCGAGGAAGTAGCGGAGTTGAGGCGGGAGAACGAGATCCTCAAAGCCGCCTCGGTGTCTTTTGCCCAGAAGATCGCCCGTCCCCGGACGAGGCCGAGCAGGTGATGGACCACCTGCGTGACAAAGGTCTCGGGGCCGATCTCGTCTGCCGGGTGTTTCAGCTGTTGCCGTCGACGTACTTCGCCCGCAAGAAGCGGCCGAAGTCGGCCCGTCGGCTCCGTGACGAACAGCTGATGCCGCTGACCGAGGGGATCCACACGTAGTCGGGCGGCACCTATGGCGCCCGCAGGATCACCCGCGCACGAGAGATGGCCCTGCGGAGACGGCGGATCAAGAAGGGCTCCGGCCTCGTTCGTCACAGCGACCGCGGGTCGCAATACGTATCCCTTCGCTACACCGACCGGATCGCCCACATCGGCGCCTCCGCGTCCGTCGGCTCCGTCGCGGACTCGTACGACAACGCGCTGGCCGAGGCGCTGAACGGCACCTTCAAGGCCGAGCTGATCGAAATGCAGGGCCCCTGGACCGGCTTCGGCATTTTCCGCGCACGACGACTGGGTGATGCTCGGCGCTGGTGGCTGCGGAGCCGCGGCAGTGCGCGTGGAGGCGACTCGGGTGTGCTTCGACGTGCCGATAGCTGATGATCGTTTGGCGAGGCTTGCCTGGCGCAACCGTCGAGGCCGGACCCGCTGTTTGAAGCACGTGGTCGACGGCCGCCTCAAGCGCTCGGTCGGCCTCCAGTGCTTCTAGCGGCTGACCACCGAGTCGGCCGACGCGTCGGCGGAGGTCGTCAGCAACAACATCCCTTCACCCTGAGGGCTGCCACTGTTGGGCGGGAGGCCCGAGAAGCCCTCGTCATTCCGATCTTGAAGTGTGGCAGTCGCACGAGGTTCTCATTCAGGCGCGCGTCGCCGCGTGTGGGACGGGCCACGCCGACGGCTCAGCGTGCGGCGCGCCCAGGACGGAGCTCATCAGGGTCGACCGTCGTCAGCGCCACGGTCAGTGGCACGCCGGTGCGGGCCGCGGCGGCCAGCCGCTCGCGTACCTCGCGCGGCGTTCGAGGCCGCCAGCCGGGCCCGTCACAGCAGCCAGAGTGGAACGTGACACCCGCATTCAGCAGGGCGGTCAACGTCCGCCACCCAGCGGAGTCGCTCCGCCTCGGCACAGCGAGGTCCTGGCCCGCGTCGATCAACTCTCCACCGCAGCGCGGGCATCGGCTTGCCCACGTGCCGCGCTTCTTGAACGAAGAGCGACAGGGAAGGCACACGTAATGCCGGTTAGGGGTCCCTCCGCGAAAGCACATCGCATCAGTATGGCAAGGCCACTTCGCCTGTCCCAGCGATTATCGATGCGAAAGAGTCGGTATTCTGACTTACCATCAGGGTGGCTGCCCCTGCCTCAACGACCGCTGTCGTTTGCGTTGCGGTCCCACGCAACGTGGTGTGACCAGACCATGCCCAGCTGCTCCGACTTTGGATGCGTTCGGCGTCGAGGCGTTCGCGGGCGTAGATGACGGCGGCTTCCACGCCGCGTCGCCGATACCTGCTCCCCTACCTGTCGATGGACAGGCTCGACAGCGCCCCTCTCTCGACCCCCAAGTCGCCCTCCAGGCAGGATAATTGAGGATGTTTTCCGGTGGGATCGCGTTTTTCGGGTGATCCTGGGATCGGTTCGACCGAGGAGGAACTTTGCGTCAGACGATCATTGCCGTACTCACGACGGCCGCCCTGGCCGTCGCCGTCGCCCCTGCGGCGGCCGCCGGACCCGCCGCACGTCCGTCCCTGGAACCGCTGACCAGGCTGTCCGCCGAGCGGGTCCTCATCGCCGACCAGGTGGCCGCCGCCAAGTACCGCACGGGGCAGCCCATCGACGATCCCGCCCGCGAGCAGCAGGTACTCGACGATGTGGCCGCCCAGGCCAAGGCGCTCGGCACCGACCCGGATGAGGTGGTAGCCGTATTCCGGGACCAGATCGAGGCGAGCAAGATCGTCCAACGCGGGCTGTTCCACATCTGGGACGCGGATCCGTCGAAGGCGCCGACCAGCAGCCCCGATCTGTCAGTGATTCGCGCCGAGATCAACCGCGTCAGCGGCGAGCTCGTTCAGGCCGTCGCGGACACCGAGGCGCCCCGTACCAGCCCCCGGTGCGGAGGTCGGCTGCTGGCCGCGTACCGCAACACCGACCGTACGATGCGGCTGGACGTGCTCCACTCGATCGCGCTCGGACGTTCCCTGCCGCACGTGTGCGTGGCAAAATAGCTCCCTCACCAGTGCCGTCGGCGCGCCGGGGGAGCGGTCAATCGCGCAACGTCTGACCACGATTGAACGGGTGATGTTCGCTTTCACCCGTGCGCAGGGCGCCGATCCTCTTCGCAGCAGGGCATCTGCGTCTGCGCCCTCTGCCCGCACCGCACCGCCCGGATCCGCCCCCTCCCCGGGGCGGGCGCCCGTGCCTCGTCCGTGACCCCTGGCAGACGGTCTGGTCGCTCTCCCCGACGCGGTGGACGGGTCCGGCGCTCGCCGCGGTGTGATCGAGAAAGATGGCGAGACCGCGGCGACTGTACGTTCCGCATCCGGCCTCCCTGGCCCTGGAGCGCTGGGGTCTGGCCGGTGGATCAGGACTTCGGTGGCATCCAGGGGGTGAGGTCGTCGCGCCAGTCCTCGAAGTGTTCGAGGGCGACGCTCAGATGGGAGTTCGCTCGATACAGGGTGCCGACGATGTGGTGCGGGTCGACGGTCGGGAGCAGGGACTCGCCGTCCTCCTCGGAGGCGGCGACGGCTTCGGCCTCCCGGTCGGTGAGGTGGTCGTAAGGGTAGGTCACGGCCGGGCACGACCGGTCCGGGCTGGGGCAGGGAGTGTCGGGCGGCCACACCCAGACCGCGCCGTGGTGCCGTACGAGGACTTCGCCCACGTACCAGCCGACCGCGCACAGGAACGGCCCCCGTCGGTCCTCGTACTGCTCCTCCCAGGTGGCGTAGCGGTCGAGGACGAGGTGTTCGAGGCGGGGGAGGGAGTCGGGGGAGAAGTCCCAGGATCCGCCTGCCTGTTCGGCGAGGGCGGTGAAGTCGGCGCCGGCGGCGTCCAGCCAGGCGTTCAGATGTGGGTTGTCCTGGTAGGAGGGGTCGTCGATGGGGCGCATGCCCGGCACTCTACGGCTACCGGGGTGCGCCCGGTTGTGTCGATCCTGTGTGCGCGGCGAGTTGACGAGGGCGTGTCAATGGTCTCGTCCGTAGGGTGAGGCTTCCGGCGGCGCCACAGATGTCACGGGGGCCCCGTGGCGCCGTATGCGAACCGAGTGGTCTGGGCTCCCACTGGAGAAGCCTCGTGACTCAACTGATACCTGCGCCCCGTCGGCGCGTGTGGCTGCGGGCCGCGCTGACCCTGGCCGCAGCTGGCGTGCTGACCCTGACCGGGCTGCCCGGCCTGCCGGGCGATGCCGCGTACGCGGCCAAGGGCAAGCGCTGCGACAGCCTTGCCGACGTCACCGCGACGAATCCGGGTACGAACGATCTGCCGTGGGATCACAACATCCAGGTCCGCGCCCCGGGTGACGTGGACACCTACACGTACAACGCCCCGCGGCAGACCTTGGACGGTCTGACGCTGCCGGGGGACGCGGAGAACCCGACTCCGGATCAGATCAAGGAGCGGGACGCGTTCCTCGACAAGTTCGACAAGAAGTACACCCAGTATCCGGAGAACAGCGAGGAGCGGGCGTTCGCCCGCTACAAGCAGTATCTCCAGGACAATCAGGGCAAGACGCCGAAGTACTCGACGTTCGCGAAGTGGCTGTCGGACGGCTACATCCTGCCGAACAACAACAACAGACGCGGCGCTGCCTACGAGACGAAGGTGATCAACGATCTCGGCCTGGTCGGCGAGGACTGGCTCTGCCAGGAGGAGATCGAGATCAAGGACAAGGACGGCAACCCCGTCATGGTGAAGGACCCCAAGACCGGCCGGATGAAGCCGCTGGTCCGCAAGTTCGACGCCGTGAACTACAAGAAGGGCGAGTTCCTGGAGTTCAAGGCCGGTCCGGGCCGCGACACCGGGCAGGACCTCGCGAATCAGAAGTTCCTGGAGGACCCCCGCTTCAGCGAGGGGAAGATCGCATATGTCAACGGGGAGTCCAAGGACTCCGCCACCACCAAGTACGTCACCAGGATGGCCGACGAGTACAAGGACGCGAGCGGCCAGCCCCGCATGCGGGCGTACGAGCACCTGTCCGACGACGTCCCGGAATACAAGTCCGTCAACTACCGCAACGTGTCCGGCTCCACGCTGGAGGATCCCGACTTCGCGGTGAACGGCAACAACCGGGCCGCCGGCGGAGCCTCACGTGTCATCGACCAGTCACCGCCCACCCCGCTCGACATGGAGAGGCAGCTCCAGCGCATCGGGAGGAACGGCGCGACCAACTTCGGTGTCCGCGGGCCGGGCGGCATCGACTTCTCCACCCTCGACCTCGCCTATGTCGGAAAGCCCGTCAAGGGCAAGGGCCTGCCGTACGCGTTCTCCGCGGACAAGATCCAGGACGAGAGCAAGGACTACGGCTGGGGCGGCAAGGCCAAGGCCTCCCTGATCTCCGACAGTTTCTTCACCTGGCTGGCGCTCACACCGGACAAGTTCTGGGTCAACCTCAACCCGGACCAGCCCGACAAGATCATGAACCCGGTGTTCGGGAAGACCGACGCGGGACGCGTGCTGCTCCAGGCCGACCTCCAGCTCAAGCACGACTACGCCAAGGACATGGATCCCCGTCAGGGCGTCGGCAAGACGTTCTGGGACGCCATGAAGGTCGCCAACGTCCCCTGCTCGCCGTCGATCCGCCTGTGGATCGAACCGAAGACCGCCAAGGTCCGCGCCGACGACAACGGCCTCTACATCCTCGACGCCCCCCTCAAGGTGAGCGTCGCCCACCTCGTCGTCAAGCACCCCAACCCCAACGGCAAGTGCGACCTGACCGACGCCCAGGAGAAGACCGGCGAGGCCCTGGTCCGGCAGTACGTCATCCCCGACGTGGAGCAGAAGGTCAGCTCCACTGCCGACTTCGCCGACCTGCGCCGCGTCTACAGCGCTCGCGTGGCCGCGGAGTACGTACGCCAGCAGGACGCGCAGAGCCCGTCGGACTACCACTCCGTCATCAACAGCGGCAACATCGGCGCGTGGCCGCTGCGCGCCCCCAACCAGCACTGGACGCCGAAGCAGACGTGGGACGACTACATGACGTCCTACACCAAGGGGGACTACTCCTACCCGTGCGAGTACGCAGGCCAGCAGAAGGTGTGCGTCATGGGCGGCGTCGACTTCTCCAAGGCGCCCAAACGGAACATCACCTCGGTCGAGTTCCGCGTACAGCACCCGTACCTGCCCAAGTCGGCCAGGACAGCCGCCAAGACGCAGCCCGATGACGCCGACAACCCGAAGCTGACCCTCCTCGGCGGCGACGGCCAGTCCACCGGCAGCGGCGGCGGCACGCCGACGCCCACTCCCACCGGCACTCCGACCAGCACGCCCACCCACCAGCCGACCACGCCCCCGGCCAGCCACACCCCGGCCCCGGGACACTCGACGCCGGCGGCCGGGCACACGCCGCCCGCCACCCCGCCCGGCGATGACAACAATGGCGGCGGCCTCGCGCACACCGGCACCCAGGTCCTCGGCATCGCCGGCATCGCCGCGATGCTCGTCGCGGCAGGAGCCGCTCTGGTCTGGTTCAGGCGCCGACACGGCACGCACCGCTGACGGCACAGACGGCACCAGCGAATCGTCGCGGCTCCCGCACCCGCCTTCCGGGCGCGGGAGCCGCGTCGTCATCCCGCGCTGGCGGCCCGACGCCACATCGCCGTTCTCTCACCGAGCAGGCCCCGGAGGCGAGGCGAGCCGGTGCGGACGGCGCGGGCGGGCGAGGAGCGGAGCCGCCTTCCCCGGAGCGGTCGTGCCGTTCCGGGGAAGGCGGTCGATCGGCGTTCGGTGCTGTTGCGTGGGTCAGCGGACGACGTGGACGGTCACTGGCGTGGAGGTGCGATCCGTCGTCGCGTGCTGGTGGTGCTTGTCGGTCGAGTACAGCACGGAACGGAACTGCAGCTCGCCCGTGTGCGTGGCCTTGACGTTCGCGCGCGCGTCGCCGTTGAAGCTCCGTGTGACGGCGTGCCAGTGGCCCCAGTGGCCGGGTTTGCCGGACCGCTCCTGTATGACGAGCGTGGTGTACCGCTCGGCGTCGTCATCACCCTGGCCGCGTACCTTCACCACGTGCCCGGCATGCACGGTGTGAGGAGTGGCCTGAATCGAGATGTCGCCCTTCGCGAACGCCGGGGATGCCGCCAGTGCAGCCGAGGCCACACCCAGCGCGCCGACCGCCGCGAGACGCTTCATGCCAAGCTTCATGCTCGGGTCTCCTTTGATATCTTTGCTCCCTTTGCATCAACTGGACTTTATTAATCCCTAATTGACGCTCTTTCATCGGAGAAGAGTGGTTGCCGTGCCAAGAAGTTGGCCCCCGATTGTCACTGCCTCGTAACTGCAGTGGGCCGACCACCCACGCTGCCTCACCGTGTACGGACCAAGGCGAGCTGCCTGACAGCCAACCTGGGCGGCGACATCACTGATCGACACGCTGATCTTGACCGGGTTGGCTGGGTGGCATGCCAGAGCTGCGAACCGATCGTCTTCTGCTCCGCCGGTGGCGGGAGTCCGACCTCGAACCGTGGGCGGCCATGAACGCCGATCCCGAAGTCCGAGAACACCTGGGGGCACTGCTGACGCGGGAGCAATGCGATGCCTCGGTGGCACTCATGCAGGCCGAGTTCGACGAGCGGGGCTTTGGGTGGTGGGCGCTCGAAGCACGGGAGACCGGTGAGTTCATCGGCCGTGCCGGCCTGGACGAGGTGGGCGGGGACATGCCGTTCGCGGGAGTGGATGTCGGTTGGCGGTTGATGCGTTCGGCGTGGGGTCACGGTTACGCCACCGAGGCCGCCCTGGCCTGCCTGGCTTTCGGCTTCGAGGCCCTCGGGCTGCCGGAAGTGGTGGCGTCGACGACCGTCCACAACCTCCGTTCCCAGGCAGTGATGCGCCGGATCGGCATGACCCGGGATCCGGCCGACGACTTCGAGGATCCGAGCGTGCCCGAGGGGCCGCTTCGCCAGTGTGTCCTGTACCGGATCCGCTCGTGCCCTCGCGAAGTGATGTAGTCACCGGCCGAGCTGATTCGGTTCTGGCGGGAGAAGCCGCCGGTCGCAAACCTGCCACTCGCCGTGGTGCTCGGCCAGGACTGCGGCTGCGACGCGGTCCGGAGCCGCAGGGTTGGGAAGATCTGCACAAGTGGGCCGGCGGGGAGTCCGCGAACGCGCTGCTATCCGTCGAATCCTCCAGCAGCAGCGTCCTAACCTGTGGGAACTCGCGTCCGAGCATGTCGGTGACCACGTCCAGCTGGGTGCGGACGGCCTCTGCCGTGGTCTGCGCACAGATCGTGCGGATATCACCAGCTGGACATCCTCCAGGGCACGGGCCCGTAAGGAGCGCAGGAACTTACCCAGAACGGCCGCGACTGGCTGTCACCAACCATCAGCCCGAGGATCGGTGGCCGGTTGTGGAGATTCCCGTGGCGATGACCACGGCCTGGGACACGATCCGATGGTGCACCCTGGCCTTGCAGTAGGCGGCATCCAGGCAGACGTAGGGGAAGACGGTGTGGTCCAGGCTAGGGAAGAACGGCCCGGCCGCACCTTCGGGATCTTCAGATCGAGGTCACCGGCCTGGGTGGTCAGCCCCCGCTCCCGGTGGCCGTTGCGTCAGGTCGTGCACCTCTCGGAGTGCTCGCCCCGGGGCGGCACCGACGACGTCCGTGGCCTCGGCCTCGATGAGCTCCCGCCGAATGCTCTCGCACAGCACCCTGATCGTCTCGACTACGTCAGCCGTACGTAGTGACTCCGGCATCCGCATCAGATCGGTTTGGGACAAGGCCATCGCGGGCTCCTCCGGTCGAACTGCCCATTCACCAGGTCGACTTACGCGATGGCGGCATCTGGTCAGGGAGCAGTCACGGACAGAAGGTGCACACCCTGGGCAGATACCAGCGCGTTCACGTGGAACGACCGGCTGCAGTTCCTGCCCGGCTGGGTGAGAGAGCTCGAAGACCTCCCGCGACCCTGACTACGCCGCCAAGAAGGCCAGGCTGGAGCACCTCTACGCCGTCGCCGACGGCGAGGTCATGAGCCCGATCGGGAACCCCGCCCCGCCGGCGGGCGACCTGCGCCGGCCCGCACGGTTTCCGCCACCTCTTCGCCGCGAATGACCCCGCACCTGACCGCGAAGAAGCACACCCGCGTCGGCATCCTGGTGAACGGCGTGAAGTCCACCAGCTCTGGCTCCGGCGTCACGTCCACCTTCGTGGGCCTCGACTCCGGCCATCCGCTGGGCCTGACCCTGGAGAACGTCAGCCTGGACGTCACGGCGTTCACGGCCTCGTACCCGAACATCGGCCTGTACAACAGTGACATCACACCTTCCGGCAACGGCGTGACCACCGGCTCGGTGACCGGCAGCGGTTCCGTACCGTGCTGCACGTTCCCCTCCTTGCCGAGCCTGTAGCCTGCGCCCCGGATCACCGCACCGCTCGACGGGGTACGCCGTGACATCGCACGTACCCCGTTCCGCGATGCGTCGGTCACCGGTCGCCCGGCAGCAGATGCTGGTCGACCTGCGTGAACGACCAGGATCCGGACCGGCGGCGGAAAACCCACACGAGGTCGAAGCGGTCCGGCCAGGTGGCCGGCGTTCCTGGTGCGTCCGCCGCGCCCAGCCCGGCTACGACGGCGGGGATCCGGCTGTGCTCCCAGCAGATCAGTACGGGGCCCGGCGCGGTCAGCGCGGCCTGCGCGAGCCGGCGCTCGGACCCTTCGGCGAAGTCGGTGTCGACGGTCAGCCCGAGGTCCTTGGCCAGCGGGGTCACGGTCTGGCGCATGCGATGGGCGCCCGCGTTCGGGCCCTGGTCGGCGGCGGCGAACACCGTTGCCGGTCGTGCCAGTCCCGCCCTGGGCGGCGAGAACAGCTTCGGGAGCGCGTGTGCCCGCTCCCAGCCCCGGGCCGTCAGCGACTTGCTGTCCGGTCGCCCCGAGTCGTCCATCCCGCTCAACCCGGAGGTGGGCTTTTCGCCGTGCCGGATCACCATCACCACGGTCCCGTCAGCGGCATGCACCGTGGGTGAACCGGCCGCTTCGGGTTTCTTGTGCGAGTCGCCGCATCCGACGCCGAATTGGGCGACCGACACGAGGGCCGCGCCCAGCAGCAGACGACGAGCCACAGGGGCGGAGGACAGCGAGGGGGGTTCACCGACTGCACGCACGGGCCGACCTTACGCCGACGACGGCGCGGTTTGCTCGCGCATACGAGGAGATTGCGAGGAGTTGGCGGGCTGTTGGCCTGTGCCGACAGCCCGACGGCCGGGCTCCGCGGTGCCGACGACGAACGCACTGGCCGGGACGGCGTACGTGAACAACGTGTTGTTGCCGCGACAGGTGCCGATCGGCGGGCTTCGGGAACTCGGCTCGCCGGAGGCGCCGCGCGCGCAGGAGGTCCAGTCCAGGACGAGGCGATGTTCTGACCCGCGGTGACGGTGTCGGCCGTCACGCCCACGGCCCACGCGGCGACGGCCAGTTCGTCCTGGACGAGGGTCTGGGTGTACGTACCCGGCCCCAGCACCAGGCTGCTGAAGTTGCCCGTCGACGCGTCCGGCGTGCACCAGTACTGCGCCGTGATGTCGGCGAGGCCGACCAGGGCGGTGGAACGGCTCGTGGCGCCGGGTGTCTCGCCACTCGCCGGTGGTCGGGGCGCCATACGGGTGCGGAGGGGCCTGTGGTGGAGCAGGTCGGCCGGTGACGTCGGCGTCCCGGCTCTCGTCGCAGCTGGCTCCTTCGGCGCAAACCTTCCTGGTTCGCTGTGCACTGCGGCACCGGAACCCCCGCTTCACTGTGCAACCAGACACTCCACATGAAGCGTTGCCGACCCTAGATTCGCGATGGAGCGCAAACAGGCACACCGATGTGCGGACGAACACCGGAAAACGTCCGCGGCCCCTCACCAGGGCCTCCACTCACACAGGGGGAACTTCACGCATGCCCAAACTCGGGAAGTCCAAGCGCGCGATCGCCATGGCCGCAGCAACCGTCGCTCTCGCCGCCGGCACTGCTCTCGGCGCAGGCGGGACCGCCAACGCCGCCGTGAGCGGCCCGGATCCGTCGACCACTGACTGGTTCAAGCTCTATCTGCAAAACGACTCGGGCGGTCGCACGTTCCTGGTCTGCAACGAGCAGTCCGGCCCCAACACGGTCGGCGTCCAGGTCATCGACTCCGGCTGGAACAACCTGAAGTTGCAGGACGTCAACACCGGGGCGACGTTCTACAAGGCGAACATCTACTTCAACCGCGGCGCCTGTAAGGAGTACAACGTCATCGGCAGTGATGGCAGCACGATCCTGGGGCTCATCACGACGCCCAACATCTACGACACGGGCTGGGTGACTTTCAACTGACCTCACCGGCGCGTGTGACCTCGCGGTGAACGATGCCCTCTCTGGCAGGTCCCGGGGAGGGCATCCTCATGCGCCGCCGTCCCACACCCAGCAGGCCGCGCGCCGAGCCGCGCAGCTCTGGGTGCTCGCCGGCGACCCTGGCCAGAGGATGAGAGGCGTTGCGGCATTGCTGCTCATGGCAGGAGGCCGTCCGGGTGGTTTCTCTGCCGTCGCGCGAAGAGTCGACCGTCCGTTGCGTTTCTCCCATCGGTGGTCGCATCCCGGCACGGGGACCTCGCCCAAGCTCCCAGGGCCCGTCTTCGTCCACTCCCGACACCTCGCACTCCCCAGGGCCGACTCCGGAGGCGGCAAGCGCGCCCCTGAACGGGGCCGAGCACCGCACGCGGGCGAGGACCCCGACTGCGCCCTTCTCGGTATCGCCCTGGACGCTCTCAGCCGCCTGGGTGCCATGGACGTGATCCTGTTCGTGGACGACAACGCCCGCCCGCCTGGCGACGATCGAGCGAGGGCGAACTCGGCTGTGAGCTGGGCAGGGGCCCGAAGTGGCAGTCCGGTTCGGAGACCAGGGCTGAACACCGGGCAGGTCCACCCCGTGCGTGCGCTTCCAGCGGAGCTCCTCTGGCGATGGCGGTGACGGTCGCATCGCATCGTGTAAGGGCGTCGGGACAGCGCTGTTGCGACGTGTCGAGGTCCAACACCGCGCCCCGCACGGCTCTCAGGGCTGCTGTGGTTGGCGATGCGGGGATGGTCCCGTGGATTTCGTGTAAACGTGAACAGTACTTTCGCTCGGGCCGGTCTAGGTCGGGCAAAGGGATCTACCCGCATAGAGGGATTCGCTGATGTCATGCACGCGTCCGCCCGGAATCCCTGCCGGGCATCCCCACCGGGAGATCCCCCATGTCCCCCCTGCCCCACATATCGCGCCCTCTGGTGACCACTCTGTCGGCCTTCGCGCTTGCCGCCGCGGGCCTGACGGCCACCATGGGCACCGCCCACGCGGCCAGCTGCAGCCAGTCCTATCTCCCCCTGCCCGACTCCAGTTGCACGCCGGGCGCCCTCAACCCGGACGTGACGCAGGACACCATCGACTCGACCATCTGCGTCTCGGGCTGGACCTCGACCGTCCGGCCCCCGAGTTCGTACACCACCGCGCTGAAGAAGCAGCAGATCGTGGAGTACGGCTACGCGGACACCAGCCTCTCCGACTACGAGGAGGACCACTTCGTCCCGCTCGAACTCGGTGGCAGCCCGACCAGTGAGCAGAACCTGTGGCCCGAGCCCCGCTACGACACGGGCACCGGGTACGCCTCGGCGAACAAGGACACCGTCGAGAACAAGCTCAAGACGGCCGTCTGCGACGGTCAGGTGAACCTCTCCGACGCGCAGAACGCCATCATGACCGACTGGACGACCGCTCTGTCTAACCTCGGCCTGAGCTGACCTCGGACCGGAAAGCGGTGGGGCCCTCCGTGCGGGAGGGCCCTGCCGGCGCCGGTCCGTTGTGCAGAACCCCGCGCTACTGCGTGGCCGGGGTTGCCAGTCCAGGCCGAGGCCGGCCACGCGCTGCGCCGACGGTGGCGGTGAGAAGGCCGGGGCGTGCCGCCTCAGCGGTCCTTCCTGCTCCCCGGCGACATCATCCGCCGGCAGTCGGTGTCGAGGCCGTTGCTCAGCCCGACTGGTCATCCATCGGCCACACCCTGCCCGCCGTCCGGTGTGGCGCACCGCCCGTGTGTGGGGAGGCATCTGACGGCCCGTAGCAGGCGACAGCATGCGCGGCCACGTGGCCCTGGGGCCGGGCCCGCGCACCTGTGCGCCCGGGCCCCGGCGAGTAAAGCGGTCCACGGGTCGTGGAGCATCTGCGCAGCTGCCGCTCGTCCGTGAGGGGATCGTCATGAGTTCGCTTGGTCGGGCTGTCCTGTAAGTTGCCTCTGTCTTCCAACGGCGCGGCTCGGCATGGCAGTTGCTCTGCGGCGTACTGCGCCGCACGACCCGTTTCTCCCTGTCCCGCACTCGTGCCGCACGCCATCTCGGTCTGTTCCTCGCCGCGGAGTTCACATGCGCTCCCTGACCATCCGGCTCCGGCCCGCGTGCCCTCACCATCACAGCTGGCGACACTGTCCGCTGGGCCAACCAGGACCAGGCTCCCACGACGTGAAAGCCACCTCCGGCCCGGAGTCGATCCACGCGCCGATGCTGAGCAAGGGAGGCAGCTGGAGCCATACCTTCACCAGGGCCGACGGAGTCGCCTCCGCGTCCCGCCCGCTCGGGCCCGATCCCTCCTCCTCACCGGAGTCGTCGTCGGGGTCGCCGTGCTCTGCCTGGTCCTGGTCGGATCACGCGCTGGGCCGTAGGGTCACCGGAGTCGGCGAGGTGATCGACCTTCTGGTGGGCCTCGGTCACCGCACGATCGCGTGTGTCATCGCCATCGGCATGCTCACCGCCCTGCGGGGAGGCGGGGGGTCCGGTTCCCCACGATGTCTCCGTCGTCGGCCATGACGACGACACCCTGTCCCGGCTGACCTGCTTCGATCTGACCACGGTCAGCCAGAGCACCGAGGAACAGGCCCGTCAGGCAGAGTCCTGGCCGTCGTCGAACGCTTCGACCAGGGCCGTAACGAGCCACGCGGGATCGTCCTCGTTCCCTCCCGCGTCGTTCGCGCGATCACCGCGCGGCCACGCTGATCGTGCCGAACGACTGCCGTCGGCCCAGACCAAACACCGAACCGCCGAGCACCTCTTCGCCTCGGCCCCCGCCCAGCACATCCCCGGAACCGCCGCGTCATGGAACTCCGCCGGCTGGTGGCCGAAGGTGGTCCCTGTGAAGCCACGGCTTCTGAGCGGCGTGTTTGGATGTGTTGGTGATCATTAACGCACAGGAAACTTCCGAGCCGCGGACGTACGTGGACCGGATTCTGGAGCACTGGTGCAAGGACGAGGACACCGAGGCGCTCGTCCAGGGGGCGCAGCGGCTGACCAGGGGGGAGGCTCGGCGGCGGCTGTTCAGGTTGGGGCATGCGCTGCGCGGGCAGGGGCTCGCGCCCGGCGACGGAGTGGGGCTGTTCCTGGCCAATCGCGTGGACTCCGTCCTGGTGCAGCTCGCCGTTCATCTCATCGGCTGCCGCGTGGTGTTCCTGCCGCCCGAGCCAGGGCCGGGCGAGCTCGCCGCGCTGGTCGAGCAGTCCCGGGCGTGCGCCGTGGTCACCGACCCGCTCTTCGCGCAACGGGCCGCCGATGCGGCCGGTCGCAGTGTCCATGCCCCTGTACTGCTGAGCCTCGGGCCCGGTGAGCAGCGGTGCACGGACCTGCTGGCCCTGGCGGCAGAGTGCCCGGCCGTGCGCCCAGACGGCGTGCCCGCCCCGGGAGCGGACGAAGCCGTCACCGTCCTCTACACCGGCGGAACTCTGGGCCGTCCCAAGCTCGCCGCACACAGCCACCGGCTTTACGACGCGCTGGTGGACCTGCTGGAAGACGCTCCGCAGAACTCCCGCCCCGCGGTCTTCCCGGCCATGGACCAGGGCACGGACAGGGTGCTCGCCTCCACACTGCTCACGCACGGCAGCGGCCACCTCACCTCGGTCCAGGCTCTGGTGACGGGGTGCACCCTCGTCGTGCTGCCCGAGTTCGAAGCGGGCGCGGCGTTGACGGTGCTGCGCGAGGAGCGGATCACCGCCACCATGTTCGTACCGCCCATGCTGTACGCGGTTCTCGACCACCCGGCGTGCGAGCCGAACGCTCTGCCTGCGCTGCGGCGGATCGTCGTCGGCGGCGCGGCCACGTCGCCCAGCCGGCTGCAGCAGGCGGTCGAGGTGTTCGGGCCCGTGCTCAGCCAGGGCTACGGGCAGTCGGAGGCGCTCGGGATCACCGTGTTCGGTGCGGAGGATCTCGCCTCGGAGGGAGCCCGCCGCCCCGAGCTCTGGCGCAGCTGCGGTCGCGTGATATCCGGCGTCGAGATCGAGATCCGTGGGGAAGACAGCGCGGCGGCACTGCCCGTCAGGCAGGTCGGCGAGGTGTGCGTCCGTGGCGAGACGGTGATGCTCGGCTACTACGAGGACCCGGAGCGCACCGCGGCGGCGCTGCACGACGGCTGGCTGCGCACCGGGGACATGGGCTATCTCGACGCCGAGGGGTACCTCTATCTCGTCGACCGGGCCAAGGACATCATCGTCACCGGCAGCACGAGCGACAACGTCTACTCCAGGGTCCTGGAGGATTTCCTGCTCACGCTGCCCGGTGTGCGCAACGCGGCGGCGCTGGGTGTGCCGGACGAGGAGTACGGGGAGGTCGTCCAGATCTTCCTGGCCACGGCCGAGGGCGCTGACGTCGACCCGGAGGCGGTCGGCGCGGCGGTGACCGCAGAGTTGGGCGCGTTGTACACGCCCAGGAAGACAGTGCTGCTGGACCACCTGCCGACGACCAGGGTCGGCAAGGTGGACAAGAAGGCGCTGCGCGCCGCGTGGACCAGCGGGGTCTTGGACATGCCGTAGGTTCCGTCGCTGTGGAGGCACGTCGGCCGATGCGACGTCAAGTGCGCCCGGGGGACCGGACTATCGTGGCCCACCTCTACCGGCCGCCCTTTCCCCTGTGGAAAGGCCGAAGAAGTGCGGAACGGTGAGGTGGTTCGGCCCGGATTCCGCGAGCCGCGATGAGTCCTGTGGCGTCCGGCGGTCGTACTGTCGAACCCGTCACCGAGGAGGGCTTCTGATGCGCAGCGTGACCTGTTCGATGAACGTCTCGCTCGACGGTTACATCGTCGGGCCGGACGGCGACTTCGACTGGACGGCGCCCGACGAGGACGTCTTTCGCTTCTGGATCGACGAAATCCGAGAGGTCGGCGTCCACCTGTTGGGACGACGGCTGTACGAGACCATGCTGTACTGGGAGACCGCCGATCAGGATCCATCGCTCGACGACTCCATGCTTGAGTGGGCCGCACTCTGGAAGCCGCTCCCGAAGGTGGTGTTCTCCACCACGCTGTCCGCGGTGCAGGGCCGTGCCCGCCTGGCTTCCGGTGGTCTGGCGGAGGAGATCGAGCGGTTGCGAGCCGAGCCGGGGGAGGGCGACATCGCGATCGGGGGCGCGACCCTCGCCGCGGAGGCGGCCGCGTTGGGTCTGATCGACGAGTACCGGGCCATGGTCCACCCGGTGCTGGTTGGCGGTGGCATTCCGTTCTTCCCCCGGCACAAGCGCCGGGTGGATCTCGAACTCGTCGAGACCCGCACCTTCAGCTCAAGAGTCGTCTACCTCCGCCACCGGGTGGCCCGCTAGCGCACGCCAACGTTCTTTCAGCTCCGCCGCGGTGCGCTCGCCGAGCGCTCGGACGCCTCTGATCAGCGCGTTTTGCATGCGTGTGGCGACGTGGAGGGTCTGCTCGGAGCGGCCGAGGCGGCGGCGGACGGGGACATGGACGCCGATGCCGGCGCTGATGTAGCCCTTGTCCGCGGGACCCCGTGCGACCGCGGAGCCCCACACAGGGTCGCCATCCGGCGCGGACAGGAACTGCACGTTGCCGCCGAACGCCTTGTGCTCCTGGCTGAACCACCCGTCATTGCCGTTCTCGGGCGCTCCGGCGCCGTGGAGGGCGGCGTAGGCACGCGCGACGGCCAGGCTGTCACCGGCCCGGGCGCCGCCGGGTCGTGCGGAGAATCGCTCCGCTTCGCCCTTGGCGAGGCCGAGTTGGTCGAGCAGAGACTGTTGACCCTGCTGCAGCTGGCGGGTAGTGGGTGATGTGGTGACGCAGCCACCGCCGGCGGCAGCTCGCTAGGCCGTGCAGGTTGTCGTCAGTGCGCAACTGGGCCGCGCTCAAGCACGTGGGTACGGGCCCCGTACCAACCGCGCTGCCGGTCGATCGGCCAGGGCGGGTTCCACACTGTCAACGGTCAAACAATGTGGCGGCGTCAACAATTATGTGGCGGTGTCGTTGTGGCACGGCGCGCATACGGGGCGGGATCCACCCTCAGCCGCCCACCGTCGGGCCGGTGTGCTTGCGGGCAGTGGCTCGGACGTGGGCGATGACGGGTGAGGTGGCGAAGACGTCGCCGAGTTGCGCGAGCCAGTCGGCCTCGGCCTCCAAGGGCTGATGGAGTGCATCCGTGCCGCTGGCATCGGCGTCGCGAGGAGTTGGGAGGGCACCGACGGCCGCGCGTTCGAGGGCGCCGGCCAGGGACGCGGCTTCGGCGATGAGTGAGACCTGCTCTGCGGCCGGGGGGAACCGACGGGTGGCCTCGGCAAGCCAGTCGACGGTGCGCGGATCCGTGTAGTGCCGGAGGATCATACGGGCATCCTGGATCTCGATGACTCTCCGGTAGAGCGCGAAGTGCACCTGGGACGGCCCGAACTGCCCTCGCGGCGCAATGAGCGTGATCTCGGGCAGCACGGCGTGCATTTCGCCCCATAACGGGGTGAGCGCACGGTAGCGGCGACAGGCGCCGAACCAACCACGCACGGCGGTGGAGATCGGTGCCCACAACGTGGTGCCGACCCCGGCCGCGAGCAGCCCTATGCACAACCCGCCCAGCACGGCGGACAAGGTGTCGTCCCCGCTGTCCTGGGCGCTGGTCATCGCCTCGCGGATCATGTCGTCGACTCCCCAGGCGTCCCACGCCAGACCGGCCAGGGCGCCGAGGGTGAACAGGCGCATCGCGGTGCGCAGGAGGCCGGGTCCGGCCAGGCGGGCACGCCGGGCCAGCGGGCGGACCAACGCAGCCAGACAGTAGCCGAGGTACAGCGTGATGATCGCGTCGTACCCGACGAGGTACCACCGGTGCGACGGGTTGGTGACCAGATCGCCGCTGACCAGCCGCGGACGAGCGAGGAGTTCCAGTGCGAGTGAGGTCAGCAGGGCCCCTGCCGCGAGGACCAGCTCCCGGCGGACCGCACATCGGGGCGGCTCCGCGGCGTACAGGGCGAGGGCGAGCAGCCGGAACGCACACGCCGCGCACACATACAGGCCGGCGCCCAGCAGCACCGGCAGCAGGACCAGCCGTAGGCGCGCGGCACTCTCGATGGTCAGGGGATCGAGCAGGCTCAGCTTGGCGCCCAGTGCCGCCGCCGCGAGAGAGCCGTACCGGGTAGCGGCCGAGAGGCCCTTCCAGCGGACGCGGCGGAGATAGCAGGCGCTGAGTACGAAGACCGCGGAGATCAGGTAGAGGCCGATGTCAGTCACGGCCGTCCTGGTCCGGTGCCGGAGCGAAGAAGACGTCGAGGCTCAGGAACCGCTCGCGGTGCAGTGACGCCATGTCGGCTCGGGCCGCCCTGCTCATGATCAGCGACGCCAGCAGTTCGGCCTCCCGCTCCTGCGGTTCGTCGTAGCCGGTGCGTCCGAGCACCCGCCGTACCAGGTCGGAGGGCAGGTGCGGCAGGAGTGTCTGAGATGTGACCGGGGAGAGCGGTGTGGTGCCCGCGTGGTCGAACAGCAGGTGGGCGGCCTCGTGGACGAGGATGTGCTGTCGGTGCAGGGGGCTGGTGTCGGCTGCGTAGAGGATGTAGTCGGTGCCGCTGGTGGACACCAGCAGGCCGCAGGGAAGGTCGGGGCGGGAGGCCACCGGCACCAGCTCGATGGCTCGTCCGCGCCTGCGGCCGAGCCGGGCGAGTAACTCCGCGGCGTCGAACGGCTCGGGTAATTCGAGCTGTTCGGCCATCTGTCTGCATCGCCGCACCGTGGGCCCGAAATCGCCTCGACGCACCGCTGTCCCCACCTCACTCGTCGAACCCTGTACCGGTCGGCCGGAGCCCTTGCCGCGCTGTCAGGACGTCGGCCTGTTGCGGGCCGCGTCCCGTCGTGCGATGACGTCGATCAACTCGCTCACCGTGTCCAGCCCCTCTGGTGAGAGGTTGACCGCGCGCAGGGCCACGCTGCGCACACAGGCATCGCGCATCGCGCCGAGCAGTGCCAGTTCCCTGGCGATCTCCGCGCCCTCCTGCTCGTCGAAGAAATAGGCGGGCGGGACCTGGAAGAACTGCGCGAGCGCCTCCAGATGGCGCTTGGTGGGGTTGTCGCGGCGACCGGTGCGCAGTTGCCACAGGTAGGTCGTGGAGAAGGACTCGCCTGTCGCCTCGCGACAGGCACTCGCCACCTCCTCGTTGCTGTACTGCTCACGGTCGGGCCGGCGTACCGTCTCGAACAGCGCCTCGATCTTGGCCGCAAGCC
The DNA here is from genome assembly GCF_042269865.1 of Streptomyces sp. NPDC055966. Classification (NCBI taxonomy): domain Bacteria; kingdom Bacillati; phylum Actinomycetota; class Actinomycetes; order Kitasatosporales; family Streptomycetaceae; genus Streptomyces; species Streptomyces sp. NPDC055966. Next base: position 183,391 of record NZ_JBHJYK010000019.1, read on the forward strand.
CGGACGGCTCGGTCAGCTCTCCCTTCCGGGCCGAGTCCACTACGTCACACCTTCTTCGCCTTGTGCGGGGTTGAGCCTGAATGAACGACGGATACCTTGCTCCGCAACGATAGCTAATGGCGGCGGCAGCCTCCAGACGCACGCGGCCTGCCTCGTGGGCACCCGGATCAGGGGCCCACGAGGCAGGAGAACGGCTGCGTTCCCCGGTGAGTTGACCTGGCCGGTTGTGCGCCCCCCTCCGACCGCACACCCGTGGCCTTGAGGTCACGCCGAGGCTACGACGGTCAGAGGTTGGGGTTGATGGGTGTGTTGCTGTCGGAGTGGTGCCAGTCAAACTGCTGGTTGATGTTGGGGGACGGGCCCTTTCCTGCGCCCATGAGGTGGTACGAACCGCGCGGTCCAGGCATGCCGGTGGAGTTCAGGCAGGCGTTGGCGCCATTGCACACGCTGCGGTTGCTGTCGAACGTCCAACGCTGGTGTGCATCACTGGAGTTGCATGGGACGGCGATGGTGTCAGGTCCGTCGGAAGGCCCGTTCGCGACGTGACCCCACAGGCACTGACCGTCATTGGTGCTGTGGATCAGGCCGTTCTGGTCGACGAACCAGAACTGGTTCCAGGAGCCGTCACACGGTTTGAGTACGACCGGACGGCCTTGGCCGTTGATCTGCCGGTACTCGTCCATGCAGAAGTAAGTCCCGTTGTTGGAGGGCGGCTTGTAGAGCGCGGCGAGGAACCCGTAGGCGTAGGGCTGGGGGTTGACCGGGTCCGCCTGTGCGGACACGGAGCACAGGGTCAATCCCAGGCCGAGCGCGATCGCCAGGGCCGAGACCATCTTCCATATGTGCCTCACAGGTTTGATTTCCCTTCTGTCGAGCGTCAGCGAAGCGTGCTCCGTCATGTTGGCGATGTGAGCAGTGGGGTCTGGAGCATTCCGAACGTTCCCGAACGAGTACGGGCAGCAGGTGTGTATGAAAAGGGACGTGATCATTCATCTGAGTTGACGCTCGCCGGTGGGGTGACGACACTACGTGACTGACACCGAAGTCGGTTCGACGCAACGGAGGTTGGATGTGGCGACGTCACAGGTGACTGCGGTGGCATCGCGCAGATGCCAGGCAACCGCAACCCGCCCCTGGGCGATACCGGACCTCGCAGGCGTATGCACCCTGGATGCACTGGCCGAGCGGCTGACGCTGCTCAGGCAGGACGCCGGAAACCCCTCCTACACGACGATCACCCGGCGGATCAGTGCAGCCAGAGCCGCCCGCGGCGTGCCGGCGGAAGAGCGTGCCCCGGGCCGTATCACGGTGTACGACTGCTTCCGGACAGGGCGCCGGCGTATGGACGTGGAGTTGTTGTCGGACATCGTGCAGGCGCTGGGTGCAGACCCCGGCCCGTGGCGCCGCGCCCACCGCGCGGCATCCGGCCCCGCTCTCCCTCTTCCCTCCGCGGTGCGACGCCGATGAAGAACCGACTGGACCCGACAAGGGGGACGTACCTCCCCGTTGAGGAAGCCGGGGGAGTGGGTTGGGCGGGGTGGTTGGGGTCTGGGCTACGGCCGTCTGGCTCCCTCAACCGCCGTTAGGCCCGCCCCCCGCCCCGCCGTCGCCGCGGCGGGGCGGCAGCCTTGGCACTACCGTCCCGACTTCCCAAGACGGCAACGCGCCTGCCAGATACCCGTAGGCACCCCGACCCAGCCGGCGAGCTGCTTCTTGGCCGTCTCGTCGCGCAGCCCTCCAGTGAAGGCGCGTACCGCGGCTTTGGCGGATGCGGTTGGCCCAGGGCGCACGCACACCATCCCCGACGCCTTCGCGACCTCGATCGCCGTGGATCGTTCCACCAAGTCCTCGGCTCTGCCGAGTTCTTCCGCCGGGCTCAGGACACTGAGACAGCCGCCCGGGGCGGGGCCGCGGCCGTCTCCGGTCGCCTCGTGCGGCCGTTCGGCTGCCGGGTCTTGCGGCCGCTCCCTACGGCTGCCAGGCCAGTCCGATGTAGTCGCCTGGGATCTTCGCCGTGCGGGCGACGATTCCCGGAACGGCCGGGTCCATGGTGTCGATGAATTCTTCCCCGGGTTTCTCCGAGCCCCAGGCGGCACCGATGGCCGAGCCGATGCGTTCCACGAACGCGACTTTCCTGCCGTCCGGCGAGAAGGCCGGGTCCCCGTAACCAGGAAGGACACCGTTGCCCGCGCGCGGTACCGCCGTCAACTGCTGCCATTGGCGCGCCGCCAGGTCGTACTCGATGAATCCTCCGTCATTTCCTCCGTCAGTGGAAGCGGTGGCCAGCAGCCGACCGCTCTCCGGCGACCAGCTCAACTGGCCGGTGAACGTTGGGAAGTGGGAGCCGTGGCGGCCTGCGTAGTCCGGCAACTGCGTCGCCGCTGCCGAGCCCTTCTTCACCCAGATGGTGTTGTCGCCGATGAAGGCGAGCGTTTTGCCGTCGGGGGAGAACTGCGGAGTGCCGCTGATCGCAACGGAATTGGAGACGCCGAGGTTGAGCCGGGTGAGGTGGCTGCCGTCGAGACGGGCGCTGTAAACGGTGGGAGTGCCGTCGACGTAGCTCATGAGCGAGAAGATGAGCGTTCCGCCGGGGCCGAAGGACGGGGCACCTGTGAGGTAGTGCTGGGCGTCCGGTGAGCGGTAGACGAGGCGTTCGCCGGTGCCGTCCCGGCGCAGGGTGTGGAGTTCATAGGGGGGCGACCTGGCGCTGGATCCGCGCCGTCTTCGTCACTGCGATCAGCTTTCCGTCCGGCGAGACGGCGGGGAAGCACACATTACCCATCGCGGCGGAGGTCAGCCGTCGGTTGGCGCCGGTGACGGGATCGATCGAGACGAGATAGGACGTCCCGGCCGGTGCCTGCTGCGTCCGGCAAGTGATCAGTGCACCATGGCCGGACGGCCTTCCGGAGGCCGGTGCCGCGGAAGCGGCTGCCGTGGTGCAGGCCAGGATTGCCGCGAGGAAGATCGCCGCTGGTCTTCTGCGTAACCTCAAGCGCATATGAACCCCCTGGTGGGAACCCCGGCTCGGCGGGAGAACACGGTGGCTCCCCACCGCCGTCCCGCGATTTCCCGGAAGCATAGGCAGCCCGAAGCTGCTCAAAGTCCGCTCGTGGCGAGCGGAAATCCCTATCTACGTTCCATTCGGGATCCAGGGCGGCCGAGGGCGCGTACCCGGCCTACGCCTGGCATTCGAGTGGGCGGCACGGTCCCGGACCGCTCATCGTGCCGCGCGCCCGGGGCGCACGGCGGCGACTGGCACCGACCGCCGCCTCCCGTAACCCTGCCGCGGGCTCCGCGCGCATATGTCCGTCCTGCATGCCTCACCGCGATGCGCTGGAGTCAGCGCTGCCTCGTTGGGGAGTGGGGCATTTGTTTCCTGCCCACCCATCACGCAGAGGCCGCGCCGACGCAGAACTCGTCGGCCTCGGGATCGGCCATCACGACATGGTGCCTGGGACCTTTCCAGGACGGTTCCGCCCGCTCGCACCGGGCGCTCGGACTCCGCCTTGATCCGTGCCCATCGCTCGTCAGACCTGCCGCGCAGGTCGAACTGCGCGAACCGCTCCGCACGTGTCTCGAAGGGAGCAGGGGGTGGTTCGTCGACAGAGCCCAGGGCTGTCTCCCAGAAGACGGCAAGAACCTGCACGTCCGCACCATCGAGCGTCAGGTCGATTCTGGTTGCCTTGGAGGGGCCTTACTGCGTACCTCTGACAGCCCAGGAATGACAGAAGCCGCGGGTATCAGCAATGCGCCGATGTCGGCGGCGGCTGAACGCTGGTTCTGGATCACTTTCAGTGCTGGAGCCACGGAGGGTCACCACAACCGCGATCATGAACGGCCTCGCGCGGTGAGGAGGACTCGCTTGCGGAGGAGGTCGAAGTTGGCACGGCCGAACATCTGCCTCTTCAGCATCTTGATCTTGTTGTTCTGGCCCTCGACGGCTCCGGAGCTGTAGCGGAGGCTGAGGCCCGCGACGACGGCGTCGAGGTCCTGGCCCAGGCCGGTGACGAAGGTGTGCAGAGCGGGAAGATCGTCGGCCTGGACCTGGGCGATCCACTGGTCGAGGTGTTTGCCCTGACGGGCGTTCATCAACTCGGCGAACGCGCGGATGTGGTGGGCGGTGCGGTCGAGGGCGGGGCAGCGGGCCAGGATTGTTTTGAGCTGCTGGGCCTGGTCGTCAGTGAGGCGGTCGGGATGGCGGGTGAGCCAACTGGTCACGTCCCGCACGGACGGAGCCTTGCGGGGCGGGGTGGGCGGAAAGTCCGCGCGGAGCTTGGCCAGGTAGACCCTCACTACGCTCTCGCCGCCGGGGTAGCCGTGCTCGCGTACTTCCTCGAACAGGCGGCGGGCGACGGTGCAGCCCTCGGCCCACCTCTGGTGCAGGTAGGGCTTGTAGGGGTCGAGGATGCTGGTGCGGCCGGTCCACCGTCCGACCAGGAGCTCGTCCGCACTCGCCGCGTGTGCATAGCGGCGCACGGTGTTGCGGGCCAGTCCCAGCCGGCGGCCGATTTCCCGCATCGCAATGCCTTGTTCGAGCAGAGTGTGAACGGCCTTGTGCTGTTCGCGAACCCGGTCGGACAGGCGGCCGGTGGTCCGCGGCCCTGCGGGAGCCAGGGCGAGGTCCAGCCCTTCCAACGCCGCGGCAGCCGCGGCAGTGGTGGTGTCCTGGGGCTCGCGCAGCAGAGCACGGTGCTGGACGACGGTCTTCTCGACGGCCTCGGCGAGGTTCGACCAGATGTGCCACCGATCTGCAACGTGCACCGCGTCCGGGGCGCCGAGGCGTCCGGCCTCGGCGTAAGCGGTGGAACGGTCTCTGCAGATCACCTCGACGCCGGGATGCTCGGCGATCCACCGGGCCACAGTCGCAGTGGTGCGGTCCGGCAGCAGGTCGACGGGTTGGTGTGTCTCGATGTCGAGCAGGATGGTGCCGTAGTTGTGCCCCTTGCGCAGCGCGAAGTCGTCGACTCCGAGCACCCGCGGTGTCGAGGTCCCGGGGTCCTGCAGGCGGCGGATCAGTCGTAACAGGGTCGAGCGGCTCACCTTGGCCGCCAGCGCGTGGGCCAGGCGGGAGCCGGCCCGGCCGGCCAGCATCACCGCCACCCGTTCCAGCACTGTCTGCAGCCCGGCACTGCGTCTGCCGTGCCTGAACGTCAGCCCGTCTACCTGCTCGGCGAACGTCGCCTGCAAGCAGCCCTGTTGAGAGCAGCGAAACCGCCGGACCTGTAACTCGATCAGCGCCGGACGGCCGCCGACCGCGCTGTCGGCAAGCCGGCGTACATACCGGCTGTGCACCCGCACCGACGCCGTTCCACACGCCGGACACGCAGCCCGCTCCGCAGCCGTCCGGGCCCGCACGACCACCAACTCGCCGTTGGATACGACACTTTCGACCACAACACCTTCGACCTGGTGGAACCACAGGTCCTGGAGGAGTACATCAGCCACGGCCGTTCATGATCGCGGTTGTGGTGACCCTCCGTGGCTCCAGCACTGAAAGTGATCCAGAACCAGGGTTCGGCCGTCGTCGAGACGCCGACTTCGATCACGCCGTCGAGGGCTCTTTGCCTCGCGGCCCAGCCTGCTGGGGCAGCACACCGACTGGTCGAGCACGGCCACCCCGTCGGCGCCGGTGCAGGGAGTGCCGGGCCACAGTGGTTCCCAGATCACCTGGGTGGCGAGGTTGGACGGCCCGCCGACCGCGGCAGGCGGACCAGGAGGGCGTCGATGAAGACGCCGATGGCGAGGGCGATCGGTTTGAGCATGGTGCTGCCGCCGGGGACGGAGCCGCGAGCACCGCGCATACGAGCAGCAACAGCAGCAACAGGCCGATCCAGGTCTATAGGTCAATGGCGAACAGGGATGCGGCGTTGCCAGAGGAGAACTGTTGGCGTTCTGCGTCGGAGGAGAAGTTACCTAGAAACAACCGAATCTCCTCCTTGGTCGGTCGTTGGAAGGGGTAGTCGGTCGCGAAAATCAATCGGTCGACTGAGGTCACCGACAGAGCATGCTGCAGATGTGCGGGGTTGAGCATGCCGGAGGCGGTGATGTGGAAATTCGATCGGATGCAGTCGGATACGGAGCGCTGCAGGCCGGCGGTCCGGGAGATGCTGTCGGCCCGATCCAGCCAGAAGAGCAACCCCTCTCCCCAATGGCCGAGCACCACCTGAAGGCCGGGATGCCGGTCGAAAGTACCTCGGAGGATCAGCCGCAACGCTGCTGTTGCGGTGTCCATGTGCCATCCCCAGCCGAAAGTGGCCAGGGCGAGTTCCGTCTTGGGGTCGAATCCGCGATATGAGGCATCGCGGACAGCGCTCGACGGCAGTTGGGGGTGAATGAACACGGGCTGACCGAGTTCCGATGCCGCGCCGAAGAAATCGTCATAGACGGGATCGTCGAGAAACAGATCTCCTGATCGGCCGTGCACCATGGTTCCGACGTGCCCCATACCCGCGGCTCGTTCGAGCTCGGCGGGAACGTCCTTCGGTGAGGACATGGGCAGGGTGGACATCGAGCGAAAACGGGCAGGGTTTCGGGCGACGGCCGCCGCGGCCACGTCGTTCGCCGCGCGACTCAGCGCCAGGGCTTCCTCGGGTGGCAGCGACTGCGTTCCGGGCGGAGTCAGGGCGAGGATCGACAAGTCGATGCCCTGCGCGTCCATCGACGCGATGCGGCCCGCCGCCAGGTCCTCCAAGCACTCCTGGTTGTCGTCCATCTCCCCGAGAACGAGACTTTCATCCGGGTGGGGTAGGGCGTGGAGAGCAGCCGTCAGATCCGGCATGCTCCAGTGTTCTTCGATGGCGATGATCGGCACGATCTCCTCCGTGAGGCCGTTCCAATCCGGCGAATGGCTGCCGGTGAGTGCTGGGGTGGATCGCAGGGTTCACCAAGGGACGGTCCGGCCGAAGCGGTCCAGATACGCCAGACCGGGCGTGCCCAGTCGGGAGAGCAGGACGTCCACCAGCAAGGGGACTGTCTCCTCGATGGTGAACGGTGCATCCGGACCACCCAGGGCGGTGCGTATCCACCCAGGCGCCATGAGTACGAAGGCGCGCTGTGTCTCGCGTTGCCGGGCCGCGAAGCTCCGCAGGAACATGTTCAGGGCTGCTTTGCTCCCTCGGTAGACCTCGCGGCCTCCGGTCGTGTTGTTCGTGATGCTGCCCTGTCCGGAGGACATCGCGCCGATGAGTCCTGCCGGGGACACCAGATCTTCGAGGGCTTCGATGACGCGCATCGGACTGAGCGCGTTGGTGACCATCACGTGGATGAAGTCGGCTGTCGCGACCGAGCCGATGGGCGTCTGCTCGTTGTTGGTGGTGCCCGCATTGACGAAGAGCACGTCGAGTCGGTGGTGCGCCAGACGTTCGTGCAGCGAGGTCAGGTGGCCGGGGTCGTTGATGTCGAGGTGCTCGATGGTCAACCGTCCGTCAGCGTGATCCGAGAGATCGTGCAGCGGCGTTCGGGCAGTGGTGTCGCGAACGGTGCCGACGACGTTCCAGCCCCTGTCGAGGAACTCCGCCGCCATCGCGTGGCCGAGGCCGCGTGAGGCCCCGATGATGAGAGCGGTGGGTGGACGTTGTTCGGTTCCAGTCGATGACATCCAGCGTCATCTCCGTTCTTCGAGAGTTGCTGTACTCCGCTCGGGCATCGTCGATGCCGCGGGATCGGCACAGGGCGCTGCCCGTTGCTGTGGCTGGCGCCTCAACCCGTGCGCTTCAAGTGTTCCGTCCGCACGGCATCGCAGGCGAGTCATGAATGCTCGTTTGTACGATTGCTGATATGGCAAGGGCACTTGTGACGGAATCCGCTTCAGTACAGCCTGACGATGTACGAATCATCCGGGCGCTGCAGATCGCTCCGCGGGCTTCGTTCGCCGCGATAGCGACCGCCCTCGGCCTGACCGAGGGCACGGTCAACCGTCGGTATCGCCGCCTGCGCGCGGACGGCGTCATCCGCGTGGCCGGCGTGGTCAACCCGGGTGCCTTGGGGCAGAGCAGGTGGCTGGTGCGACTGCGCTGTCGCCCTGGCAGTGGCGCGGCGATCGCCGACGCGCTCGCCAAGCGTGACGACGTCAACTGGGTAGCCCTGAGCGCGGCGGGCTGCGAGATCACCTGCGCTACGCAATCCCGGACGCGGGAACAACGCGACGACCTCCTGGGGCAGCGGCTTCCCCGCACTGCAGCGGTGATCGACATCAACGCCTTCGCCATGCTCCGCCAGTTCCTCGGAGGCCGCGGCCACTACTGGTCCGCCCTGCAGGGCACACTGTCCCCGAAAGAGGAAGCGGCGCTGGGGAGCAGCGGGCCCCCTTTCATCGAGTCTCCAGTCGTCACTCGCGAGCCACCGAGCCTTACCCCCGAGGACGAGAAGATGCTCGATGCGCTCGCTGCAGATGGCCGCGCCAGTCTCGTAGATCTCGCCACAGCCGCCGACCTCACTCCGGGACGCGTCTCGCGACGTCTTGACATTCTGATCCAGCACGGCGTCGCCCACATCGACGTCGAGATCGCCGCAGCAGCCTTGGGCTATCACGCTCGCGCGAACCTCTGGCTTCGCGTGCACCCGTCGTCCGTGAAGAGCGCGGGCCGCACACTCGCGCAGGAACCCCAGATCGCCTTCGTCGCAGCCATCTCCGGGCCCTGGAACATACACGCTGTCGCACACTGCCGGGACCTCGACGAACTGTTCGAGTTCACTTCGGATCGCATTGGGTCCCTGACCGGACTGCAGAGCATGGAGGTCTCACCCGTCCTGAAGCATGTCAAGCAGGCCGGCACTCGGCTCTCCGACGATCGCCTCGTCGAGCCATCCAGCGCTCGCGCGCGACGCTGAGAGGCTGGTCCCATGATGATGCCGTGGGCGCGGGCGGTGGTCAGGTCGTGGGTGTGTCCGGGTGTCGCGCGCGAGAAACACGGGGGCGGGACGTCCGGGACTGCGACGACCTGCACGTCCATGCCGTACCACTCGATGTTTCATCGAGTGGTACGGCTCACCGGCCTTGATGCGGTCAGCGAGTAGCCGTAGTTCTGGCCCGCCTGCGCGTACGTGGCGACGCCGCCCGCGTTTCAGGGCCCAGGCGAGAGGGCGCATGGTTGGGCAGGCGTCGATTCGGCAGTCTCGTGCGCGGTAGGGCGCGAGGGCGTCCGTGAGGCCCTCGTCGGCCCACATCCGCGGACTGATGGCGTTCCGCCGAGCCGACGGGACACGATCACATGCACTTCGAGAGGCAGTTCCGTCCGCCTGGGGGATGGTGGTCCCGCTCCGGCTGCCGCCCAGTCCACCGGCAGCCCTGCGGCTTTCCGTGCGTGCCGGTACGTCAGTGCCCACCCCCAGGGCTGCCTTGAGGCAACGGTGGGGTGGCGGATTCAGGGGGCTGTGAGCGTGTCGAGTCGTGCTGCGAGGTCGGGGTGGGGGGCCGTCAGGTAAGGGCGGGTGGCATTGAGGGGGTGGATGAGGTCGGCGGGGTCGTCGTGGGCGAGGGCTTCGTGGAGCTGGCTGAGCGGGAGGCGGGCCGCCGGGGGCAGGTCGGTGAGGGCGGTGATCTGGCCGGCGATGCTGCGTAGGTCGGCTGCGTTGCGGCGGGCCCAGGCGGCGGTGGTGCGTTCGGCGGCGCGGCGTTCGCGGGCGGCCTGGACGCGTTGTTCGCCGGTGGTTCCTGCGGGTCCGGGCCGACCCCGCAGGTAACGGCGTTCGGCGGCCTGGCGGCTGGCGACGCCGAGGGGGTGGGCAAGGTCGGCCCAGCTGGCACCCGCGTGGCGGGCGGTTTCGATCAGGCCGTTTTCCCACCCCGCGAGCTGCTCGCGGACCTGGCGCAGCAGTAGCAGCGAGGCCAGGGCCTGCTCCGGGCCGACGTCGTGGGTCTCGGCAGTCCCGGGGACCTCATGCCGGGCGGCATGCAGAGCGTCGTCTATGGCGTGCAGGGCTGCCGCGGCGGCGAGGAACGACGCCGGGCTCGGCGTGTCGGCGCTAGATGGTGCCGGCTGGTCGGCCGGGGTCATAGGCACCTCCCTCATGTGTCGTCCATCGGACGACAACAGGTTTGTCATCCATTGGATGACATGTTACAACGGTTTCAGTGAGGCGCATTGGCAGCAACTGCCCGAACCTGCTGGAGGTGTTTTCCGATGTTGATGCGCACTGACCCCTTCCGTGAGCTGGACCGGCTGGCCCAGCAGCTGATGGGACCGGGCACCTGGTCCAGGCCGTCCTCGATGCCGATGGACGCGTACCGCGAGGGCGACCAGTATGTGGTGGCCTTCGACATCCCCGGCGTCAGCGCGGACGCGATCGACATCGACGTCGAGCGCAACATGCTGACCGTCAAGGCCGAGCGCCGGCCGGCGACGAAGTCCGGCGACGTGCAGATGGAACTGTCGGAACGGCCGCTTGGCGTCTTCTCCCGCCAGATCATGCTGGCCGACACGCTGGACACCGAGAACATCACGGCCGACTACGACGCAGGCGTGCTTACCCTGCGTATCCCGATCGCCGAGCGCGCCAAGCCCCGCAAGATCGCCATCGGCGTCGGATCGGGCCGCAAGGAGATCTCCGGCTGAGCCGGACCCGATGAGGGCTGACCAGCGGCGGAGGACGGGTATCTGATCCCCCCTCGCCCGTCCTCCGCACCCCCCGGGAACCGAGGAAGGGGGCGGCCGACGTGCCTGCGCGACGCGAAGCGTTTCTCGACCATGTGAAGGAACGCGGTACGCGGTGAATACGGCACCGCGCAGGAAGCCGACCACGCGGCCCGCGTGGCGCTCGCCCTGCTGGGCGGGCGCACACCTGGTCGGCGAGGTACGCGCTGACGGGCGACGCGTCTGTCGGAGGACTTCGCCCTGGTCCTGCTCAACCCGCTCCAGAGCGCCGAGCCCCTGTCACCTGAGCGGTTCGTGGGCGGCGGTGGCCTGGATCGAGGGCGCGACCGAGTAGCCGCGCGGCCTGGCACGTCGGCGCCGTCCTGTCCATGGTCGCCGACGCCGCCAGTGAGGCCTCCTCCAGGAGATCCTGCTCCAGCTCACCGCAGGCTACGACCTCCTCTTCGGCCACTCCAGTCCACCTGACACCCACCCCCGGTGACCGCGCGGCGGCCACCGCGATTCCAGTGACAGAAAGGCAACGACCGTGATGTCCGACCACAGCGCACCGCGCCAGCACTCCTACGGGAGGGCGTACGAGCACATGCTGGAAAAGGTCCGCTACGAAGGCGCCTACCCCACCCGCGACAAGGCCGAGGAAGCCGTCCGCCTCGTCCTTTCGGGTCTGGGACGCCAGCTGACCGGCGACGAACGCGTCGAACTGGCCGCCCGCCTCCCCTTCGAAGCCGCACGCATCCTCACCGCCCAGATCCCCGACACCCAGCCGCTGGGCGGCTGGGCCTTCGTCAAGGACCTGGCCGCCCGCACCGGCGCCTCCCTGGCCACCACCCGCTGGGACACCGGATCCGTCTTCTCCGCCGTCGCCGCCTACGCCGGCCCCGACCTCATCACCCGCATCCTGCAACAGCTTCCCTCCGGCTACGCGCTGCTGTTCGGCCGCGCCGAACTCACCCCCGTCGCGTAGGTGGCCCCGTGCACGCTCGGGCACGCTTGGCCAGGCGCTTCAGTGCGAGCTCGTCGGCAGCGGCAGGGGTGGTCGATCGGCGCCGGGTCGGCTGGTAACCAGGCGCCGTATCAGCTCGGTGGCGGTCAGCGAGTGCAGTGCTTCGCGGACCGCAGCGGGCGCGGTGATAATCAGCGATTTGATCTGCTTGATGGTCTGGGTGCGGGCCTTGATGGCGCTGGCACGTACGACGCGCAGTGCGCGGATCGCCTCGACCGTGCCGGGGTCGGATTTGCCCGCGGCGCGACGAGCTCGACGGTCGGTCTACCTCAACCACGGTGATCTGGTTGGCACGCAGGTACCGGGCGAGTTCGGCGCCGAAGGATCCGGTGCCCTCCATGCGCACCGTCAGTACGTGGCCGTGCGACCGCAGCCATGCCAGCAGGCTTCGATAGCCTTCAGGTGTCGCAGGAAACGCCTCGGTGGCCAGGTACCGGCCGATGGTGCCGATGACGGCGGCCTGGTGGACGTCGGTGTGGGCTCGCGCGCACCGGCTCGGCGGACGGACACGACTGTGATGGGACCGCCTAGGTCAAGCTCGTGAGGTCATGATCGCCGAGTCGGCACGCGCAATGGCGCCGCTCGTCATAGTCCCGTTCCGCACTTTGACGTGGCTGGTCCTGCTGGCGAGCTGACCTGCGGCAACGGGTGGAATCGCTTGATGCGGAGCCGAGTCGGTCCGCACCTGGTCCGGCTCTTGGTTTGGTGTCGGCGGAGGCGCTTCCTGCGGCACCACATGGCACATGTCGTAGAGACCGTCCACGGGCGTCCAGTTGGTCCTAGGTGAGCGCGTAAGTTCAGGTCAGGGCCTTGTGACGTGAGGGCGTCCGTGGGGTTGGTGACATGCCTGTGATCGCTCGTGACGCGTGAGGACCCCCGTCGGCTTGCGTCGACGGGGGTCCAGGGTAGACGGGGATCTGATACGACGACGCTCAGCCAAGGCTTGCTCCGGGGGGGCGTCGTCGTGCAGTTGGTCAAGACGGATTGAGGCTTGCGAGGGAGGCCCCGTTGTACTCCGGCGCGCCGATCTCGAGTACGCGGAGGAGCGAGGCGGTGACGACGAGGGCGGTGTGCCCATCGGCAGGACGGGGCATGGGAATCCCCACAGCGAACACGGTCGTGGCTCTTCGATCGCGACAAGCCGAACGCCTGGCTCGCGCACGCGCTCGTCGGGGTGTTCAGCGACCGGGTTCCCGCCGGAACGCCTGGTCGATGTTGTCCTCGACCCACGAGCGGAGCGCGTTGAGCGGGAGCGCGGCGCTCTGGCCGAGGGGGGTGAGGGTGTACTCGACGTGCAGGGGGACGGCGGGGTAGATCGTGCGGTCGAGGATGCCGAAGTCCTCCAGGCGGCGCAGCGTCTGGGTGAGCACCTTGGGGCTGACGCCCTGGAGCCTGCGCTGGAGCTCACCGAAGCGCTGCGGCCCGTCCTCGAGGGCACCGATGGCCAGCGCGGACCACTTGTTGGCGAGCAGGTCGAGCAGGGCGCGACACGGGCACTGTGCGGCGTAGACGTCGTGGTGGGCGTGCTGGCCGCTGGGGCAGGTGGTCGTCATGCTTCCCTCTCCTCACCAGGTCACTTCCCAATGGGAAGTACTGGACCTTGAAGGTAACTATATCCGCGGGGATAGCGTCGTCGACGTCCACGGGAGGGCCGCAAAGGCCTTCCACAGAGTGCCCTTTTCAGGAGATGACGCATGTCCGCAGACACGATGCGCGCGGTGGTCCAGGACGGTTTCGGCGGTCCGGAGGTGCTGCGGATCCAGCAGGTGCCGCGCCCGGTGCCGCTGCCCACCGAGGTGCTGGTGCGGGTGCACGCCGCCGGGATCAACCCGGTGGACTGGAAGACCCGGGGTGGCACCGGCATGGCCGGAGTGCTGGGTGAGCCGCCGTTCACCCTGGGCTGGGATGTGTCCGGGGTGGTGGAGGAGGTCGGCTTCGGTGTGACCACGTTGAAGGCCGGCGACGAGGTGTACGGCATGCCGTGGTTCCCGCGCGTCGCGAACGCCTACGCCGAGTACGTGACCGCCCCGGCCCGCCAGTTCTCCCGCAAGCCCGCCACCCTCGACCACGTGCACGCCGCCGCCGTACCGCTCGCGGCGCTGACCGCCTGGCAGGCCGTGGTCGACACCGCCCACGTGCGAGCCGGCCAGCGCGTCCTCGTCACCGCCGCCGCCGGCGGGGTCGGCCACTTCGCGGTCCAGTTCGCCCGGCACCTGGGCGCCCACGTGATCGCCACCGCCGGCGCCGCCCGCCACCCCTGGCTCAAGGAACTCGGCGCCACCGAGACCATCGACTACACCACCGCCCGCTTCGAGGACGCCACCGCCGACGTCGACGTCGTCATCGACCTGGTGGGCGACGCCCACGACCGGACCAGCACCCGCTCGCTGAAGGTCCTGCGCCCCGGCGGCCTGCTGGTCGCGATCCCGGCCGGCGTCTCCCCGGAGCTGGCCGAGGCCGCTGCGGCGGCCGGTGTGCGGGTGACTCCCTTCCTGGTCGAGCCGGACGGTGCCGCGCTGACGACGATCGCCGACCTGATCGATGCGGGCCATGTGGCCGTCGAGGTGGAGGACACCTTTCCGCTGGAGCAGGCCGGTGCGGCCCATGCCCGCGGCGAGGCCGGCCGCACCCGCGGCAAGCTCGTCCTCACTGTCACCAACTGACCATCCCCGCAGGCAGTTTGGAGTAGCAGCATGTACTACGAGATCCGCCGCTACCAGGCGCAGCCCGGACGCCGCGAGGAATGGGTGCGCTACATGGAGGACGTCGTCATCCCGTTCCAGACCTCGCTGGGCATGGACGTGACCGCCTCCTTCGTCGACGACCAGGACCAGGACGGCTACGTGTGGATCCGCCGGTTCGAGGACGAGGCCCAGAGCGAAGCCCTGTACGCGGCGGTCTACGACCACGACCGGTGGAAGGGCGAGATCGGACCGGTCGTGTACGGCCTGCTGATTCCGGAGAAGACCGTCGTCACCCGCGTGGTCCCCACCCCCGCCTCACCATTGCGCTGACCCCGCCGCGAAGGCACCGACCGCCACTGCCCCACCTCACGACACAGCCACAAAGGGAACCGTTCATGAACACCGATACGCTCGAAAAGTCCAGCCCCGCCTCCTCGATCACCCAGGCCGCCGCCGGCGCACTTGTCGCGGCGGTGCACGTGGCTGCCGCCGGGATCGGCTTCACGGCTGCCGTAGCTGTCACCGACCCGGGCGGGCACCTCAAGGCGTTCGACCGCGCCGACGGCGTGCCCTTCCTCGCCGCCGAGGTGGCCGTCGACAAAGCCTGGACCGCGGCCTCCTTCCACACTCCCACCCACGTGTGGAACGACTACCTCGCTGAACCGCGGGTCGCGCCGCTGGCCGGCCACCCGCGCCTGATGGCGGTCGGCGGCGGCTACCCGATCACCGACAACGGTCGGTGCGTGGGAGGTCTCGGAATCTCCGGCGGCACCTATGAGCAGGATCAGCAGGCCGCCGTGGAAGCCCTGGCAGCCCTCGGGTTCGAGCTGCCCGCCCGCTGACCCCACGGTCTACTCGTCTCCGAGATCATCCCGCTGCGGGCGGTCACCTCGGCTCTGCCGACCGGCGCCGGATTGCGGTTCGGCATGCCGGTCAGCCGGCGGACGAACCGCTTCTGGACCGGTTCCGCAGCGAACAAGCTCAGCGGCGGGATCCGGGCCCGGGGGATTGCCGCGTCGAAAGCCCGATGGGTACGGCGTGCGCCCCCTGTTCCTGAACTATGGACGCCGACGCCGACCGTGACCGGCTTCCGTTGCGCGGGAAGAGAATGAGCCTCTGGTGTTCAAGGAGATCCTCGACGGTTCGTCAGAGGGTGGGGAGAATCCCTCCGTCGACCGAAATGGTGATGCCGGTGAGGTAGGAGGCGCGGGGGGAAGCGAGGAAGGCGATCAGCTCTGCGGCTTCTTCGGGGCGTCCGGGGCGGCCGAGCGGGGCGGCGAGGCGCTGGTGGAACTCCTCGCGGATGGTGTCCAGGTCGCGGCCGGTGCGTTCTGCCGCCTGCCGCAGGCTTGCTTCCACGGCGTCGGTCTCGATGACTCCGGGCATGACCGCGGTGACGCGCACGCCGTGTGGGCCGCAGGCGAGTGCGAGGCTCTTGCTGTAAGCGTTGAGGGCGGCCTTGGCGGCGGCGTACGGAGCGCCGTTGGGCTGAGGGTAGCGGGCGGCGTTCGACGACACGTGGACGACTGCCCCATGGCCTTGTGCGGTCATGTGCGGGACGAGGACGCGGTCGAGACGGACGGCGGACAGCAGGTTGGCCCCGAGGTTGGCCAGCCAGTCCTCGTCGGTCGCAGCGAGGACGCCGTCCGGTACGTGGGTGTTGCGTCCGGCGTTGTCGACGAGCACGTCGACGCCGCCCAGCAGGTCGAGCGCTGCGGCTGCCGCCTGCTCGGCTCCGTCGGGGGTGTCGAGATCGGCGGTCACCACGTGCACTCGGGCGGGGACTTCTGCTCGGTTGCGGGCGATGGCGACCACGTGCGCTCCGGCCGTGACCAGACGGCGCACGGTGGCTGCGCCGATCCCGCGGGTTCCTCCGGTGACGACGGCGCGTGCGCCGTGCAGGCCCAGATCCGCGCTCGGATCGGGGTACAGGGTCGGACGGGTGGCAGACATGGCGCTCCTCGGGCGAACAGTGGCGTACGGAGGCGGAGGGACTTGCGGTCCCTCAATCGTTCACATGCATAATTCATTGAGGAACTTACACGATTGTGTGATGTAAAGTGAAAGGGTGACTTCGGCTACCTCCATCACCTCCGGCCCGGCGCTGCTCGGCGAGCACCGCAACAGCCCCGGCCTCATGCTCGCCCTTCTGGGGCACGAGGCCATGCGTCGCCTGAGGGATGCGCACACCGCCCATGGCCTCGCGCCGCGGCAGTTCCACATCCTCGGGCTGCTCCACGATCGCGGCCCGCTGGCGCAGACCGACCTGGCCGCCGAGACGGATACCGCGGCCAGCGTGCTCGTCACGCAGCTCAACCCTCTGGAGGCCGAGGGGCTGGTGACGCGCACGCGTGACCCTCGCGATCGGCGCCGCCACCTGGTCGTGCTGACGGAGGCGGGACAGCAGCGGCTGCAGGACGCGGCAGCCGCGCAGCAGGAGGTGGAAGACGACCTGTTCCGCTCGCTGACTGACACCCAGCGCTCGCGGCTGACACAACTCCTTGTCCTGGTGCGCGACGACCTGACCGACGGCAACGAGCGCTGCGGCACCCCGACCTCCCTCGACAGGAAGACGCCGTGATGCCGTGAATGGGCTGGACCAGGCGCCGAAGCGTCCTCCGGCCCGGACGGCGACGGGCGCCCTGCTCGGTCGCTCCACACGCGGGTCCGCCTCGCGCGACAGCTTCCGCTCAGGCTCCGTTCGCCTCCGCCTGTCTGCGCGTCGAGAGGGCGGAGACGCGGTCCATTCCGCGGTCAGTCCAACCGGCGCCCTCTGCCTCGGCGGCTACAACGTGAGGGCGAAGCTGCCCAGCAAGGTCAGGGACTGTCGGCGGCGGTGCCGGGCTCGGCTCGGTAGACGACAAGGTGCTGGCCGGGGCGCTGTTGACGGAGAAGGTCTCGAAGCCCAGAGTGAGGTCGCCGATCAGCGGGTGGCGAAAACGCTTGGTCGAGGCCGTCTTGGCCCGTACCTCGTGGCGTGCCCACATACGGGCGAAGTCGGGACTTCGCCCGCAAGTTCACCTACCAGCTCCTGCAGTCGCTGATCGTCCGGGTCGGGGTTGGCGGACCGCAGCGCAGCCACGCACCCCTGCGCGACGTCGGCCCAGTCACAGTAGAAGCCCTGGGCGGCCGGGTTGAGGAACATCGCTGTGATCAGACTGGTCTCGCTGTCGAGCCAGGTAAACGCAGCTGGTGTCTTTGCTGGACGCCTGGGTCGACACGCCGGCCCTGGTCTACGGCAGGTACATTGACCTGCCCGCGCTGTGGCGGATCGACCAGCGTATGCAGGTAGGCGGATTCCTCGCCCTTCAGCAACAGGGCTGCCGCCAAGGCCCGCAGGACCTGGGACGACGGATTGCGTTCGTGTCCTTGTTCCAGCCGCACGTGGTAGTCCGTGCTCACCCCGGCGAGCAGCGCGATCTCCTCGCGTCGCAGACCGGGAGTACGGCGCGTCCCCGCGGGCATCCCGTGGTCCTCGGGGCGCACCAGTGCGCGCCGGGCCCGCAGGAACTCACTCAGCGGCTTCGCCTGCATGTCGACCAACGTACGAGCCCGCACCGCGAAGAGGGTGGCCCTGAGGCACCCACCCGGATGGCCAGATCAACAGATGTCGGAGGCCGAGCCGGCGCACAACGCCGGTCTCGGCGTCAGCCGAGTCCAGCCGCCGCCGGCGGGACTACGTCATGAACGGCTGATCCGCCGCGCGTGCGGGGCTGAAATGTGCCACGCCTCTTCGGAGATCAGTGTGCGGGTGAGTGTGCCGTGGGCCGGACGGGCGGGTGTCAGGTGGTGATGGTGGCGACGGGGTCGAGGCCGTAGGTGTGGGCGTAGCCGTTCTCGGTGCCGACGAGCAGGTCGACGACCTCGAAGTAGCGGTCCCAGAACGGGGTCTCGCGCAGCGCGTCGACGAGGAGCTGGTAGGCGTGGTGGTCGTCTGCCTCCCAGACCCAGACGTCGGTGACGCGCGCGGAGTAGAACTCCGTGTCGTAGAAGCGTGACCGAACACCGGTGGTCTTGGCCTTGATTGCGGGGAGGACCTGGGTGGTGAAGGCGTCCACACGTTCCTGGACGGTCAGGGCGAGCCACTCGGGTGTGGTCTTGACGAGCATGAACGCGGTGACCGGCGGTTCGGTCTTCTCAGTGGACATGATGAGTGCCTCCGGGGTGGCAGGGGGTCTCGGTACGGTGGGCGCCATGTGCTGCGGCGACGGCTGTTGGGCCTTCAGGAGAGGACGGCGGGCTTGAGGGTCCGGGCGCACCACTGCTCGAAGGTGGTGGGGGAGGCGGTGTCCGGGGTGCGGGCGACGCCGGCGTCGAGGCCGTCGTCCTTGGCCCGCTTCATGTCGGTGATGCCCCGGACGAATGCCTCGTTGAGGCCGTAGCCGACGAGGGTGGTGTGCAGATCGTCGAGCGGCTGGCGTTCGTAGCGCACGGGGCGGCCGAGCTGCTCGGTCATGATGCGGGCCAGGTCGTTGGGGGACAGGTCCTGCGGCCCGAGGACCGGGACGGTGTCGGTGCCGGTCCAGGAGCGGTCCAGCAGCAGGCCGGCGGCCACGGCGGCGATGTCGGCGACGGCCACGAGGGGCGCCTTGCGGTCGGCGTCGACGGTGTCGGCGAAGACGCCCTTCTCGCGGATCGAGTCGGCCTCCTCCAGGAGGTTCTCGAAGAAGGACGGGTTGGCCAGGGCCCGGTAGGCGACGCCTGTGCCCGCGATCAGGTCGTCCATGGCAAGGGAGGCGGTGACGAGCCCGGCGTGGTCGGCGACCGGGGTACCGCGGCCGAGCGCGGAGACGCCGACCACATGTCCGACGCCGTGGGAGGCGAGTGCCTTGGCGGCGGGGCGGGTGAAGCCGCAGTAGGCGTCCTCCGGGGTCAGGGAGGCGTCCGGGGGGACGAGCCAGAAGACCGCGTCCGCGCCTTCGAAGGCCCGGTCGACGACCTGGGCGTCGCCGTGCGAGCCGGTGATCACTTCGACGTGTTCGCGCACCGCGTCGGGGAGCCGGGCGGGGTCACGCACGACCACGCGCAGTTCCTCGCCGGCGGCGGGGGCGGACTCAAGGACCAGCGGAAGCAGGTGGCGGCTGATGTTCCCGGTGGGGCCAGTGATGACGATCATGAAGACCTCGTGGATGGTGTCGGGTCGGTACGCCCCTCATCCTGCGGAGATCAAGGGTGTTGCCACAATGGGAACTTCAGCATGGAATCATTGCCTGAAACGGAATTACGCTGGTGAACAACCCTGACCCGGTTATCGATGCCCAACTCGCCGTCGCATTGGACGCTTTGCTTTCCGAGCAGAGCGTCACCCGCGCCGCCGCCCGCCTGCACACCTCCCCCGCCGCCATGAGCCGCACCCTTGCCCGTCTCCGCCGCGTCCTCCAAGACCCGCTCCTGGTGCGGGCCGGACAGAGCATGGTCCCCACCCCGCGCGCCCAGGCCCTGCGCGACGAAGCCGCCGCAGTGGTGCGCCGCCTCGGAGCACTGCTCACCCCCGGCACTGGCATCGACCCTGCCGCCCTGCACACCACCTTCTCCCTCCAGAGCGCCGACCTGGTCGGCGCGGTACTGGCCCCCGGACTGCTGCAGCTGGCCCGGCAGGAGGCGCCGGGGGTTTCCCTGCGGTTCCGGGCCGAGGAGTTGGAGGCCGGACCGGCACTGCGCGACGGCCGCATCGACCTGGAAGTCGGATCCATCGACCACGTCGACCCTGAAACCCAGGTCGAGGAACTGCTCACCCTCCGGATGGTGGCGGCTGTCCGGCCCGGCCACCCCCTCACCGAAGGAACCCTGACCCCGGCTCGGTTCGCCGCTGCCGAACACGTCGCGGTCAGCCGCCGCGGCCGGTTCACCGGCCCCCTCGACACCGCCTTGTCCGAGCGCAACCTCAGTCGGCGGGTCAGTGCCGTCCTCCCCAGCCACTTGGCCGCGATGACCCTCGCCGCCCGCAGCGATGTCATCTGCCTCGTCCCCGCCGCGCTCCCCGGCGCCGCACCCTCGCCCCTCACCAATGCCACCACGGCCCTTGGCCTGCACCTCCTCGACATCCCCCTGCCACTGCCGCCCCTGACCATCGGCATGGCCTGGCACCCCCGCCATGCCGCCGACGGAGCCCACCACTGGCTCCGCAACGCCGTCCGCCGCGCCGTTCGCGCACCCGGGAACTCGCCCCCCTGACGTGCCTAAAGCCCCCTTGGCTGCGGGCGGCCGCGACCGGGCAGCAGCAAAGACCCTGGCGAGGCCGCCGGCGTCATCACACCGGCACGAGCAGAAGATTGCCCGGCCGATACGCCGCACACTCGAACCACCGGCCACCATGGTCGGTACGACAACGGCATCCTTTCCGGCACGGTGACCCAAAGCCGGCTGGGCAGGGACGCCGGCCTTTCGTGGCCCGAGCGGCACATGCCGGCCCGGGGCCGCGGGGCCGGGGCAGTGGATCGTGCCCCAGTTGCTGCGGGGCACCAGAGCCGTTTGCGCATCCGGACGGGCGGCAGCGGCGGCTGATGAGGGGGCCGAGGCCCGGATCCCTGGGCACACGGCCGCGGCTCTGGGGCTGGGCGAAGACGGGATCCTCGCAGAGGGAGTCTGGTGGGTTCACCGGCTTCCGGCCGCCTGGTCCGTGCTTTCTCAGCCACCGTCGACCTGTGGCTGGTGTGGTGGGGAGCTGGCACAGCGGGTGCGGACGTCACCGGATGCGGTGGGTGGCTGATCATGCGGGAACCGTGTCGTGCGGCCCCCGCGTCTTGCCGGGGGATGCGTTGAAGACGTAGGGGTGTCCGTGGGCGAGGTGTGCGGAATTGGTCTCCATCCGACCGGGAAGTGGTCCACTGCCGTACTGGCCGCCGAGCGGGGTGCCCGTGCCACCTTCCCCTGATCCGGCCGGCCCGGCACAGTTCCGGGACTGGCCCTCACTGTTCGGACTCCTCGGCCGCCTGCCCGGCGGCGTGGTGCTCGTGCTGTCGCCGTTTCTGCTGCTGCTCTCTCCGTTGATGGGGCTGTACTGCCTCGCACGCAGCGCCCGCCGTGTCGCCTGGCGCCTCTTCCTTCGTGACCCAGGCTCCGTCCCCGTGCGCGATCCGGACGTGGCACGCCTCAAGAGGCTCCGCACGTGCGCGGCGATCGGGGTGTCACTCGCGGATGTCGTGGCCTTCGGCTCCGTGCGGGACATAGGCGAGTCGCTCTCGGATCGCTGGAGCGCGCTCCTCACCACACCGTGGCTGCTCGTCGTGAGTGCGCCGGTCGTCTTCATGGCCTTCGTCTGGTGTGCGCCTTCCAGCCGCCGCCGGACGATGTGGGCTGCACTGCGTGGATCGTTGCGCCAACTCGGCTTGTTCGTCAGCACGTTGCTGCTCATCGTCGTACTGGTCGTTTGCTGGAGCGTGGCCGATCCGTCGCGGCTGGGCGGCTCTGCGGGTACGTGGCTGTCCCTCGCGTTCCTGGCGGGAGTCATGTGGTCGGTGTTCTTGTTCCTGTTCGCCTCGGCCGCCGTCGCACGAACCGGCTTCGGCGCGGCCGCGGTTCACCCCGCGGCCCCGCCTGTGCTGGCCACCTTCCTGGTCTGGACGTTCGCGGCCACAGCGAAACTGCCCAGCGGACCGACGCCGATCGCCTATGCGCTGTTCATCGGCGGTCCGGCCACGGTGACGGCGATCGCATGGTGGGAGATCCACCGATTGCGCACCCGGTTCGGGGTGAGACTGAGGGGCGGCTGAAGCCTCGCCTGAGCAGAACGTCGCCGGAGGGTGAGGACAACTCCGGCCGTCCTCGTCGGTCACCTTCAACTCGCCCAACTGCCCCATCGCCACCGTCTGGCAACGTGGCATACGGGCCGGGCTGGGGCGTGTCCATGGCGTGGACGCGGAGCAGGAACGCGACTGTTTCGGTTCCGGTTGTGGGGTGATCTGGGGTTCGGGTTCGGTTGGCCTGGTGGTGAAGAGCCCGGTCTCCAGACCAGGCACGCCTCCAGCCTTCGGCCGGAAGGTGCGCCGCCTTGCGATGCACGCATGGATGGCGTGCCCCCGCTGGGGCTGGAGGAGTCGCGCTGATCCGGCCTGGTCCGTGAGAGAAGGGCGCCGAGCGGGTCCGGCGGGTGGGCTCACCGAGCGCGCTCAGCGGCACAGGGTGCGCAGGGCGGTGAGGCAGTCCGCGGCCCGGCGCTGCGGGTCGGTGTCGGTGCTGGCCCAGGTGATCCGGGCGTCCGGTCGGATCAGAACCGCGGTGACGTTCCGCCAGATCGGGTCCGTCGCTGCGGTGTTGACGGTGACTGCCCGCTGTTCCAGACCGTCTGCGGTACACGGCGTCCGCGTCCCGCCGAGGTCCAGTAGCAGCGGCCGGCCGTGGTGCATCAACGGGTGGGCGGTGGGTGCGTCGGCCGTGTCCAGGGCGAGGCCGGCCAGTCGAGTGCCGTCCAGCGGGTGTGCGCCGGGTGCGGTGTCGGCGGGGAGCGGGTCGTCGAAGCCGGCGATCCGGCGGGCCCACTGGCGGTTGGTCTGCGGTTCGGCCAGCGCGGTGGACCAGACCTCGCGCAGCGCGATCTGCTCCGGGCTCGCCGCGGCGAACAGGGCGAGCTGGGCACGGGTGTTGTCGATGACGGCGCGGGCGGCCGGCCGGCGTTCCGTGTCGTAGCTGTCGAGCAGTCCGTCGGGCGCCCGGCCCTGGAGGGTGGCGGCCAGTTTCCAGCCCAGGTTGGTGGCGTCCTGGATGCCGAGGTTCATGCCCTGGCCACCGGCCGGGAAGAACATGTGCGCCGCGTCCCCGGCCACCAGCACCCGTCCGGCCCGGTACCGCGCGGCCTGGCGGGTGGCGTTGCCGTAGCGCGACAGCCAGCGGGGGTTGCGGATGCCCAGATCCCGTCCCAGTAGCGTGCGGGTCTGCTCGCGCACCTCCGCCAGGGTCAGCGGTTCGCCGGTGCCATGGTGCATGGTGGCCGTGGAGAGGCCCGCCAGCCGGTGGACGCCGTCGCCGATCGGGGCCGCCAGGAACGAACCGGCCGGCCTGGTGGCGGCGAGCGGCGCGCTGGGCGGGTCGTCGAGTTCGACGTCGGCGAGCCATCCGGTCAGCGTGGTGTCCTGCCCGGGGAAGTCGATGCCGGCCGCTTGGCGCACCGCGCTGCGCGTGCCGTCGCAGCCCACCACCCAGCGGGCCCGCACGGTCCGGTGGGTGCCGCGGGCCCGAATCACCGCCTCGACGGCGTCCGGGCCCTGGGTGAGCGAGACGACCTCCTCTCCGCGCAGCACCCGGGCGCCCACGGCAACCGCGTGCTCCTCCAGGAGCTGTTCGGTGACGGACTGACCGAGCGCCAGCATGAACGGGTGCGCCGCTCCGACTGTGGAGAAGTCCAGCCGGGTGGTCGCCGCACCGAAGTGGCCGGTCGGCACCGGGGTACCGCGTTCGATGAACCGCTCCGCGAGTCCGCGGGTGGCGAAGGTGTCCAGCGTGCCGGCCTGCATGCCGACCGCGCGCGACCGTCCGTCCGGTGCCGCCCGGCGTTCCACGACGGTCACCTCCACCCCGTGCAGGCGCAACTCCGCGGCCAGCCAGAGCCCCACCGGGCCGGCCCCGGCGATGAGCACATCGATCACGACAACCACTTTCCCCTCACTCTTGTCCAATGGATAAGAATGAGAGTGCCCTAGAATTGTCCACTGGGCAACAGGGGTGCGGAAGCCGACCGGAGAGGCGCATCGGATGGGCACGACACGGGGCGAGATCGTCGCCGCCACGCTGGCGGTCCTCGACGAGCACGGGCTGGACGGGGTGACCATGCGCGCCGTCGGGGCCCGGCTCGGCGTGCAGCACAACACCGTCCGCTGGCACGCCTCCAGCAAGGGCCGCCTGCTCGAACTGGCCTCCGACGAACTCCTCGCGCACTGTCTCGACGAGCCGCTGCCCGAGGCGTTCCCCGACCGGCTCAAGGAACTGAGCCGCCGCTGCCGCGCGGCGCTGCTCTCCCACCGCGACGCCGCCAGGATGGTCGCGGGCGTTTTCGCGGCCGAGCCCCGCACGCTGCGCTTCGCAGACAGCGTGATCGCGACCCTGCTGGCGGCCGGCCACTCGCCGCGCACGGCCGCGTGGACCCACTGGTCGATCTTCTACCTGACCCTGGGCCTCGCCCAGGAACAGCAGGCCGCCCAGGAAACCGCACCGGCCCTCCTGCCGGACCAGGTCCCGGCCGACACCTACCCGGCCCTGGCCGAGGTCCTGCCGTACATCGGCCCTGACAACTTCGACCAGCGCTTCGAATTCGCCCTCGACCTGATCATCGCCGGCCTTCCCCGGGGCGAGGGGCCAGCCGGCTGGCGGTCGTGAAGAGGAGTTCCCGCTGGACGGACGTCCGGCGGGTCTCGGTCAGCTCCATCAGTCCCGCACAGGGCGGGGTACGGCGCCGTTTGCACGCCAGCCTGAGCACGTAGCCGGTGGGCGCGCCCGGGTGTGCGACGGTGGAGTGTCCAGGCCCCACGAGCCGAGCGTGAAGAAACACGACCACAGTGAGTGCAGCGTGGCCATCCTGTGCGCCTGCCGGGCCGGTGGCTGCGGTCCCACCCGGATCGATGGAGCTCGTTCGACGCCGGGGTGCTGGTCGAACTGGAGGCCACCGGCGCCTTCGGGGCCAGACTCGCCCGCCACTCGCGCGAGTGGGGCGTGACGCCGCCGGAGCCCGTCACCGGACGGAATGAGTGTCTGGATGCCGCAGGCGACCAGTCCGGCACCGGGCTGAGAGACGTTGGGCCGCTCACGTGGGGGTTCACCACCAAGATCCACCTGGCGAGTGACGGTGGATGCCGCCCGCTGTCCATACTGATCGCCCCCGGACAGTGGGGTGATGTGCCGCAGTTGATCCCGGTCCCGGACCGTATCCGTGTCCCACGTCCAGCGGGCGGGCGCCCGCGGACCCGCTCTGACCATCTGTGCGGAGACAAGGCGTACAGCTCCCGTCGGCGAACCGGCACGACAAGAGAGCGGTCGTCTTTCATGGCACGGTCAGCGTCGCCGCGACCCGGCTGTGGATCTGTACGTGGGAACGAGGAGGGAGAACAAGCTCAGCGGGTGAGCGCGATCCACACCGCGGCGCCGAGGAAGAGCACGCTTCCGGTAAGCAGGCTGATGACCGTAGGCCGGAGGTGCTTCCGGGTGAACACCCTTGCGTTCTCAGGGTGTTCGGGCGGATAGACGACCGGCACCTGGGTTCCAAGCTCCATCCCCATCCTCGTCCCCGTCGCCACGGGTGTGAATCTGACGGGTCGCCCCTGCCGGTCGGTGAACTCGATGACGGGTGTCGAATAATCGTCCGACGGCGCCAGATACTGGTCCACCACCAACCCCTCGGCGTGTACGCCGTACCGACGCAGCCGCGCTTGCAGCCGCGCCTCCCGCACACCGCCCCACAGACTCAGCAGGCCCGCCAACACGGCCAGCGCGAAACCGGTCACTTCACCTGTTGTCATCTGTCCCCTGCTCTCCCTCGCCCAGCTCCACCCGGCACGGGCCGCGCACCAGGATGACGCGGTACCCGGCCCGATGGTTCACGAAGGTGCGCGGGTACACCGGCTCCTCGGGCTTACGTCGTCATGGCAGGGGTGTGCCCACGAAGGGCCGGCAGCCGCCTTCGCCGTCGGGCACGCGACTGCTGTCCCTGGTTGTCCTTCGCTGACTGCGTCCGGGTGGGCCGCTGGCGCATCTCGAATTGTCGGCTGAGCAGTCAGCGCCTGGGTCACAATGCCCCCATGACCGACGACCAGTCCCGGAATCCCGCTCGTCCACTGCTGCGACGCCCTCAGGACGGTGAGCTCATAGACGTTGCCGGTGTCGCTCACTTCTTCCGGCTCACCGGCAAGCACACGGGCGGACGCTTCGCCTTCGAGGAGTTCGCTCTGGCCCCCGGAGTAGTTGGCGCCAGACCGCACGTTCACGATGGACACGACGAGTACTTCTATGTCCTCGAAGGGGAGTTGACCCTCCACACCGGGGACGGCGAGGTAGCGGTTGGCTCCGGGCACCTGCTCGCCGCGACCCGCGGCACCCCGCATGGCTTCCGCAATGCGGGCTCGACTCCGGTACGCGCCCTGTGCCTGTACACCCCTGCCGGCTACGAAAACTACTTCCGTGACGTCCACGCCGCGGTGAGTTCCGGGGCCGAGGTGACTGATGAGCTGCTGGCAGAATTTCGCAGCCGCTACCGGACCAGTTCCTACTAGCGTGCCGGAGCGAGGTGCGGGTCCCTCGCCGTGTCGCCTCCGCTCTCGGCAGGCTCCGCGCCGCCTCTGCTTGGCTGATGGCTTTGGTGATCACAGGTGCTCCACGGACGGCTTCGGCGGTCGTGGCAGTCGGGCAGCGGGACGAGGCGGGCGTAGCGACTGATGCGGTCGACCGGTGTGGCGCTCGCGGACCGGAGGCAACTGGCGCACAGACCTCACCCACCGGCCCGAGCACCGCGGCGGTGGGACCATCGCAGCTGAGGCGCACACCGATCCCTATGCCGACGGCATGATCGATGTGCCGATTTCAGCGCTGGAAGTCGCGGTGGTCGAATCAGGTCCCATGGATCCGAGCGCCGCTTGCGCCACATCCAGTACCGCGGCGACCTCGTAGACGGCTGCCTCGCTGAAACGAGCCTGATCATCAGCACATGACCACCACGAGAACGCGTTCAACCTCGTAGGCCCAACGATTGGGATGGGGCAACACGCCTGGCCAGCACGCAAGAATAGGTACCGAGCACGCAATATGGTGCAATGCGGCATATTTAATCTCGCTGTAGGAGGAAATGCCATGGCGGGCAAGCCCAGCATTGTCTTCGCCCACGGACTCTGGGCGGATGGGTCGTGCTTCAACAAGCTCATCCCCACGCTCCAGGCTGAAGGGCACGAGGTGTTCGCCTCACAGCACGGCCTCGACTCGCTCGAAAGCGACGTCGCGTGTGTCAACTTCACGCTCAACCACGTCCCCGGCCCGATCGTGCTGGTCGGTCACTCCTACGGCGGGACCCTGATCACCAAAGCGGGCACCCACGACCGCGTCCGCGCTCTGGTGTACATCGCCGCGCTCGCCCCGGACGAGGACGAGACGTCGCAGGAACAGCAGGACCAATTCCCCCGCACGCCCATCTTCGAGCACGTCGACGTCGCTGACGGCCGCGTGTGGCTCAAGCCTTCAGGCGTCCCGCACTTCTGCGGCGACCTCCCGGAAGCGGAGCAGAAGCTCGTCCTGGCGACGGGCGCTGTGCCAGTGGCGGACCTGTTCAACCAGCAGGTTCCCGGCACCGCCTGGCGGACGAAGCCAAGCTGGTACATCGTCGCCAACAGCGACCGCACCGTGCACCCCGACCTGGAGCGGTCCGCCGCCGAGCGCATGGGCGCCACAATCCGCCCCGTGGACAGCAGTCACGTTCCCATGCTCTCGCATCCCGACTTCGTCCTCGATGTGATCCGTGAGGCCGCGAAGTCCCTCGACGCCTAGGCCAAGCCAAGGAGGCGGCCCGGACCGACCGGGCCGCCTCCTTGCTGCGACTCGCCGGCTTGCTCGACCTGCCGGGCCTGCCCGAGGACACCCGGATCGTCGTCAGTCGCGGGCGCCCGCATCCCGTCGCCCAGCTGTCCCTGTTCGATCTCGGCGGGCAGTTCGGGAGGCAGTATCCGCGCCGGATGCCATGTGACGGTAGGCGGTGGAGGTGCCAATCCGAACCCGGCCGCGAGCTGGGCGCAGGTCCGCCCGTTGTACAGATGGGCGAGTGTGGGCAGGGGCTTGGCGGCCGACACCCAGCCGGCGCTCCTCGAATCCGGCTACTGCAGTGCCGGACGACGCTCCCCGCGTCCGTGCCCGGATCGTAGTCGCCGTCCGCCCGGGCCGCCGCTCACCGAAGGTCCGCTGAGCACAAAGAGAAGGCCCGGCGCGCTGCAGGCGTGTCTGTGTCAGCTGGTGTTCGGCGTCGAGATGATCGTGTTGCGGAGCCAGCGATGTGCGGCGTCGTCGTCCAGGCGGGGATGCCAGGACATCGCGTAGCTCATCGGGCCGATCTCCTCCGGTGCCGGGATGACGGTGGTGACACCCGGAGCCGCGTGCTGGATGGCGAAACTCGTCGGCAGCGTCGCCACCAGCGAGGTACCCGGGACCGAGCCGGCGGCCGCTGCGTGGTAGGGCACGGTCACGCTCGCCCGCCTCGGCCTGGCCTTCGCCCTGTGGCGGCCCGCAGGCCGACTCCTGCGCCGACAAGGTGTCCCGTCAGCCGGCCTCGCCCAGCCATAGGGGCAGTGACACGTGCGGACCGCTGTCGGCATGCTTCGGCGGGTGTCCTGCGTAGACGTAGACCTGATAGGGCGACGCCCCGCCCGCTCCGGCGGGGCATCGTCGTGCCGCAGGGCGATCCAGGTCAGAGGCGCCAATATCGTGGAGATCCATAACGGCTCCTCGAACTTGACCGTGGCCTCACAGTCTTGATGAATGGGCGACGGCTGAAACCTCGTGCGATGCCGCGCATAGGCCGCTGGTGAGACGCTGCTGTTCGCGTCAGATTGTGCCCGGCGGAGGTTGGGGCAGTGGGTGGGCTCCTTCGGGGCGCAGGCCGTCGAAGATGATCGCGAGGTATCGCTGCCACAGGTCTGGTGAGGCGTCCGGGACGGAGCTGGTCACGTAGTTGGGCGCGCACATCAGCAGGGTGACGTCGGTACCGGTGACGTCGGGCCGGATGGCGCCGTCCGCACGGGCCCGGTCGACCAGGGTGTCGATGGTCTGGAACATGGCCGTGCGCGCGTGGCCGACTTCGGGGCGGGTGTCGCCGGCCTCCTGCAGGAACGACAGGTCGCGTTGTTGCCGCCGGTGTGCGGCGGCGGCGAGGAACTCCAGCAACGCGCCGCCGGGGTCGTCGGAGTCCAGCAGGCGTTCGCCGATGGCGGTGAGGGCTTGGATGCGGTCCAGCACGATGGCGGCGATCAGGTCGTCTTTGGTCGGGAAGTGGCGGAAGACAGTGCCTTTCCCGATCCCGGCCCGGCGGGCGATATCGGCGACCGAGGCGTCCAGTCCGTGCTCGGCGAACTCGTCGGCCGCCGCCGCCAGCAGCAGTGCGCGGTTGCGGGCGGCGTCGGCGCGTAGCGGGCGGGACGTGGTCATGGTCGCAGCCTAACAAGTTGACCGCCCGGTCCGGTTATCGCTAGCGTCTTCCGCCGGGGCAGAACATGACCGCCCGGTCCGCTTTTCTGGAGGGGCTTTGAACAACCACCGATCGATGAAAGCCGTCGTCGCGACCGCCTACGGACCGCCGGAGCAGTACACGGTGGCCGAGGTCCCCATTCCTCGACCCGGCCCAGGACAGATCCAGGTACGGATCGCCGCCGCGGCGATCAATCCGGCCGACGTCCGACTGCCCAGCGGCGAGTTCGGCGACGCCGTGCGGCTGGAGTTCCCGCACATCCCCGGCAACGACTTCGCCGGAACCGTCACCGAAGTCGGCGACGACGTCACCGCCTACCGAGTCGGTGATGAGGTGTTCGGCCTGGCCGTGCCTCGGGCGTTACGCGCGATGGCCGGCAAGCGCCCGTCGGTGGGCACCGGCACGCTGGCCGAGTACGCCGTCATCGAGGCGGACACCCCGCTTGTCGCGCACCGCCCGGCCGAGTTGCCGGCCGAGGACGCGGCGGCGCTGGCCACCGCGGGACTGACCGCGCGGGCGATCGCGACGACCGCGAACATCCGACAGGGCGAGCACGTGTTGGTTGTCGGGGCGACCGGCGGCGTCGGCACCGCGTTGATTCCGCTGCTGGCCGCGGCGAAGGCCCACGTGACCGCCACAGCGACCGACGCCGACGCCGACGTACTGCGCGAGCTCGGTGCAGCCGAGATCATCGGCTATCAGCCGGCGGACTACCCCGCCGGCATCGACGTCGCTGTCAACGTGGTCCTGCCGGGCGACCGCCTGACCGGCCTTGCCGCGGCGCTGCGTCCCGGCGGCCGGCTCCTCACTATCACCTACCCGGTGCCGACGCCGGAGCTGATCGGCCGTGACGATGTCGAGATGCACTTTGTCCTCGACATGGACGGCGACCTCGGCGGCATGCGTGAAGTCGGCGACGCAGCCGTGCGTGGAGAACTGCGTGCCACGATCGGACACCGGTACCGGCTCGACCGCGGCCCGCAGGCATGCGCTGACTTCCTCCGCGTGCACACCACGGGCAAGCTCGTCGTCACGAGGTAACCGTGTATCCCGTCGGCACGAAGGACGTCCCATCGGCGCCTCGCAGGCCACGAGCAGGCGAAGCGCCGATGGGCGAACCCTTAACGTCCGGATGCTGACACTGGTCACGGCCTGCCGGGACGCGTGGCATTGCCCGGGATGCGGGCAGCGCGCAAGTAGATCGTCAGGGCTGGTGACCACTACTCCGCGGGACCTGCCGCTGGCGGGGAGGCTGACACTACTGCGATGGACGAAACGCCGGTGGGAGTGCCGTAACCCTGCATGTGACCGTCGGTCGTTCACCGAATCGCTGCCGGCGATCCCCGCGCGCTCCCGCCTGACCAGCAGGCTGCGGGCCTCGGCAGGGGCAGCGGTCGCCGACGCCGGCCGGCCGGTCCTGCAGTCGGCCCGGGACCACGAGTTGTCATGGCCGGTCGTGCACGCGGCGTTCGTCGCACACGCACAGGCGGTGCTTCCGCGGGCGACACCGAGCGTCAAGCACCTGGGGACGTATGAGACCCGACGCGGCAGGGCGAAATTCCGCCGTGTCCCCGGGTCCGGTGGTGCCGAGGTCTGGGAGGTGGTGCCGGACCGACGGCATGTCGGGTTCTGTGACCTGACCGCTGGCGCCGGGCTGCTCGGGCAGGTCGAGGGCCGCACCGCCGCGTCGGTATCGGAGTGGATCGAGGCACAAGCCGCCGAGTGGCGGGCCGGGGTGAAGGCCGTCGCCATCGACATGTGCACCGTCTTCAAAGCCGCCGTCACCACATCCCTGCCGCACGCAGTGCTGGTCGTGGACCGGTTCCACATCGTGCAACTGGCTAACAACGCGGTCATCGAGGTCCGCCGCCGCGTCACCCTGACCCAGCGCGGCAGGCGCGGGCGCAAGGGCAACCGGGAGTGGCAGCTGCGTAACCGGCTGACCAGGGCGGCCTCCCGGATACACGCCGACCACCTCGATCCAAGGTCGACGACCTCAAGGCGCTGCCGAAGAACATCAGCGAACCGATCCTGGCGGCCTGGAAGGTGAAGGAGGATCTGCGCGACCTGCTGGAACTGCACGGCACCAACCCCACCCGACAGCAGATCGGCCAACTGCTCACACAGTTCTACGAGTCTGCCGCCGCCAGCGGTCTTCCAGAAGTGGAGCGCCTGGCCACCACCGTCAACACGTGGTGGCCGCAGATCCTGTCTGGGATCACCACGGGGATCACGAATGCCGCCTCTGAAGGCATCAACCGCACAATCAAGACCGACGCCCGCTGCGCCTACGGCTACCGCAACCCCGCCAACCAGCGACTCCGCGGCCATTGCACCACCATCCGACGCGCACGAGGGCACCTCACGGCTCACCCCAGCGGACCCCACGGCCGACCCCGAAAGCACTCAAACCCTTGATGCCACGGTCAAGCTCGATGAGCCGGATGGGCATCGTTCTGTGGATGGGCAGTGCACTCACTGTGCGGTCCGACACCGGAAGCATCCCCTCACCGTGCAAAGAGATCCTTCCGCCCCACCCCCTCACGGTCATACCTTCGGACCACGGAGCCGCAGGCGGGGGTGTACGGATTCGTACGGGAAACGAGACTCCACACAGCCACACTGAGCAACCTGGTTGAGCCTCCGCACAAGGCGGGGTCAACCGGCCATGCCTGGCAGTGATCACACACAGGGGGATTCATGAAGCTCAGGATTCGACTCGCGGCCGGCGCCGCAGCTCTGGCAGTGTCCACGTTCGGACTGGTTGGGCTCGGCGCGACGACTGCTCACGCGGTTGACAGCTACTACTGCGGCGACGGTGTGAAGCTCGGCAACGGCACGGTGGTGGAGGAATGCCTCCACCTCGGTGGCAACGGGTACTGGCAGCCCTACGTGTTCGTTGGCGCTTTCACGAACGTGATTTCGGGGTCCCAGTGGATCAACTCGAACGGGCAACATGGTGATATCACCAACATCGCCACCGGGCAGTACTGGGCCGGCAACATCTGGGGAAAGTCCACCAACTGGCGGTCTAGCTGCTACGTCCAGGCTCAGGTGAGCATCGACTTTCCTGGCGAGGCATACAACCTGTTCTCGCCGTCGGAGTACGTGTGCTGATAAGCCGGGACACCCAGCGAGCGACCTGAGAAGCGCGAAGCTCCGGTGCCGTAGTGGGCGGCCGGGCCACTCCGCCAGGTCGTGTCTCCCAACTCCTGTGGGGCACGGGGGCTTCGCCGATGCTCGTAGACTCGTGACGTGGCATTCATGAGCACCCCGCACTGCTGCTTCCTGTGATCGGAAGGCGTTGAGGGCGATGTCGGACGGCGTCGCCCTCCTTGGTGTGCCTGCTGCGTGAACCACGGTTCCAGCGCTGCCCGTTCCTTCCTGAGGCAGTGACGCTCTGAGCGCGCGTGCAGGCACGATCCCCTGCCTTCACCCCTTGCCAGGAGTGCCTCGTGCCCGTGTCGCTTTCCCCTGCCCTTGAACTGTCCCTCGACCTGCTGCGTTGCCCGACGTGCCGCACGCGTCACCTGCACCCCGACCGCGGCGCACTGCGTTGCCAGGTGGGCCATACCTTCGACGTCGCCCGCCATGGCTACGCCAGCCTGCTGACGGGCACCCGCGGCATCAGCGGCGACGACGCGGCCATGGTCCAGGCCCGGGACCGGTTCCTGTCCACCGGCGCCTACGCGCCCATCCGCGAAGTCGGGGCCCGCCTGGTGGCCGGCGCCGTGTCTGAGCAGGCCACGGTTGTGGACGTGGGATGCGGCACGGGCTACTACCTGGCCGGCGTACTCGACCAGTTGCCCGGCGCCCGTGGTCTGGGACTGGACACGTCGGTGCGCGCGCTGCGCTCGGCGGCCCGTGCCCACGACCGAGCCGCTGCGGTGGCCTGGGACGTCTACCGTCCCTTCCCGCTGGCCGACGGGGTGGCCGACATCGTGCTGGACGTGTTCGCCCCGCGCAACCCGACCGAGTTCCACCGCGTGCTGCGCCCGACCGGGCGGCTGATCGTGATCCGTCCCAGCGATCGGCATCTGGCCGAGCTGCGCGACCGGTTGCCTGGGATGGTCGCCATCGACCCCGCCAAGGAGCAGCGCCTGCACCGGGCGCTGGGCCCGTTCTTCGATGCCGTCGTCACCGAACAGGTGGAGTACCCCGCGACCCTGTCCAGGCTGGATGTCCTGGACCTGGTGGCGATGACGCCGAGCGCACGCCACGTGAGTCGTGCTGACCTGAACCATGACGGCCTCCTGCCCGACCAGGTCACCGTCTCCGTACTGGCCACCGCCTATCAGCCTCGGTGACCACGAGCGGGCGCGTGCCACTGCTGACCGACCAGCAGTGGGCACGCCTGGCGCCCTGCCTTCCCTGCAACGCCGGAAAGGCAGGGCGTCCGTTCACCGACCACCGTCGCATCATCGAAGGGGTCTTCTACCGGTACCGCACCGGAATCCCCTGGAGAGATCTGCCCCGCGAAGCATTCGGTCCCTGGCAGACGGTAGGGAAGCGCCATCGCAAGTGGGCGGCTGACGGCACCTGGGACACGGTTCTGGCCCAGCTGACCGCCCAGGCGGATTCGACCGACGGAATCGACTGGACCGTCTCGGTCGACTCGACAATCAACCGGGCCCACCAACACGCCACGAACACGGCACGGCCGGAGAACACCGGCGCAGCCACCTGCCGCAGCAAGGGCGAAGCTCCTGCCACCAGGGGCAAGCCAGGGCCACGCAATAGGCCGATCCCGCGGCGGCCTGACAACCAAGATCCATCACGCCGTGGACGGCTACGGCCGCCCGCTGGCCGTCGTAGTTACCCCGGGCCAGGAACACGACGCGCAGGTCCTCCCCTTCTTGCTGGGCGACGTCCGAGTCCCGCGACTTGGCCGCGGCAGGCAGCGCACCGCGCCGGACGCACTGCTCGCAGATAAGAAGCCATCTCATTTGGAGTGTTCGGTAGGGGCACGGCGTGGGGATCGTCGAGCGGCTGGTGTCGGATGAGTTGTGGGAGTTGTTCCAGCGGGTGGTGCCGGAGGCGCCGACTCGTCCGCAGGGTGGCGGCCGGCGCTGTCACGGTGACCGGGAAGTGCTGGCCGTGATCGTGTTCGTGGCCACGTCGGGCTGTACGTGGCAGCAGTTGCCGTCCGCGTCGTTCGGGCCCTCGGGAGCGACGGCCCACCGGCGATTCACCGAGTGGTCGAAGGCCCGGGTATGGGCGAAGCTGCACCGCCTGGTGCTCGACGAGCTCGGGGTGAGACTGCCCGGCCGAAGGTCGAGGCCGACGTGGACCTGGGTGTCTTCCTGTGCCCGGACGTCGACACGCCGGGCCGGAGTCGACTTTGGTGTCCAACAAGGGTGTTCAACAAAGGAGGGCTTTTGGGAACGCGGCTTTTTGATGGGTCCTCCGGAACGTGCGGCGGGTCCTGTTTCGCTCTCGACCGCCCGGCTGGTACCAGTCCTCAGGGCGGCACCCGGAGATATCCCGAAGGCATCCCTGAGGGCCTGTCAGGGTTTTCCCTGCCTGCCCATGCGCCACCACTTGTCGTGGGATCGTGAGCGAACCTCGGTGCGACTCGCACCGATCGCTCTGCGCGATCCGGACCAGCATCCGAACGGCGCGTCACGACACCCTGGGGCAAGGGCGATTACGGCATCGTACGGTCAGTACTCGGTAAGTTCTGCGGACTGTTTAGCAGGCGCTAGGTGCGAAACGGGCGGCGCGGGTGAGGAGGTGGGCTGGGGGACCTCTTCCGTGTCAGGGCAGCACGAGCGGCGAAGCCTCCAACGTAGGCGCAGGCCGATACACGTCCAGACGCTGTCCGCTGGCTCCATACACGAGCCCGGTCACCACCGCGACATCCACGGTCCACACTGCCGGCCTTGTTCTGCATGACGTTGTGGCGCATCGCGCGCCCGGCCATGCTGGTCGAGTTCGTCATGGCGTCCGGCCCGGCGAGGAGTGCGTCTGCTGCGGCGTCGCAGCACGGCGTGCACGATGTGGTCGGTGATCACCGGGCGCCGCGTGCTTGGCCGTGTCAAGTCCGTCGAGCGTGGACTGCCGGGCCGACGAGAAGAACACGACTCCAGCCCGTTCAGCCCGCGAGGCGTCGACGGCGGGCCCGCTGCCGGCAAGTAGCCCCGCAGTAACGTACCGGGCGACCGGTGGGCCGGACCGTGAGCGTAGCCCCGCATTCCTCACAGAACACGACGGTTTCCCGGCGGACACCGAGGCCATCACGAAAGCCTTGTCGTTCCGTGACGATGGCGGAAGGGCGCAGACCATCCAGGGTCAGCTGGACGAGTCTGAGGCCGGCCGACCGATCGCGGCGGGCAGCGAGCATCGAGGCGCATCCGACGGTGAGTGAGACGACATCGTCGGGGACGATGTCAGCGCGGACACCGCCGGCCCGCTGCGCCGCGTGGAGTAGCGCGGTCAGGACCTGGCGGAATCGCAGCACGAACGCCGTGAGCATCGGGCGTGGCCAACTCGCGTCGGCGGCCACGACATCGCATATATGCCCGCGCTTGTGGGACTTCTCGACGACGTCCATCAGGAACCCGAAGAACGCCTCGGTGGGCGCGAATCGGGCCATCCGTCGCTCGCCCGAGGCGACCAGTTCGTCCAGGTGCTGGACGAACACCGCCTCAAGGAGAGCCTGTTTATTCGGAAAGTGCCGGTACACGGTGCCGGCGCCGACACCGGCCCGGCGCGCGATCTCGCCGAGCGGGACGTCGAGTCCCTGCTCGGCGAATGCCTCACCAGCGGCGGACAGCACCTTGGCCCGGTTGCGGCGGGCATCGGCCCGGTCGCCACCGCTGATCACTGTAGTCATGTCACGAAACCCCTTGTGCGCCCGACCCAACCGGGTTGAAGTATTCCAGATATCCCCGGGTCCACCACCCTGTCCATAGCAACCGGCCCCCG
Organism: Streptomyces sp. NPDC055966; assembly: GCF_042269865.1. Taxonomy (NCBI): domain Bacteria; kingdom Bacillati; phylum Actinomycetota; class Actinomycetes; order Kitasatosporales; family Streptomycetaceae; genus Streptomyces; species Streptomyces sp. NPDC055966. The sequence continues at coordinate 219,739 of NZ_JBHJYK010000019.1, forward strand.
GGGAAAGGAGAGGACGACATGGCCGCCGAACCAATCCATTCCGTCACCGGCCCGACCCAGGGCCCCGCCGACGGCCCCGTCGCTGTGACCGGCGCGACCGGCAAGCAGGGTGGCGCGACGGCGCGACGGCTGCTGGCCAGCGGCCGACCGGTGCGCGCGCTGGTGCGGGACAAGACCGCGCCCGCCGCCGCAGCACTCGCGGACGCAGGAGCCGAGTTGGCCCTCGCAGACTTCGACGAGCCGTCAGGCCTGGCGCCGGCACTTGATGGCACCACCGCTCTGTTCGCCGTGCCGCCGGTTGTCTACGGGCCAGCCGGCAGCAACCCAGAACTGGAGTTCACGCGCGGCCGGGCCCTGGCCGACGCAGCAGCTGCCGCAGGTGTCCGCCACGTGGTGTTCACCGGTGTCGCCTCGACCTCGGGAGACGCGTTCGCGGCCCCGGGAAAGCGGCGCATCGAGCAGTACCTGCGCGAACAGATCCCACTCGTGACCGTGCTGCGCCCGGTACGGTTCATGACGAACTACCTCGGGGAGTCCGGCATCGGCCTCGACGGGTTCGTTGACGGCGTCCATCGGCACCTCTTTCCGCCGAACGAGCCTGTCCAGATCATCGCCCTCGAAGACATCGCCGAGTTCGCCGCTCTGGCCTTCGAGCAACCGGACCGGTTCGCTGGACGGACTCTGGAGTTGGCCGGTGACAACCCGACCCCGGCTGAGGCCGTCGCCGCGATCAGTGCTGCCACCGGAGTCGCGGTGCACTACGAGCAGCTCACCCACGACGAGGCCGCCGCGCTGAACCCGGGGATCGCCGAGACCCGGCAACGGTGGATCTCTGGCCAACGCTGGCACGCCGACATCGAGGCTCTGCGGGTCATCCATCCCGGACTGCGCACCCTGGCGGACTGGCTCTCCGAGGGCGGCGCCGCCGCACTGCGCATCCGGTTGCTCGGCACCCCGTAGCAGCAGGCTGCGCCTGGCCGCCCGGGTGATCCTTCAGGCATCCGATTGCTTCCGGCGACCTGGTTGCCCACCGCCTGGAACAGCGCCCGCCCCTCGGGGTGCATCCAGGCCCCGTGACACGCCAGGCCAGGTGCCCCAGAGGGGGCCGTCGGCTGATGTCTCACTCGTCCTCGGGCGCCTCGGGGTCGCGCAGGGGGCGTCGCCCTACGGGCAGGTGGGGGAGTTGGAACGAGTACCGGCCGTGCATGTCGATGTGCTGCCGTACGAAGGGAGAGATGGGCCACGCCCCTGTCGCGGACGTCGGAGCCGTCCGCACGCAGTTGGTTCACCGCGGCGTCCGTGTACCGGGTGTTGAACAGGAGCAGGGCGTTGAGGACCAGGCCGAGTGCCAGCCCCCCAGCCCCCTCCACCAAGGACCGCCGACACGCGAAGACACGGTTTCGCCTTCCTGTACGAGCGCATGCGGGCCGGGGGCGTCGGCCCCGTCCTCACCCTCACCCACAGCGGCCGCGTCGCCGGCGCGATCGGCCCCATGCAGACCATGATCGACGCGACCGGACGGGGTGGAGCAGCCGGCGGCGGGAGCTGCGGGTACGTCGGGTGGAACGCCAGCAGCCGGGTGAGGCCAGCCGTGGCAAACCACGCCAACTGCATGAGCGGGCACCGGGGGACGGTGGTACGGGAGAAACCCGCCTCGGTGGCTGCCTGTATGGCGCCGCAAGAAGGCAGGTAACGGGGGTGATGGCGGTGTCGGCTCCGGAACTCACGACGCGTTCGGCAGTGCAAGGTCGACGATGCTGGGCATCACGATGGCGTACATGCCTTCGGCCTCTTGCGCAGCAGAGTGCCGAAGACGACTCCGAGCTACGCCGTAGGTCATGTCGGCGCAGAAGAGTGCCGCGGCGAGCAGAACTGGCTGGCGGGGTGTCCAGGTCAGGCAGGTGATCGCGCCATCTGGCGCTTGTGGCCGGGTATGCGGCCGAGCCGTCGGACGAGCCGACGCGGCATGGCAGGTGAGGCTGTTCAGCGCGGGGTGCGGGGGTGCGGCGATCGGGGTTGGTCGCGGCGCGGGCGCGGGAGGTCGGATGGCAGGCCGTTGACGGGCGGGAGGGTGTTGCGGGTGCGGTGATGGAAAGTGAGGAGACTGACCAGAGCGGCTGCGGTGAACCACAGGAGTTGGACGCCGAGGTAGGTGGGGGTGGCGATGGTGGAGAAACCGGCGGCTGTGGCGGTCTGCATGGCGCCGTAGGAGGGCAGCAGGCGGATGAAGGGGCTGTTGGCTCCTGAGCTGGCCATGGGGTTCTGCAGAGCCACGTCGACGACACTGGTCATGATCATCAGGAACATGCCCTCTACTTCGCGCCGTAGCAGGGAACCGTAGACGACTCCGAGAGCACCGTAGGTGAGGGCGGCTCCGAAGAGGGCAGCGGCGAGTTGGACGGGTTGTTTGGGGGACCACGCGGCACAGATGACGGCGGTGGCGTAGGTGGCGACGGCTGCGGAGGCGAGGGTCAGGGAGGTCGTCTTGGCGAGGACCAGGTGAGTGCGCGGGTAGCCCGCCAGGGCCAGGCGCCGGTCGAAGCGGCCGCTGTTGAAGGTGGCCGCGAACATCATGAAGCCGGTGATCAGCGTGACGGCGTTGAGAGCGCCGGTGATCTGGGTGAGCAGGTTGCCGGCCGGGGCGAGCCGCTCGCCTGTGGCATTCAGTTGGAATGGGACGAGTTTGTCAGGGATGACGAGGTAGGCGAGGGTGACCCAGACGGGGACGTACAGGGCGACCAGGAGCATGGCGAAGGTGTTGCGGGCGTGCTCGATCAGGTCGTACCGGGTGGCGGTGGTGTAAAGAGCGAGGTGCCGTTTCACGCCGCCACCGCCGTGCCGCGGGTGAGGGTGCCGTTGTCCAGGTGCCAGAGTTCGTCGAGGCGTTCGATGTCGTAGGCCAGGTGGGACACGACCAGGACGGAGCGGCCGGCGCTGCGCAGGCGGCTCGCGAGGCCCCAGAACTGCTGGTACGTGTCCCAGTCGAAGCCCTGGTAGGGCTCGTCCAGCAGCAGGACCTGCGGGTCGTGCATGAGAGCGAGGGTCAGGTTGAGTTTCTGCCGGGTGCCGCCGCTGAGGTCGCCGGAGCGTTCGTCGGCGTACTCGGCGAACCCCAGTGTTTCCATGATCGCCTCGGCATGGTGCAGGTCGGGCAGGCCGAAGGCGGCCTGGAAGAACTTCAGGTGTTGGTGGACGGTCAGGGCGTCATTGAGGACCACGTCCTGCGGGCAGTAGCCGAAGCGGCCCTGATGGCGGACCGTTCCCCGGTCCGGGCGCAGTTCGCCGGAGAGGATTTTCAGCAGGGTGGACTTGCCTGCCCCGTTCTCCCCGACGATTCCGACCACGGCACCGGGACCCAGGTCCAGGTGGATTCCTCGCAACACTTTCCGCTGACCGTACGCATGGTGCAGATCTTTGACCTCCATCACTCGGTCACCGGGTACGGTCGACGACCGTCGTGGTCAGTTCTTCCAGCCTGTGCCGGGCAGCCGAGGGAGGAAGCTGGGCCAGTGCGTCCCGCGCGTTCGCGGCATGCGTCAGGGCCATGTCGGTGGCCTGGTCGAGAGCACCGCTGCGGACGAGGACCTCGGACAGCCGCTGGTGAGCGGTGACGGCATCAGTCTCTTCGACGAACAGGTCGTGGAGCGTGTCCCGGTCGGCGCCGTCGGCGGCGTCCCGCGCGAGGAGGACCGGGACGGTGGGCTGCCGGTTCGCCACATCGCTGAGCGCGCCGGGGTTCTCGGTGCCGTGCGTTCCGGCTGCGTAGGGAAGGAGATCGTCGCGGATCTGGAAGGCCACGCCGAGTTCCTCGCCGTAGGTGCGCAGTGCCGCCTCGTGGTCGGCCGGGGCGTCGGCGAGGATCGCGCCGGCCTGGCATGCGGCACTGGTCAGCGCTCCGGTCTTGCCCCGGATGATCTCCAGCACGGTCGCCAGTACACAGGTGAGATCTCCGCGGACAAGAGCCTCCTGGGCGATGGCAGCAGCCGTGTGCTTGAGCGCGTCCGCCGCGACGCGCCCCGCCCGCAGGACGCGGTCGGCGGGCAATCCTGCTTCGGTGCCGGCGAGCATCGCCACGTACGCGGTGGAAGCCAGCCCGTCACCGGCCATCAGCGCCATGCTGATACCGAAGTGCTCCGCAGCCGAAGCTCGTGCGCGGCGGACGGGGGCCTGGTCGATGACGTCGTCATGCATCAAGGTCGCCACATGCAGGCATTCCAGACCGGCGGCAAACGACAACGTCTTGTCCACCGTGCCCCCTGATGCGGCCGCGGACCACACGCACAGCCTGGGGCGCAGCAGTTTGCCCGACGGAAACAGCGCGTCCAGGCACGCGACGCTCATCAGGTTTTCCCCGGCGCCCACCCAACGCCGGATCTCCTGCTCCACCAACTGGTTGACGGTCCGGTCATCCAACTCGCTGCCTGCCGTTCCGGTTGTGTCCGACACTTTGGTCGTCATGGGTTCCTCCCCCAGTTCTCACTCAACGTAGTCAGGCTCCCGCTTCAGCCCGCCAGGGCGGCACGCCACAGGCCCAGCCCCGCCTGAACCATCGGTCCTGTCGGTGGAACGGCGACGCACCGCAGGATGGAGGGACCCGCCGCGAGGACGGCGGAGCACAGCGCACGGGTGAGGGTGTCGAACGCAGGCGCGTACCGGTGCAGCCATGGGTGCTGCCGTGTGCTGTCCAACAAGGCCGGCAAGCCACTGGTGATGCGTGCCACTTCGAACGCGATCAGCTCCCTGGTGGCCGCCGTCCATCGCCCGGCCTCCAGATCCTCCCTGCGCACGCCGAACCGGTCGAGGTCCTCAAGCGGCAGATACAGCTGTCCCTCGCGCAGGTCCTCCGACAGATCGGCCAGACAATCCACCATCTGGAACGCGTCGCCGTAGCCGCGCACGATGCCCTCGCCGACCTGTCCGGCCTCGCCGAGCGCATCCCATGTCGACATGATCAAAACAGCGGAAGCCCCGCTGCTGCCGGTCGCCCAGGTCTGCCAGTCCTCGTAGGTGGCGAACTCGGTCGCCTCCCAGCTGCGGCGGAGCGCGGCAAAGCACTCTTCCATCAGGGCCCGGGGCGGGCTGTCGAAAACAGTGCTGCACGCGTGAGCCGCCGCGTGCAGGACCGGATCCGAACTGCCCCCGGATTCCAGAGCGGCGTACCAGGCGTCAATCCACTCGTCCAGACGCCGAAGGCGCGCCTCGGGTGGCCCTGTGTCCACCCGGTCGTCAGCTTCGAGGATCACCATGGTCATGGCGGCGGCGTGGGCGCGTCTCTCGGGTGGCGCCGCGAGGGTCCCTACCCAGCCCACACCGCCACGTTCCCGCAAAGCGGCGCGGGCACAGACGGTGTAACACTCCCGCAGCACCGGATCCTTGATTCCTGCTGCGTCCAGCCAGCGTCGTACCAGCACGGCACCCCCACTCGACTCCCCGGCCAAACCGGACTCTCACAGGTCCGCCCGGGCTGACGCAGGCGAGCCGAGGAGGCTCAACTCAATGAGGTGAACTGATTCGCCCCCAAGGGTGTCTGGCTGTTGCGGCATTGACCGTGAGTGCGTGACGCTGACACGAAAAATAGAGTGTGTGCGGGTCAGGCTGTGGGGACGGAGTCGAAGGCGGACGGTGGGACCGAGGCGGTTGGCTTCCTTGGTCATGCGTCGGATGGCGCGTTCGGGGTCGCGTCGGGTGAAGTAGTCGGCTCCCAGGTCCTGGTCGGTGGTCTTGTTGCGGAGGATGTGCCAGATCGCGATGGCGGTCTTGTGTATCACGGCGACCTGGGCCCGCCGCCGGCCACGCCAGGTGGCGACGCGCCGGTAGTAGGCGCTGAGGTAGCAGTCCTTGTTCCGGATCGCCGCCATCGCGGCAACGCCCAGTACGCGCTTGTGGTTGCTGCCCTGCCGGGTGCGGCCGGACTTGTTGACACCGGCGGATTCGTTCATCCCCGGACAGACCTCGATCCAGCAGGCGAGGTGCCCGGCGGTGGCGAACTGCGCCATGTCACCGCCGGTCTCGGCGATGACGATCTGGGCGGCTGCGGGGCTGATGCCGGGATGGTGTCGAGGTCGGCCACGTTCTGATCGTGCCCTAGGCGGGCGAGGAGCGCGGTGATCCGGGCGTCAATCCGGTCGGCCGCGGAAGTGAGGCGGTCGGTCTTCTCCAGGTAGTGGCGGCACATGAACGCGTGGTGGTCGGTGACCTGTCCGTACAGGGCATCGATCAGCGCCGGGACCTTGCTGCGGCCCCGGCGGACGGCGAGTTCGGCGAGTGTCCCGGGATCGCGCTCACCGTTGATGAGCGTGCCCAGAATGGCCCGGCCGTCGGCTCCGGTGATGTCGGAGAGCACCGAGGAAAGCTTCACCCCGTGTCCTCGAGTTCCTTCTCCAGGCGCTGGGCCTCCTGCCCGCAGGTGGTGACCAGTTCGGTGCAGCGGCGGGTCAGGCCGCGCAGCTCGCGGATCTCCCGCTCGGGCACGAAGGAGCCCATGACCATGCCCGAGGCGCCGGCCCGGCCAGCAACGCGGCATCGCTGGGATCGCTCATGTGCCCTCGGATGCCCTTGAGGCGGGCCGGGTTGACCAGCATCAGGTTCAGATGCGGGTGCAGGGTGTAGTAGAGATGGCGCCAGTAGTCCGAGGTGGCCTTGAGCACCACTACCTCGCCCCGGCGTTCGAGCAGCGAGGCCGGCAGAAGGCGGATCTCGGTGCCGCCGGGCCCGGCTCAAGGCGGATCTCGGTGCCGCCGGGCCCGGCTCAAGGCGGCGGCGCTGGGTGGCTCGCGCGGTGGGCTGAGCGGCAAGGTCCGTCTCGCGGCAGACCGTGGATGCCGCCCGCTGGCGTTCGTGCTCACGCCTGGGCAGGCCGTCGGCAGTCCCCGGCTCGTCGCGGTGTCGGACAAGGTCAAGGTGCGCGAACCGGTGGACCGTCCGTGCACCAGACCGGACGCGGTGGCTGCCGATAAGGCGTAGCCCTCGCGGGCGAACCGCGCCCACCTGCGCAGACGCGAGATCAAAGCGGTCATCCAGGAGAAGGCCGATCAGGCTGCGAATCGCAAGAAGCACGCCAGGGATGGCGGTCGACTGATGGTCCATGGCGCCGAGCAGTACAAGGAGCGCAACACGGCGGAACGCTGCATCAACAAGATCCGGGCATGGCGGGTCCTGGCCAGGCGCTACGACAAGACGCCCGCGAGCTGCACGGCGGGGCACCAACTACGTGGATCCATCATCTGGATGCGCAGCCTCAACCCGGGGCCGTGGTCGCGGCGCCTGGCTGGCAAGCCGGACGCCGCCACCGCGCACGTCAGACCGGCGAGGTAATCGGTCGGCCGAGGTGCCGGGCGAAGAACCGGACCGCGCTGTCGGCCTCGAACCGGGGCAATTCCTTGTGCTTGCCCGAGTTCACGTGCAACGACTTCTCCTTCGAGGCGAAGGCGTCGAACAGCGCGAGACCCTCCTGTCGCGAGATGTGCTCGTCGTCCCACTGCATGTCGAACTCGATCGGGATGGTGATCTGCTTCGCCTTCTCGGCCAGGACGTCGGGCCAGTGCTGACCGAAGACCGCGGCCGTGATCCTGGGTTCGATCGCCACGAACGGTATGCCAATCGCGGTGCCCATGTTGATGCCCCAGAAGCCGACCTGCCCGTTGGGGCCGATCTCCGGGAGTTCCTGGAGGGCGTCCAGGGTCGCCTGGTACTCGGGTACGGCGAGCTCCGCCAGGTGGTCGTTGTAGCGCACGACGATCGGGCCTTCCGGTTCGCCCGCCGCCCTCGCCCGGAACAGCTCGGCGATTTCCGCCTCGTCATGTGCCGTGCGCGGCCGGTCGCCGTGACCGGGCGCGTCGATGACGGCGACGTGGAAGCCGCAGCCGGTCACGAGGAGTCGGGCGCGGCCGGACATCGCCGGGTGCTTCTTGTGGTTGCCGCCGCCATGGGCCATCAGAACCAGGGGCGCGCGATCGGCCGCATCGGAGGTCGGCGACCAGAGGACGCCGGGGACGTCGCCCACGGTGAAGTCGCGTTCGAGCATGCCGTTCGACGGCAACTCGGCGGTGAACTGCAGAGAGTGCATAGGTGTTGCCCTTCGGGAGTGCTTGTTGGCGAGGCGCTCCCGGCGACACCTACGTCAGTCGCCGACCGTGACGGTAAGGGAGAGCACCCACGTCGATACAGCGTTCATGGGTCTCACCTCCTGGGGCGGTGTCACGGGCGACTGAAAGCTACCAGCCCGATGATCATCCCTTCAACCCTCTTCCCGCTGGGTCATCAGGACTCCAGACACGCCCTGATCGGCTGGCTCCACCGCACCCGTGGCGTTTGGGAAGATTGCTCCCGCCCCCGCGCTGCGAGGACACTCCGATCATTGGCTCCGTATGGCCTCCCGCGCCCAGTCGGCCTTGGTCTGGGCGAAGCAAGGCCGAGGGAGACCCGCCAGAACCTGTCTGACATGTCCAGGGCTGTATCGGCGGCGTCTGTGAGGGTGGTGTGGGGCGCGGTCTAGGACGCGCCGTCGCCGGCTGTCTCGCTGCGGTGGGACTGGAGGCGTTCGGCTGCTTGCTCGCTCCATGCCCGGATGACTGATGTCTGCTCGGGGGTCAGTGAGTCGAGGAAGTGGCGGCGGATGTTGCCGCCGTGCACGAGGATGGCGTTCTGGGCGGCGCGGCGGCCCTCGGTGGTCAGTCCGATCCCCGCGCGGCGACCATCGGCTCCGTACCGGGTGCGATTGACGAAGCCGCGTTTTTCCATGCGCGTCAGCTGATGTGAGACGCGGCTCTTGTCCCAGTCGAGCGACTCGGAGAGCTCGCCTACACGCATCTCGCGGCCGGCGGCCTGCCACAGTGTCACCAGCACGCTGAACTCGGCCTTCGAGATGTCGCAGTCACGCTGCAGACCACGCTCCAGCTCCCTGGTGAGCAGGCGCTGCGCCCGCATCCAGGTATCCCAGAACTCCCACTCCTCGGGTTCCAGCGATCGAGTCTCCTTCATATCGCCGAGGATACCGCGACCAGCAGAGTTGTCACATCAACACTCTCCAATCTAGAGTTGACGTATCAACTCTTCCGGAAGGGGAGACCATGACACTTCGCATCGCACTCATCCTCGGAAGCACCCGCCCCGGACGTCGCGGCGACCAGATCGCCGCCTGGGCACTGGAGACCGCCCGTGCCCACGGCGGCGCCGACTACGAACTCATCGACCTCGCTGACCACAACCTCGGCAACCTCGACGAGCCCGGCAACCCGAACCTCCAGGAGTACCAGCACGACCACACCCGCACCTGGGGCGCCCTCATCGACAGCTTCGACGGCTACGTGTTCCTCGTCCCCGAGTACAACCACTCCTATCCCGGAGCCCTGAAGAACGCCCTGGACTACGTCTACCGGGAGTGGAACGACAAGGCCGCAGGCATCATCAGCTACGGGGGCTGGGTCGCCGGGGCCCGAGCCGCCGAAGCGCTGCGGCTCGTCCTCGCCGAACTCCAGGTGGCCACGGTCCGCGCCCAGCCCACCATCTCGACACACCCCTCGTTCCACACCGGCACCTTCGCGCCCCAGGAGGGCCTCGACACTGCCCTGGGCGGCATGCTCGATCAGGTGATCGCCTGGTCCGGCGCGCTGCGCGGGGTGCGCCAGGCCAAGACACAGACGGTCGCGGCTGCATGAGGCCAAGTTCGTGGCCGATCACGTGGCAGGACGTGGCGAGCTGACGGACGCTGTACGGCAGGCGCAGCCCCTGCCGCCGGCCGCCGACGGACCCGGCCGCCGGCGGCGCAACCTGCCGGAACACTACGGGCCATGGCCGACGGTCCAGACCCGGCCGCCGACCTGGTCAAGGTCCCGGCGGCGGACTCCACCAAGGCCGCGCTCCGGGCCGGGTCCGTGGTGAACTTCGGCAGCGGGCTTCATGAGCGGCTCAGTTGGCGAGTCCCGCCAGATGGAGGGAGCGCTGGTAGGCGAGGGCGCACTGCCAGGGGGAAGCCGGTGGCGGGAGTGTCCTTCGCCCTGGTCTCTGGCGTGGTCAGCGACTCGCGTCGGTGTGGGCGAGCATGACGATGTCGTCCTCGTGGAGGCTGCCGGCGACCACCGTTCCGCGATGCTCGGCGACGCTGGTTACGAAGCCGTAGTCGACTTCGTCCGTGCGTAGGTCGTGGACGAGGCGGCCGGAGAGGTCGAAGGCCATGACCCAGGCGAGGGGGGTGGGCTTGGGGCGTACGGCCTCGGGCAGGTTCCACAGCAGGATCCGCAGGAATCCCGGCCGGGGGAGCAGCTTGTCGAGGAGTGCGTTGCGGGGCGCGGCGATCGCCACCCACACGAGTCCGTCGCTGCCCAGACTCATGTTGTCGGGCGTGCCGGCGAGGTTCTCGGCGAATGGTTCGACGGTGTCGGCCTTCGGGCCGGTGAGCCAGTAGCGGCTCACCCGATAGCCGGCGGTCTCGGCCACGAGCAGGTAGGACTCGTCCGGCGCGAGCACGAGGCCGTTGGCGAACTTGAGACTGTCGCGCAGAACAGTGACGGTGTTGTCGGGGTCGCGTCGGACGAGCATGCCTGTGCAGGAGTGTTCGACGATGTCGCCGAGATGGTGTTCAAGGTCCCAGCGACGAGTGGAGACGGTGAACCAGACGGTTCCGTCCCGGCTTTCGACCACATTGCTGGCGAAGGTGAGCGGCTTACCGGCGACGGTGTCGACGAGGACGTCGACCGATCCGTCGGCCCCCATGCGCAGCAGTCCGCGGTCGTGGTCGCAGACCAGGACGCTGCCGTCGCCGGACAGTTGGAGTCCCAGAGGCCGGCCGCCGGTGTTGCCCAGCACGGTGCGTGCGCCGCTGGCGAGGTCGAGGCGAATGACGCTGCCGTCGCCGAGACCGGCGAGTACGCGGCCCTGCCGGTCGAAGATCACGTCTTCGGGACCATGGCCGCCGCTCGCGAGTCGGCGGGCGATGGAGAAGCGGCCCGTGACAGGGCTGCGCCCTGCGTCGTCAGGGGCCGGGGGCGGGGTCCAGCGGCGAGGCGAGATGAGGCGGCGGGTCACAGTCACGGCGCCAGTATGGGCCAGCGTTCGCAGGTGCTGGCAGATTACAGGAAACCGCCGGAACGCACCTGGGGAAATCGGGCCAACGGCGCCTACGGTTACCCGGGAACCCTCGACGGGCCGATTCTCGCAAGATGCCTGGCCGCTTGGCCGAGCTGACTGCTCACGGGACCGGGGTAGGGGGTTCAGCCGGTAACAGCCGCGACAGCCTTGACTACTGGGGCGTCTCCGCCTACCAGCTCCAGCGTCCGCTCGACCGCTCCGGCTCATCGAGCAGGTGCTGCTCGACATCACCGGTTGGACGCCGGGCGAGATCGACACCTACGTCTTCCACGGACCGAGCTTGGGCAGTTCGGTCCCGGCGGCCGGGCGCTGTACGACCCGCGCCCGGGCAACCCGGCCTGCTGGGACCGGGATGGCGACATCCCCTGATCGCCCTCTCCTCGGCCGGGCGAAGACACCATACGGGCCGAACTTCCCCTGGACGCCGGGTCGTAGTGCCGTGCATGGACCCGATCCACGACATGCATGTGAGCGAGCCGGGCCCGGTCGTCGTCGACTTCCTGTTGACTGAACTAAAAATGTCGGGGATTTCGATCACGGAGGACTGGATGAGCGTTGTAGAGGCCTACCTGGGCGCCGCGGGGCAGGGGGTAGCACTGTTGGAGGCGCCGGAGGTTGCCACGGCGTGGGAGCAGCCCAGTGCGTTGGCCAAGATGACGGTCGGCGGCTTGGCCGGACATCTCGCCTATCAGATCTTAAGTGTCAGTTCTGCCCTGCAAGTCGGCGCCAACTCGGCCCTGCAGGAGGCCCCTGCCCAAGAGGTGCCGATCCCCCTGCTGGAACATTACGCCCGAGCTGCCTGGATCGATACGCCTCTCGACGGGGAGGTCAACGCCGGCATCCGGGCGAAGGGGGAGGGAATTGCGTCCCAGGGGTCGTTGTGGTTGGCAGAGCTTGCCCGTACCTCGTTCGTAGAGCAGCGGACCAAGCTCGCGGAGTGTGCAGGCGACCAGCCCGTGTTCATGCCGCAGACGGGATGGGCGTTGCGTCTCGATGATTTTCTGGTCACCCGGATGTTGGAGCTCGCCGTGCATATGGACGATCTCGCTGTCAGCGTGGGGCTGGCCGTCCAAGAGCTCCCGGAGGAAGCTTTCGATCTGGTGCTTGTGCTGTTGGCTCGTCTCGCTGCCCGGCGGCATGGCCAAGCCGCGTTGCTGAGAGCATTGGCCCGATTGGAGCGAGCGCCCGCGGCGATCAACGCGATATGACTCGCCGCAGGCGATCAGCTTGGACGATCAGCCCGCTTGCTGATCACTTCGTAGTCCATCGGAGTCGCGGCCGCCAACGACGTAACCGCTCGCGTTCCAGCAGCTGCTCGCCGATCGGCGGCGACATCTTCCGCACAGCACACTACCCACGACGAGGGCGAGCCCGGCGTACGGCTGCGTTGCTACCTGGACCTGCGCCAGCCGATGAGCCCGGCCACATCCGGTAGAGCCGCACCACCCGTGGGGCGGTGTCCCTGCCGCCCCACGGGCTCTGCGCTGTCCTTACGCGCTGAACACCCATCCGCGTTCACCCGTACCTCGTGCCGTAGACCCGCCACACCCGGCCCACCGCGTAACCGCCTGGATACGGAGCCCTCACGTGCCCTGCGACAGGCACTATGGTGCTGACGTGTGCATCTGTGCCGAAGGCGTCCACGACAATATCGGCGCGCCCGGCATCGCCAATTCGTGCTACCGCTATGGCACTTACAACCTGTCGAACCAGGTCAACCGGCATTGGCTAACGGGAGACCGGGACCGACTGGGCGTAGTGGTCAAAGGCGGCCGCAGTGTCCTGTGTGGCGCACTGACCACCGGCGCCACCAGAGCCGGTGCCTGGGACACCAGGATGTGTGAGGGATTGCGTGCCGGCTGCGTCCGGTACGGAACCTGGCCGCGCACGTACCACGGGCGCCGGGGAATGTGGTGTGAAGTCCCCGGGGCCCGCCACATGGGGATTGCGCTGCTCAACGACGGTGCGACCTGGGCGTCGACGGGTGCCGGCGGCGGCTGCTCCCGCAGGGCCTGGGCGACGTTGCGGGGCGACGAGGCGCTTCCGACGTAGCCCCCCCCGGGTCGCCGGACTCCACACCGCCCCGGACCAGATCTTCCCGTCCTCATCGAGGGGTTCTTCGTCTTCGCGTTCCTCGCCCGGCCCGGCGACAGAGTCGCCCACGGCCCTGCGCACCGGCCGTGCCGGGGGGCAGGGCCGGAGCAGGTCCCAGCCGGGGGACTAGGTATCCAGGGGCTGGTGACGTCGGCCCTGGCGGGGACGGCCCTCAGGCTTTCGGCTGCGTGAAGCGGATGCTGTTGCCGAAGGGGTCGCGCAGGGCGCAGTCGATTCCGTACGGACGCTCGGTGGGTTCCTCGGTGAACTCCACGCCCCGGTCGCGCAGCGTCTCGTACGTCTTACGGCAGTCGTCGGTGCTGAAGATGAGCGAGCCGCCCATTGCGCCCTTGGTGATCAGCTCGCGGACCTGCTGCGCCGTCTCCTCGGACAGCGCCGGAGGGCCCGGTCGCTCCAGCAGGATCTGGCGGTCGGGGTGAGCGGGGATGCTGACCGTCAGCCAGCGCATGAAGCCCAGGTCGACGTCGGCGTTGACCTCCAGGCCGAGCTTGCCGACATAGAAGTCGAGGGCCTCGTTCTGGTCGAGGACGTAGATCTGCGAGTGTGTGATGGCGTTGAACATGTGCATCACGCTAGTGGGCGGGCCGGACGAAAACTTATCCAAAACTGCTCAGTCGACGGACGGTGCCCGTAACGCGGACGGTCAGGCGCGCGGCCGCAGCCACGCCATCGTGAAGCACGTCGGTACGTCCGTGGCCGCCACTTGTCTGCGGTACGCCCGCGGTGACAGGCCGACGACGGTGCGGAAGGTGCGGCTGAAGGTTCCCGGGCTGGTGAAGCCGACCGCGAAGCAGATGTCCGTCACGCTGCGGTCGGTCTCCCGCAGCAGGGACATCGCACGCTCCACCCTGCGACGCTGCAGGTAGCGGTGGGGCGTCTCGCCGAACGTGGCCCGGAAGGTGCGCGTGAAGTGCGCCTCGGACACATGGGCGATCCGGGCCAGGGCCGGTACGTCCAGTTGCTGCGCGTAGAGGCGGTCCATCACGTCCCGTGCCCGCAGCATGCGGCGATTGGTCGATTCCACGGTGCGACTCACGGCGCCATCACACCACGCCTCTCCGTCGTCCGTCATCGACGCCGGCCGGCACCCGCCGGTCCAGGTCCATCAAGGCCGCCGCGGAGGCACCGCCGGGGGAGTGGCCGAAGACACCGAACCGGCCGAGAGCCAAGAGCCCGCGCAGGCCGCGCGGGAGCGGCCGCCGTTCGGCGTCGGGGTTGTGCCGCCCCTGTCCAGGACGGCCACTTGGTCCAGCACACAGCGCAGGCCGGCGACGCGCACCGCGACGGCGTCCGCGCTCGGGGCGGAGCGGGTGAGCACCATTCGGCCGTCAGGGAACTCCACCTCGCCCGAGTCATAGGGATGGTCGACCGCGACCACGACGTAGCCCCAGGGACGCCAGTTCCTCGACGAGCAGCGTGTTGAACGTGCGATCCGACTGACAGCGCGGCGAGTGGAGCAACACCGGCCGGCGGACCGGCCGGACCGGCGCGCGGTCCGCGCTGTGGGTCTGCGGGAGCGCGTAATCGTCCACCGCGCCTCCGAAGCGGGCCTTCAGGGCCCGCTCGGCGCCCGTCGGCAGCCATGGCAACAGCGCGCGGTCACGCACGTCGGCGGCCGGACAGGTCACGGTCACCATCACCTCGCGCGTCCGCCCCGACCAAGGGTCGGACCGAGACGGGTCCACCAGATGCAGTTCTACCGCGCCCACCGGCAGGGGACCGGTCGGCCCTGCCAGCCGGATGGGGATGAGACCGGCTGCCAACGCAGGCGTGGACACCGACAGGGGAACGGCGGCTGAGGCGGCCACTGCGAGGCCACCGGCTCTCGCCGAGTCAGCCCAGCAGCGGTAGCGGGCAGTGAACGCACCCCACCTCGCCGCCCTGGTTCGTGCCGGAGCCCGCTTCGAGCGCGGCCACCCCGTCGAACGCTCCGAGGGCCACGCGGCCTGAACGACCGCAATTGATCCACGGGTCATGGCTCCTGCCCCTCAGCCCGGCATCAGGCCGGGCGCGTCGGGCCGATGAGTTTGCCGGTTGCCTGAAGTCTTCCTCGTGATAACCCGCCCCGTCGGCGGATCAGGAAACGCCGGATCCCGGTGTCATGGAGGAGAGAAGGAGGCCAGGATGAACAATCCGATTCGGCTGTACATGTCGATGTCGCTCGACGGCTATATCGCCGGCCCGGACGATCGGCCGGGGCAGGAGCTCGGACGCGACGGGGGACGGCTCTTCAACTGGCTCGACGACCGGGAGTCCGACGGTCCGAGCGGCCGGGTCTACCGCGAGGCGCGGGCGACCGGCGCGGTGATCTCTGGCCGTCGGACCTTCGAACTCGCCGGGCGCTGGCAGGGCGATCACCACGACGGCGTGCCGATCTTCGTCCTCACCCACCAGGTGGATGACGGGGACGTGCCACCCGACCACGCGCGTTTCGTCACCGATGTCGAGGACTGCGCCCGTCAGGCTCGCTCAGCCGCAGGGGACCGGCCGGTTATGGTCCATGGGGCGGGGGCGGCCCAAGCACTCCTCCGCGCCGGGCAGGTGGACGAGATGGAGATCCACCTGGTGCCGGTCCTCCTCGGGGACGGTCGACGGCTGTTCGACCACCTGGGTACCGATCACATCGAACTCGACCTCGTCCGACGGCTTGAGGATCGAGACGTTACGCATCTCCGCTACCGGGTGTATCGACCCGAGGAGGTCGCGTGAAGACGCTCTTCGTCTCCTACCGCGTCACCGACCTGGACCGCTCGCTCGGTTTCTACACCGCCTTGGGCTACGTCGAACTGGGCAGGATCGAGGGCGGCGACGGGGCCCGCCTCGTGATCCTCAAGTTCCCCGACGAACCGGTGGCCTCGCTCGAACTGGTCCACCGCCCCGGCGACGGACCGGTCGACGTGGGCAGCGGTTTCGACCACCTCGCGATCCAGGTGGAAACGCTGGCCACCACCCTGGAGACGCTGACCGAAGCCGGCCTGGAGCCGGAGCATGTCCAGTATCCGGGCGGTCCTCACGGCCCGAAGACGTCGTGGCTCACGGACCCGGATGGTTACCGGATCGAGTTGGTGGAGTGGCCGTCCGGACATCCCGACGGCATCACCGCAGCAGACTTCTCCTGAGGGGGGCACGGTGACCGGAGTGACGAAGCCTCCCTCGGCGCGGCCGCGGCACAACGCGGGGCAGCATTGCCGTCCCATCCACAGGTCTTGACGATTACTCGGTCCGTATCCACGACACGCCATCAACCGCACTTGAGGAGAGCACTATGACGGCTGTCTACACCTGGGACGTCTTTTCCACCCTCGACGGCTACGGCTCCTACGGCCCCGACGGCGACTGGGGCGGCTACTGGGGAAAACAGGGCCCTGAGTTCCTTGAGAACCGCCTTGCCGTGATCAGCAAAGAGCAGCGGATGGTTCTCGGGGCCAACACCTTTCGGCAGTTCGTGGAGCTGCTGGACCCGATCCCAGAGGCCGACCTCGACCCGGTGAACTCCCGGATGCGAAGCATGCCGACAACGGTGGTGTCGACGACGCTCACAGGACCCTTCGCGTGGCCGGACGTGACCGTCGTGGCTGGCGACGCCGTCGACGTCGTCGCCCGGCTCAAGGAGGAGTCCGAGGTGCCGTTGCGCTCGCACGGCAGCCTGTCGTTGAACCGGGCGCTGATGGCCGCAGGGCTCGTCGACCGCGTTCAGGTGACGATCTTCCCTGTGATCAGCGGTCAGACCGGGACCGACCCGATCTTCGAGGGCGCGGCCGACTTCGACCTTGAGCTGATCGAGAGCCGGATGTTCGACGGCCGCACCCAAGAGCTCATCTACCGGCCCACCCTGCACTGTTCAGCACAGCCGTGCACTGCACCAGGTCCAGCAGCCGAACCTGACCCGGAAACTCCCCCGCGAGCCGACATGCCGCACCTGACATGAACTTGAACACGCCCTGGGCCGCCGGTGCCCCGTCGCGGTGGCTGTCTGCCTGGACACGCACCTCGGAGCACTCGGCCGTGCTCCCGCTCGGGCAACGACGGGGTTCTTCTCCAGCGGCACAGCACGTAGGCCACGGCGCGCCCCCTCGCTGAAACGGCCCGGCCGGCGCTGCTGGATAGGCTCGGGGCGTGGAGCCGATCAGCATGCAGCCGAACCACGCGTTCGCCGGAGAAGCCCGGGGCGGGCTGTCGCCCCGGGCGGCCCGGGCGTTGTGGTGGGGATCGGGAGGTCTGGTGCTCGGCGTGCTGGGCACCTCGGTGCTCGTCGCCGGTGCGGAGCACGGCCGGCGCCTGCTGGTGACCGTGATCCTGGTCCTCGCGCAGGTATGTGCCCTGCGGTGGCAGACACGCGCGCCCATGGCCGTACTGGCCGTCAACGCGCTGACGGGGCTTGCGGTGTGGGCTCTGCTGCCCGCGGTGTCCTTGTCGGGGGCGCTGCTTGCCGCGCAGGTCACGTTGTGCGTGCTGTCGGCCACCAGGCCGCGGCGGGTGTCGGTGTGGGCGCTGGCGGTGATGTGCCTGCCGGCGCCGTTGGCGCTGGGGGCGGCCGGCGCCGCGGGGCCGTCGGTCTATCTGCTGGCGGTGGTTCTGGCGTGGACAGCGGGGCAGTGGCGCAGGGCACAGCAGGACCGGATGCGGGCGGAGGCGCGCCGGGCTGTGGTCGAGGAGCGGGCGCGGATCGCGCGCGAGGTGCACGACGTCGTGGCGCACACCCTCTCCGTTATGGTCATTCAGGCGGGCGCCGCCGACGACGTGTTCGTCCAGCGGCCCGAACAGGCGCGTGAGGCGCTGCGGGCCATCGAAACGGGTGCCCGCTCGGCACTGGGCGAACTGCGCTTGCTGCTGCGGGCCTTCCATTCCGACGAGGGGGCGGGCGCGGCTGGGGATGAGTTGGGGCAGCAGCCCTCGCTCGCGCGTCTGCAGGAGCTGGCCGACAGCGTGCGTACGACCGGGATCACCGTGCACGTGCACTGCGAGGGCGCAACCGACACCCTGCCGGCCACGGTGGACCTGGCGGCATACCGGATCGTCCAGGAGGCCCTCACCAACACCGTGCGCCATGCGGCCGGTGCCGACGAAGTGAGCGTGCGAGTGAAGGCCGAAGGGGAGTGCGTGAAGGTCACTGTGGTCGACAACGGCCGTACCCGGCAAGGCGGTCCGGCCACGGTGGGAGCGGGTCGCGGGCTGGTGGGGATGAAGGAGCGTGCCCGGCTCGTGGGCGGCAGCCTGCGTGCCGGGCCGTTGCCCGAAGGAGGCTTCGAGGTGACGGCGCAGTTGCCCGTGCGGGACGGGTCATGACGCTGCGCGTGGTGGTGGCCGACGACCAGGCGTTGGTCCGCACCGGGTTCCGCATGATCATCGATGCCCGGGACGACCTTGAGGTGGTCGGTGAGGCGTCCGACGGCCAGGAGGCGGTACGGCTGACCCGGGAGCTGGTACCCGACGTGGTGCTGATGGACGTACGCATGCCGGTCGTGGACGGCATCGAGGCGACCCGGCAGATCGCGCTGTACGGCAGCCCGGCCAAGGTGCTCGTGCTGACCACGTGGGACGTGGACGCGCACGTCGTCGCCGCTCTGCGGGCCGGAGCGAGCGGCTTCCTGCTCAAGGACATCCGACCCACCGAGCTCGTCGACGCGATCCGCCTCACCGCGCGCGGCGACGCGCTGCTGGCGCCCGCCGTGCTCAGCCGCGTCCTCGACCGGTTCCTGCGCACCATGCCCGACCCGGCACCGCCGCCCTCCCTGCAGGACCTCTCCGGTCGCGAACGGGAGGTGCTCACCCTGATCGGCCAGGCCCTGTCCAACGCCGAGATCGCCGAACGGCTGCACTTGTCGGAGGCCACGGTCAAGAACCACGTCACCGCGGTGCTGCGCAAACTGGGCCTGCGCGACCGCGTCCAGGCCGTCGTCGCCGCCTACGACCACGGCCTCGTGCAGCCGCGCCGCCCCTGACACCTGTCTCCTCCTCAAGGAGGAGACAGGGCCACGATCCTCCTGTGTTCCCAGTGCCGGACCGCTCCCACGGACGATCCACGGGCTGGGCGGCCGGCCGTAGCGTCGACGTGTGATCGACGACCTGCCTTGCCTCATGTATCTGCTCGCCTACGACGACGCGGCCGAAGGCCCCTACGACCGCCCCCGGACCCAGTTGCTGCTCCGGGCCGCCGCCCTCGTCGACCTCGCCCTGCGCGGCCGGCTGCGGGAGGACGACGGCACGGTCACCGTCTTCGGCACCCGACCGACCGGCGCCCCCGCCCTGGACGGCGTGCTGCACGACGCGGCCGGCGGCCACGGCTGGAAGCACCTCACGCGCACCCACCGCAAGCGGACCCTGACGGAGGTGGAGGACCACCTCACGGCGGCCGGAGTCCTCACCGTGAAGGAACCCCGCACCCCCTTCGGCACCCGGCGGCTGACCCTGACCGACCGCGCCGTGCCCGCCGCCCTGCACGCCCGCATGTCCGTGGCGCTGCGCGGGGACGAGCCCGTGCAGAGCCTCCCCGCCGCCGACACCGCGCTGCTGGCGCTGGCCGCGGCGGCCGGCGTCCACTCGGTCGTCTCCCGGCAGGACCGCAAGACCTACCGGGCCCGAATCGATGCCTGCACGACAGCTCTCGCCGCCCTGGCGCCTGGCCTGGAGAAAGCGGTACGCGACCTGCCGACGACCATGATCGCCGCCCAGGGCGGCATGGGCGGCAGCTGACCGAACGAAACGGGGAGACGATGACCATGCGCCGCGTCCTGACCGCCCTATGCTGTGGCCTGACCGCCGTCCTCGCGACGGCCTGGTCCGCACAACCGCCGACGCAGTCCGGCCGGCCCGATGCCGCCGCCACGACGGTCCGCACCCACGACGGCCTCGTGCGGGGCGCCGCTCACGACGGCTACCGCACCTTCGAGGGCATCCCCTACGCCGCACCCCCGATCGGCAGGCTCCGCTGGGCAGCGCCTCACCATGCCGCCCCCTGGTACGGGGTCCGGGACGCGACCCGTCCCTCGAACGCCTGCCCGCAGCCGGCCGGTGAGGTGCCCGGCGGCAGCACGGACGAGGACTGCCTCCGCCTGAACGTCACCACGCCCGACGGCGCGCGACCGGCACACCCCCGTCCGGTGATCGTGTGGCTGCACGGCGGCGGCTTCACCACCGGAGCGGGCGCCTCCTACGACGCCCACCGCATGGCCACCCGTGGCGGTGTCGTGGTCGTCACCGTCAACTACCGCCTCGGAGCACTCGGTTTCCTCGCCCACAGCGCACTGCCCGGCTCCGGCACCTTCGGCCTGGCCGACCAGCAGGCGGCGCTGCGCTGGGTCCGCGCCGAGATCGGCGCCTTCGGAGGCGACGCGCACAACGTCACACTGGCCGGCGAGTCGGCCGGCGGCTACAGCGTCTGCGCCCAACTCGCCTCACCCGCCGCCGCGGGCCTCTTCGACCGGGCGATCATCGAGAGTGGTCCGTGCACCGGCCGCGCCGGCCGACCCTTCGCCCCGTCCTCCGTCCCGCTGTCCACGGCGCGTACCGCGGGCGCGGACCTCACGGCGAAGGTCGGCTGCAACACTGTCCACGACGTCATGCACTGCCTGCGGCGCGTGTCCGTCGCCCGCCTGCTCAAAGCCCAGACCACCGACCAGCAGCCCGCATACGCCACGTCTCTGCTGCCCCGTGACCCCGCGGCGGCCATCGCCGCCGGTCGCTTTCACCACGTGCCCGTACTCCTCGGCAACAACCACGACGAGGGCAACAGCTGGGCCGCCGGGATCATCCGAGCCGGTCACCCCGTCACCCCGGACACCTGGCCCGATGTCGCAGCCGCCTTCTTCCCCGCCGCGGGGGAAGCGAAGGCGATCGTCCGCGCATACCCGGTGCACCCCACCGACGGCGGCCCGGTCTTCGGCGCGGTCATCGGCGACTCCGACTTCGCCTGTCCCACCGCGCGCACGGACTCCCTCCTCGCCACCCAGGTGCCCGTCTGGCGCTACGAGTTCGCCGACCAGCATGCCCCGCCGCTCACTCCCGGCACGCCACCGTTCCCGCTCGGCGCACCACACGCGAGCGAACTGCCGTACCTGTTCGACCTCGGCGGCCGCCCCCGCAGCCTGACCGCGGCGCAGCACCGCCTGGCCAACACCATGATCGACTGCTGGACCCGCTTCGCCCGAACCGCCGACCCCAACGGCCCGTTCTCACCGCGCTGGTCCCGCCAGACGACACTGTCCCTGGCACCCGACCACATCGTCCCCGCACGCACCACCCAGACCCGCCACCACTGCACGTTCTGGAACGCCCTCGGGTGACCACCGGGACAACCACTGACGAGGACCTCACCCAACCGCACAACTGGCCCGCGACCCACCACAAACCCGCCCTCACCGGCCACCACACCGGCCACCCCGCCCAGACCCGTTCGCCGACTCACCAGCGATGACTGTGCCTGGCGAGCGCCCACCGGGTCCGAACAGGGCTACGTGCCGACCTTAAGGAAATGAGGCAGCGCGACATGCGCAAACTCAGCCGCATCACCAGCACCGCCGCAACGCTCATGGTGGCTACGGGCCTGACCCTTGCCATCGGAGCCGGAACCGCGCAGGCCGACAGCTACACCCAGTACGTGAATGGCTATACAGGTCTGTGCCTGGACGACAGCAACTCGTACAACTGGCGCGCTTTCCCGTGCAATTACGACTCGTGGGAGGCTGGCTACCAGAAGATCTACCACCACGAATTCAACGACGGCACGGAGCGCCTGATGGGCCAAGCCACCGGCCTGTGCCTGCGTGACTTCGGGGGCGGACGGGTCGGCCACGCCGGATGCGACACCTCGCAGGCGGAGAGCTGGTACCACACCTACGACAATGGACTAAGGCTCAAGAACCAGGCCACGGGTTGGTGTCTGGACGACAGTCCTGAGGCGCACCTGCGCACTTTCCCGTGCAATGGCTTGTCCTACCAGGCGTGGTAGCCGCACGCGGCTGAGGCCGACGCGCGGTTGAAGGAGGACCGGCCCGGCATTCGCCGAGTACCGGTGGTGACGGCCGGCAAGGGTCGGCCGCGAACGGAGGGACACCACTATGCGCAGGATCACGCGCGGCGCCGCCGCGCTCGCGCTCGCCACGGCCGCGATAGCGACAGCCGGCACCGGCTCCGCACACGCGAGCGACAGGACCGTCTACGGCTGTCCGGGCGGGGCGGTGTGCATCTACCCCGAAGGGGCAGACATCCACACGAGCTCGCCGGCGCACATCTTCTACAGCTATGGCGCCCACAATCTGAGCAACCAGTTCGGCAACCACTACGTGCTCAACAACCAGTACGGCAGCGCAAACGCCACCGCCCAGTTGTGCAACGGCTACAACGGCGTGGACTGCGTGGTCACTGTCGGGCTGAACGAGTTCGGAGTCTTCAACCTGACGCCGATCAACTCGATCGTCCTGAACCAGCCGTAGCCGGCCGTTGGCTGGTGTTCGACGGGATCGACGATCTGACCGTCGAGGCGGTGACGGCCGTTTTCGGCACGGTCGATGTGGTGGCAAGAGGCCGGGCGGCTGCGGCCCGCTGCCCGGACTGCAATGGCTTCTCGAACCGGGTGCACGACTCCTGCCTGCGCAGACTCAGAGATCTCCCGATCGGTGAGTTCCGGGTCGTGATCCTTTTGACTGTCCGGCGGTTCGTCCGTGGCTCGGCGGACTGCCCGCGCCGGACGTTCGCCGAGCCGTTCGCGCAGTTCACGACCCCGTGCGCACGCTCCACCAGCCGTCTCAAGCGCGCCCTGGAACGCATCGGGCCGGCACTGGCCGGACGAGCCGGCTCCCGGCTGGCTGTCCAACTCAGTTTCGACGCTGGGAGGATGACCTTGCTGCGCCGGGTCATGGCGTTTCCGGATCGCTGTCCAGCACGCCGCCCGTGCTGGGTGTGGACGATTTCGCCACCCGGCGCGGACAGTCGTACGCCACTGTGATCACGGACGGCGAACGCCACCACCCGATCGACGTCCTGCTCGGACGTGAAGCGGGACCGCTCGCGGCCTGGCTCACCGCGCATCCCGGCGTGGAGATCGTCTGCCGGGACCGGGCAGGCGCCTACGCGGAAGGGGTCCGGCGCGGTGCCCCTGACGCTCTCCAGGCCGCCGACCGGTTCCATCTGTGGCGGGGACTCGGCCGGGCCGTGGAGACTTGCGTGGGAACGGCGGTTAGCCGAAGGCTGCACGAGCGTCATCCAGCTGCACCGTGTACTGCTGGCCGAGAACGCCCCCGTCACCTATCAGATGGTCCGTGCCCACATGGCCGGCCTGCGTGCCTCTCCGACTCAGGCACCGCCGCCACCACCGACAGTGCGGCAGGTGACGGGCTGGCTCACCCGCCGTCCCATGGCCCTGGGCGAAGAGGATCGTGCCGGCCTCAAGGAGGTTCTGGCCCGCTGCCCCGAACTGGACACCGCCGCCGGACACATCCGTGAATTCGGCGAGATCCTCACCGACCGCCGCGGCGCCATGCTCCCCCACCTGGATCGACGCTGTTGACGCCAGCCAACTCCCCGGCCTCACCGGCTCCGCACTCCACTTGCTTCGAGACATCGACGCCGTCACCGCCGGACTCACCCTCACATGGAGCTCCGGCGGCATCGAGGGCGCCGTGAACCGCATCAAGAAGATCAAGAGGCAGCTCTATGGGCGTGCCGGATTCGAAGTGCTCCGCAAGATGATCCTGCTTCAGTGAGGCTCCGCGGCCGCTCCCCAAGATCTGTGCCAGAACCCGGAATTCACCGACATCGAGGCGCTGGACTTCGACCTGTAGACCCCAGGAGGATGAGGACCAGGAAGCGCAGCGGTGACTCAGCACTTCACCTGGCGAGTGAGCAGTTCACTTGGCGGGGCTGAGCCCTCCAGTCGGCGAGCTGAGCATTGCGGCTGCTGAGCGAGTCGATCTCTGTTTGACGACGGTGAGGATGTCGTTGCAGAGCGGGCGCATAGGATCGCCGGCATGGCACTGCGACCCGTCATGGTGAACATAAAGGCTCTTGATCACTCGGCAGTCGGCCGGTTCTGGGCGGAGGCGCTCGGCTGGAGTGCCTACAGCCCCGGCGTGACCACCTACGTCGGACCCGCCGGCGGCCTCGTCTGGCCGGACCCCGTCTTCGTCGGCATCGACGTCGTCCCCGTCCCGGAACCCAGGACATCGGCAAAGAACCGCGTACACCTCGATCTCGCCACCGCCTCTGCGGCCCATCAGGCGGAGTTGGTCGCGCGTCTGAAGTCTCTCGGTGCGACGCCCGCCGACGTGGGCCAGGGTGTGGTGCCGTGGACGGTTCTCGCCGACCCCGAGGGCAACGAGTTCTGTGTGCTGGAGCCTCGGGAGATCTACCGGGACACCGGGCCGATCGCCGCGGTTGTGGTCGACTGCGCGGATCCGCGGGCCATGGCCCGGTTCTGGGACGAGGCGACGGACTGGACCCTGCACGAGGTGAGCGACGATCAGGCGGTGTTGCGCTCCGCCAAGGGCGTCGGCCCGTATCTCGAATTCCTGCGCACGCCCGACGTGAAGACCGTTCCGGACCGCGTCCATCTCGACCTGCTGCCGTACCCCGGTGACGACAAAGCAGCGGAGGTGGCCCGGCTGCGGGCCCTCGGCGCCACTGACCTCGACCTCGGCCAGGGCGACGTCCCTTGGACGTGCCTGGCCGACCCGGAGGGCCACGAGTTCTGCGTCCTCGCCCCGTCCTGACGCGGAGCCTTAGCGACTCCCCGACGCGTGAGCCTTGTGTGCTCATGAGCCCTGACCCGGGGTGGGTTGGGCTGCCGCGTATCGGTCGATTCGGGCGGCGAGAGCTGTGCCTGTTTGCGATCCTCGGAGCGCGTATGAGCGGTGCCTCCAGCGTCGGTGTCGGACCACGTGGCTGCCTTGTCCGCGTCAGGATGGTGCCGGAAAGGCGCGGCCCGGCTATGCGGCTTGGGTGAGTTCGGCATGGCCGAACAGCAGCGCGTAGCCGGAGGGGAGCTGTTGCAGGATGCGGGTGATGAGGTCGGGTCCGGCGTAGGCGGCGACGGCGGAGAAGACGGATCCGGTGTCCCAGCGGGTGGTGGCCAGGGAGGCGCCGGTGCGGGCGGCGAGGTCCTTGACGAAGGCCCAGCCGCCCAGCGGTTGGGTGTCGGGGATCTGGGCGGTGAGGATGCGTGCGGCTTCGAAGGGGAGGCGGGCGGCCAGTTCGACGCGTTCGTCGCCGGTCAGCTGGCGTCCCAGACCCGAAAGGACGAGGCGGACGGCTTCCTCGGCCTTGTCGCGGGTGGGGTAGGCGCCTTCGTAGCGGACCTTTTCCAGCATGTGCTCGTACGCCCTCCCGTAGGAGTGCTGGCGCGGTGCGCTGTGGTCGGACATGACTGCGGTGGTTGCCTTTCTGTCACCAGGTCGTGGTGGCCGGTGTGCGGTCACCGGGGGTGGGTGGTCAGGTGGGCTGGGGGCGGCCGAAGAGGAGGTCGTAGCCCGCGGGGAGCTGGAGCAGGATCTGTTTGAGGAGGTCGTCGCCGGTGGCGTCGGTGACTGTGGACAGGACGGCGCTGACATCCCAGGCCGAGGCCCGCGACCCGCAGCTCCGCCGATGCTGGGTGGTCCTGGCCGACGGCGCCACCCACCAGCTGGGGCTGATCCGGGCCTGGACTGCCCGCCGCAGGATCGAGATCCATATCGTCCTCGACATCGTGCACGTGCTCGAAGAGAAGGTATGGGCGGCCGCGCGGTGTTTCCACACCGCCACCGATCCCGACGCCGAGGACTGGTTGGGCACCGAAGCCACCCGGATCCTGGCCGGTGACGCCCCATCAGCCGTCGCAGCCATCCGCACCGAGGCCGACCGCACGGGCCTGTCCCCAGATCAGCGGGCCGCAGCGGACAAAGCCTGCCGCAACCTGGAGAACAATGCCGCCTTCGTCCACTACGGCCAGGCCCTCGACGCCGGCTGGCCGATCGCCAGCGGCATCGTCGAAGGAGCAGCCCGCCACTTGACGGACCGCCTCGACATCACCGGCAGCCGATGGAGCGTCTGCGGAGCCGAAGCCGTCCTCACCCTCCGCGCCGTCATCAGCAACGGCGACTTCCCGGCCTACTGGACCTACCACACCCAGAGAGAACGCGAACGCCGCTATCACCCACCCGACGAGCACAACGGCGAACTCCAGCCCTGACCAACGATCTCACCGCAGAAGAGCCGCACCCATCCGCAATCCGCCGCACAGCGGCGCCATGAATACCTTTTCAAGATCTCGATGGTCTGCAGACGTGACGGAACGGTGCGCTTCATCGGAGTGTGACCGCTGGGCGGTCAAGATCGACACGGCAAGCCCTGGCCCGGCATCCCGAGCCGGGTGCTGAAGCCCCCGGCCGGGGGCAGGCCGTGCGCCAACCTGTCCTGCGGTAGTTCTGGGCGATGACGGTGGAGCGAGGAGCGTTCAGGTGGGCGTGTGGTGCCCGTTCTGATGACGTGGCGATGGGTTCTCGCGGAAAGCGCCCGGCGTCACGCCCGTCCGCAGCCGGAAGAACTTCGTGAAGTCGCTGGCGTCGGTGAACCCGAGCCGGTCCGCGACCTCCTTGGCAGCGAGTCCGCTGTGCCACAGCAGCCGCTTCGCCTCGAGCAGCACCCGGTCGTCGATGTACTGCTTGGCCGTACGTCCCGTCGCGGCGAGCGTCGCACGGGTCAGCGTGCGCGGGCTGTAGCCGAGCGCCGCTGCGTAGTCCTCCACGCGTCGGGTCACCGCATGGTCCCGCTCCACGGCCGAGTGGAAACGGCGGAAAGTCTCTGACGCGGAGGTCGGCCGGGGCGCCGGGCCGCGCGCCTGTGCGAACCGCACCACGAGGACGGACAGCAGCGCGCGCAACACCTCGGTGTGTGCCTGAAGGGGAAGCGAGGCCATCGCACGGTACTCGTACGAGAGATGGTCGAGCGCCCGCCGCAGGCCCTCCGCCGCCGCGCTGTCCGGCGTCGTCGGACGCTGCTCGTAGGGCGGGTCCATGTGCGCCGCCGACACCGTGGCCGACGGCAGGAAGCCAGGCTGGAACAGCACCACCACCCCGTCCGCCGCCACCAGGTCGGGGCCGAACCGCTGCACCTGCCCCGGTCGGATCCACAGCCACGACCCGGGCCGCAGCTCGTGCTCGACGAAGTCCACCCACATCCGCAGCGGCCGCGAGCGGGCGCCGATCAGCTGGTGGAAGGCGGGTCGCAGCGGCACGTACGGGTCGTTGCCATGGCGGCGCGAGCGCTCGTACAGATCGGAGAGCTCCATCACCTCGACCCCGGCCGCGGCGCCCACGGTCGGGGTGTAGGCCAGCTCCTTGACCTCAGACTGTCCGTTTTTCCCCATCGTGAGTCCCGAGGGTACCGCCGCACGCCCAGAACCGCCTCCTAGCGTGGAAACACAGGTCAGCGAGGTGTGAGGAGTGGTCTTGTGCGGTTGGTCGTGGGAATGACCGGGGCGACGGGAGCCCCGTTGGGTGTCCGGCTCCTGGAGCACTTGCGGGAGCTGCCGGACGTGGAGACGCATCTGGTGCTGTCTCGGTGGGCGCGCACCACCATCGAGCTGGAGACGGGCCTGTCCGTGGCCGACGTGTCCGCGCTCGCCGATGTCACACACCATCCCGAGGACCAGGGCGCCACCATCTCCTCCGGTTCGTTCCGCACCGACGGCATGGTGATCGTGCCGTGCTCCATGAAGACCCTCGCCGGGATCAGGACCGGCTATGCCGAGGGGCTCGTGGCCCGCGCCGCCGACGTCGTCCTGAAGGAGCGCCGCAAGCTCGTCCTCGTCCCGCGCGAGACACCGCTGAGCGAGATCCACCTCCGGAACATGCTCGAACTTGCCCGCATGGGGGTGCACGTGGTGCCGCCCATGCCCGCCTTCTACAACAACCCGCGGACCGTCGACGACATCGTCGACCACATCACGGCCCGCATCCTCGACCAGTTCGACCTGCCCGCGCCGGCCGCCAAGCGCTGGGCCGGGATGCGCGCGGCGCGCACGGCCTCCCGATCGTCGGCTGACGCCGCCTGAAATTTCTTAACCCACAAAGGAGTTCCCTATGGCCTACGACGATCTGCGCAGTTTCCTGGACACGTTGGAGAAGGAGGAGCAGCTGCTGCGCATCACCGACGAGGTGCTGCCCGAGCCGGATCTCGCGGCCGCCGCCAACGCGACGGGCCGCATCGGCGAGAACGCCCCCGCCCTCTACTTCGACAACGTCAAGGGCTTCACCGACGCCCGCATCGCCCTCAACGTCCACGGTTCCTGGGCCAACCACGCGCTCGCCCTCGGACTGCCGCGGAACACCCCGGTCAAGGAGCAGGTCGAGGAGTTCGCCCGCCGTTGGGACGCCTTCCCCGTCGCGCCCGAGCGCCGCGAGGACGCGCCCTGGCGTGAGAACACCCGGGAGGGTGAGGACGTCGACCTGTTCTCTGTGCTGCCGCTGTTCCGCCTCAACGACGGAGACGGTGGCTTCTATCTCGACAAGGCCGCCGTCGTCTCCCGCGACCCCGAGGACCCGGACGACTTCGGGAAGCAGAACGTCGGCACCTACCGGATCCAGGTCATCGGCCGGGACCGGCTCGCCTTCCAGCCCGTCCCGATGCACGACGTCGCCCAGCACCTCCGCAAGGCCGAGGAGAGGGGCGAGGACCTGCCCATCGCCATCACCCTCGGCAACGACCCGGTGATGGCGATCGTGGCCGGGATGCCGATGGCGTACGACCAGAGCGAGTACGAAATGGCCGGCGCCCTGCGCGGCGCGCCCGCACCGATCGCCACCGCGCCGCTCACCGGCTTCGACGTGCCCTGGGGGAGCGAGGTCGTCATCGAGGGCGTCATCGAGTCCCGCAAGCGTCAGATCGAGGGCCCCTTCGGCGAGTTCACGGGCCACTACTCGGGCGGCCGCCGCATGCCCGTCATCCGCGTGGACCGCGTCTCGTACCGCACGAACCCGGTCTTCGAGTCCCTCTACCTCGGCATGCCGTGGACCGAGTGCGACTACCTCGTCGGCCCCAACACGTGCGTGCCGCTGCTCAAGCAGCTGCGCGTCGAGTTCCCCGAGGTGCAGGCCGTC
Source organism: Streptomyces sp. NPDC055966 (assembly GCF_042269865.1). NCBI lineage: Bacteria > Bacillati > Actinomycetota > Actinomycetes > Kitasatosporales > Streptomycetaceae > Streptomyces > Streptomyces sp. NPDC055966. The sequence continues at coordinate 249,006 of NZ_JBHJYK010000019.1, forward strand.
AACGCCATGTACACGCACGGCCTGATGGTCATCATCTCCACGGCCAAGCGGTACGGCGGCTTCGCCAAGGCCGTCGGCATGCGCGCCATGACGACGCCGCACGGACTCGGCTATGTGGCCCAGGTGATCCTCGTCGACGAGGACGTCGACCCGTTCAACCTGCCGCAGGTCATGTGGGCCATGTCCGCCAAGGTCAACCCGAAGGACGACGTCGTCGTCATCCCCAACCTGTCCGTCCTGGAACTCGCGCCCGCCGCGCAGCCCGTCGGCATCACCAGCAAGATGATCATCGATGCGACGACGCCGGTCGCCCCGGACGTCCGCGGCAACTTCTCCACCCCGGCCAAGGACCTGCCCGAGACCGCCGAATGGACGATCCGCCTGCAGCACCTCATCGCCGACCGCCACTGACGCCTGTCACTCCTCCCCTCCCCCCCTGAAAGGACAACTCCCGTGAACGACGAGCACCTTGAGTGCCCCCGTTGCGCTTTCGGCACGATCACCCAGCTCGCCGCGTCCCCCGTCCCCGGTGTGTGGGACGTGCTGCAGTGCGCGCGCTGCCTCTATACCTGGCGCACCATCGAACCCGCCCGCCGCACCCGCCGCGACACCTACCCCGAGGCGTTCAAGCTGACGGAGGCCGACATCGAGAACGCGATCGAGGTGCCCGCCGTCCCCCCTCTCATTGGCCGCAGTTGATGACGTGGCCGACACACAACGAGGTCATCCGGTTTGGGTGCGGCTCTTCTGCAGTGAGCTGGTGATGCTGTGCGCCGTTGCCGCTTGTGGTCGGACGGCGGAACGCCGTGTCCCAGGACGTGGTCTTGGAGGCGGCGATGGTGTCGTGGCTGGAGGAACTCGATCGGCGGGCGACTGCCGCAAGGGAGGAGATCGCCGAACTGCGGGGACAGATCGAGGAGTTGACCAGGCGTGTCGGTCAGCGGGAGGACGTGTTGTCCCGGCTGCAGATCACGCGGGAGACGATGACCGGGATCCTGTCCGGCAACGAGACGGTCTCGGTTGCCGGGGCGGTAGCGGACGCGGGCGAGGCGGAGATGGAGGAGCTCCGGTTGCCGTCGGGATCGCCGGTCGGTGTGCGTCTGGTGCCGCACTGGACGCCCGAGCCGGCCGTGGGGGTGCTGCCGGATTCGTACCGGGACATCATCGAGGTCCTCCAGGACGCGGTGCATCCGATGCGGGCGCATCGATCTGGCAGGTGGCGAACCCGCTGCTGAACGCCGCGGTGTGTGCTACTTCATCTTCGGCATGCTGACGGGCACAAGGCCCGCCAGCTTCCCCACCACGTGTGGGCGTACGCGGTCGGCTGGGCGCTGCTCTTCGGCGTCGGCGGGTGCATCTACTTCTGGAAGGCAGAGGAGCGGTACGGCCGTGGCTGAGCAGATCACCGAATTGGTTCCCGCTGCGAGACGCTACGGGCCCGTGGCCTGCTCGGCACGAGCCCGGCCCCCGTCGGCACCACGGCGGACCCTCGGTACCCGCGGCCGTGCCTCCCTGTGACGCGGCGGGTGCTCGCACACAGCGGGGCCTTCGGCAACGGCGGAGTGGATCCAGCGCTCCCGTCCGGGGCTCTTCACTCGGCAGACAGCTGGGGGCGGGCAAGCAGGTGCCGTAACCTGTGGTGATGAACCAGGTGTTGGACGAGGGACCGTTCTTTCACGGCACGAAGGCCGAGCTGCGGGTCGGAGATCATCTCACAGCCGGATTCCGTTCCAACTACCGGCCCGAAATCGTGATGAACCACATCTACTTCACCGCGTTGCGCGACGGCGCGGGACTCGCCGCCGAACTTGCCGCCGGTGACGGAGCCCCGCGGGTGTATGTCGTCGAACCGACCGGAGAGTTCGAGAACGATCCAAACGTCACCGACAAGAAGTTCCCTGGAAATCCCACTCGCTCCTATCGCAGCAGAGAACCGCTCCGGATCGTCGGGGAGGCCACCGACTGGACGCGACAGACACCCGAAGCTCTCCAGATGTGGCGAGACCGGCTGGCCGCAATCCGTCTGGATGGCCGCGCCGAAATCATCAACTAAGAGGACGTCTCACGTGGCGATGTCTCGTCACGGACTGCTCGCTTGTGGGCACACTCGTGCAACTGCGCCGATGGAGCCCCGAGTTTTCGCTGCCCCGGCCGTCAAGTAGCTTCTTGACTCTCACACCGTGTCAGGCGGTCAGCTCGGAGACATCATGTTCACCATCGGAGACTTCGCCCGGCATGGCCGCGTCTCGGTCCGGATGCTGCGTCACTACGACGCGACCGGACTGCTGCGCCCGGCTCACGTCGACCCCGCCAGCGGCTATCGCTACTACACCGCTACCCAGCTCGCCCGCCTCAACCGGATCATTGCGCTCAAGGACCTCGGATTCACTCTCCAGCAGGTCCAGGACATCGTGGACGAGAAGGTCGGCCTCAAGGAACTGCGCGGCATGCTGCGGCTGCGGCGGGCCGAACTGGAGACCGCAATGGCTGCCGCAGGAGCACGGCTGATCCAGGTCGAGGCGAGGCTCCGAGCGATCGAGAATGAGGGGCACATGCCCACGAACGACGTCGTCATCAAGAGCGTCCCTTCCGTCCGGGTGGCGCAGCTGACCGCAACGGCCGCGAGCTTCGAGCCCGAGGACATCGGCCCGGTCATCGGGCCGCTCTACGACGAGCTGTTCCGGTGCCTGGGCTCAGCGGGTATCACTCCCACGGGCCCCGGCATCGCGTACTACGAGGACGCCCCGGAGGGCGGAGGCAGGATCAGCGTCCACGCCGCCGTCCAGGTCTCCGTCCCTCTCCAGGACGGTACCTTCCGGATCCTCGACCTGCCGTCCCTCGACCAGGCAGCGACCATCGTGCACCACGGTTCGATGGACGCCGTGCTCCCCACCGCCCAGGCCCTGGCCCGCTGGATCGACGCCAACGACTATCAGTCGACCGGATACCCCCGCGAGATCAACCTGGAGTGCCCGGAAAATCGTGACGACTGGGTGACGGAACTGCAGGCACCGGTGACCCGGGCCTGATCAATCGCGCCCAGCCTGGCCGGATTACGTTCGGGCAGCGGGAGACCGCTATGGCCTCCCGCTGCCCGACTTCAGTCTTGAGAGCTTCTTGTAGCAGGTCAGGGCGGAAGCGAGGCCGAGAAGGGCGAGGAAGTGTGAGCCGGTTCGCTCGTATCGGACGGTGAGGCGGCGGTAGCCGAACAACCAGGCGATCGGCTTCGGCCCGGTGAGGGTGCCCCCCTTTTCGTCCGGGCCGAGGCGGCGTCAATGATCGCCGAGGTCAAGTCGACTTCGTCCTTGGCGCCGAGTTCGTCCAGCACCGCCCGGTGAAGCCGGCGCCACAGGTCCGCCTCGGTCCACGCAGTGAACCGGCGATGCACCGTCGCGAGAGACGTACCGAACGTCGGCGGCAGATGCCGCCAGGCACAACCGCTGGTCAGCACGTACACCACGGCAGTGAACACGGCCCGCTCGGAAGATTTCAAGTCCAGTGAGACGGTCGTGACGCTATGAGGTTTGTGGTGCGGGTTCCCTGCGCTTGGCCGGGTCGTTGATCCATGCCTGCTG